>CAZTLX010000369.1:0-1516 GCA_964614575.1 uncultured Phycisphaeraceae bacterium | reverse complement strand
GTGCTATGCCTACTGGACATGCCCGACCCGGATGGAGGTATGACTGAATGTTGTGGATGACGAATTGAAAAAGGCGGCGTACTTTGGGTGTGATCTACCACGCCCGTCCCCGAACACCGAGGAGTACGCCACCATGAGTCAGACTACCCACGAACCGTTCGCTTTTCCATCCCTTGCCACGCCAACGACCACTTCCGGGGGCGATTCTGCGGGCGGGGGCGATCCACTCACCGACGTGATCCGTCAAGGGGCGCGGACGCTCCTGGCTCAAGCCGTCGAGGCCGAGGTGCAGCAATGGATCGACGACCACGCCCACGTCACCGATGCACGCGGCCATCGGCAGGTGGTCCGCAACGGCCACGCCCCGCCGCGGTCGGTGGTCACCGGCATCGGGCCCGTGGAGGTGACCCGGCCGCGGGTGCATGACCGTCGGCCGCCGCACGCGCGTGAGCGGTTCACCTCGGCGATCCTCCCGCCGTACCTGCGCAAGGCCAGGGCGATCGAGGAGCTGATCCCCTGGCTGTACCTCAAAGGCGTGTCCACCGGCGACTTCGGCGAGGCGCTGGCGGCGTTGCTCGGGCCGGGCTGCCCGGGGCTGTCGGCCTCGACGGTGGTGCGCTTGAAGCAGACCTGGGAGGCCGACTACCGGGGGTGGTCGGCCCGCGATCTGACGGACAAGCGTTACGTCTACGTCTGGGCCGACGGGGTCCACTTCAACGTCCGCCTGGAGGAAGATCGCACTTGTATCCTGGTGTTGATGGGCGCGACCGCCGAGGGGACCAAGGAACTGATCGCCGTGCAGGATGGCTACCGCGAGTCGGAGCAGTCGTGGAAGAGTCTGCTGCTGGACGTAAAGCAGCGCGGCCTCACGATCGCCCCCGAACTGGCGATCGGCGACGGGGCGCTGGGCTTCTGGAAGGCGCTGCCGCAGGTGTTCTCCACGACGCGGGTCCAACGCTGCTGGGTGCACAAGACCGCCAACGTGCTGGACAAGCTGCCCAAGCGGTTGCAGCCCGAGGCCAAGGACAAGCTGCACCAGATCTGGATGGCCCCGGGCCGGGCCGCGGCCAACGAGGCGTTCGACCACTTCATCACGGTCTACGAGCCGAAGTACCCCAAGGCCACGGCCTGCCTCGCGAAGGACCGCGACGCCTTGCTGAGGTTCTACGACTTCCCGGCCGAGCACTGGATACACATCCGCACGACCAACCCCATCGAAAGCACCTTCGCCACGGTGCGCTTGCGAACCGCCAAGACCAAGGGCTGCGGCTCCCGCCTGGCCACGCTGACGATGGTCTTCAAACTCGCCGAGTCGGCCCAGAAGAAGTGGCGGCGGCTCAACGGCCACGACCTGATCGGCGACGTCATCGCCGGCATCACCTTCACCGACGGAGTCAAACAACACGCCGCCTGATCAAACATTCATCCACAGCTTTTGACAATATCTCAATGTTGTCTGCTTGGCCTGGATTCGGAGGGTTGCAACAGAGCCGGAGCGTCCCCGTTTCGATACCCC
>CAZTLX010000368.1:0-1574 GCA_964614575.1 uncultured Phycisphaeraceae bacterium | reverse complement strand
GCCCTGGGTCACTGGTTCGAGTCCAGTCGTCGCCATTGCCTTTTTCTCCCGCGAAATCGCGGTTTTCACCTTCAACGCAAGGCGATTCGTGAACCGCCCCGGCTTCGGCCGGTGCGCGGTCCGATGAAGACGGAGGAAGCGAAACGCGAGCCGCGCGCTCCCCATTTTGCTCCCATGTCGAAACGTCGTCGGTCCCGGTCGCGCGCAGGCGCTGCCGCGTCGCCGCCAGGTCGGGCAGCGCCTCGACCGCCGCGGCTTCGTCGGCCGCGAACGCGTGCGTGTAGCGGTCCATCGTCAGGCTGATCGTGCTGTGCCGCATGATCCGCTGGATCAGCTTGGGGTGGACGCCCGCGCTGGCCAGCCACGAGCCGCAGGTGTGGCGCAGGGTGTGGAAGTCGAGCCGCCGGCCCGCCCCGTCTTTCTCGGCGAGAAACGTCGAGGCTTCGCGCCGCTCCTGCTCGGCCTCCGTCGCCGCCTCCGCGATCCATGCCAGGCGTGCGCGTCGCGCGTCGGCCCGGATCGTCTTGGCCATGTTGAACGCCGTCGGCAACCGCAGCGCCGGGGCGTCGGGCATCAGGTTCGCCATTGAAGCGGCGCAGACCTCCCGGAGAGCCTCGCGAAGCGGCAGGGTGTCCTCTCGGCGTGCCTTGGCGTGCGCGGCCAGCACGGTGACGCTGGCGGCTTCTGGCGTGAGGTTGAAGCTGGACCGCCGCAGGCTCCGCAGCTCGCTCGCACGCAGGCCGGTCTCGACGGCCACGCGATACAGCAGCGCCCGGTCCGGGCCGGCCACGCCGAAGCGAGGCTCATCACTCTCGGCCGCGTCGATGATGCGCCGCAGCTCATCAACTTCGAGCGCCCGCCGGCCGACGCGCTCGGCCCGCTCGTCGATCGCGGCCAGGTGCGCCAGCGGGTCCGCCGCGACCACGCCCTCGCGCACCAGCCAGCGCGTGAACTGCCGGCACGCCCGCAGGTAACGGTTCGCCCCCGCCCGGTTCACCGCCCGGCGCTTCGGCTCGTCGCCTTCATCCGGCTCGGGCTTGGTCGCGCGCAGATCCGCCAGGTAGCGCTGCACCGCCGCGGCGTTGAGGTCGGCGAGCTTGCGGCACGGGATGCCGTCGATCACGCGCCGGACGCGGCCGACGGTCTTCTCGACGTGCTCGCTGGTGTTGCCCCGGTCGGCCAGGTGCTGACGGAAGTCCTGCACCAGCTCACCGAGCCGGCGGTGCCGGTCTTCGAGCAGGCCGGCCTTGGCCACGCGCTGCCGCAGCTCGCCGGGCATCTGGTCGATCCAGCGCCGCAGCGGCTCGTCGGGCAAGAGGTGGTTGGCGTTGAAGTCTGCCAGGCGCTCGAGCTTGATCGCGACACCGCGGGCCGCGGTCTTGTCGCCGATGCCCGTGCGCACGCGCCAGCGCCGCCCGCCTGGATGAACGCCCGCGACGGTGTATGCGCCGCGCTCACGATAAAGGGTTGCCATGCTTCACCTCGGGGTGAGGGGGTGGGGGGTGAAATGCGCCGCCGACGGCCCGCCCGTGGACCCAAGACAACCCGCGGCCGCCGGCGACGCGATGAACTCA
>CAZTLX010000367.1:0-1597 GCA_964614575.1 uncultured Phycisphaeraceae bacterium | reverse complement strand
TCCCCGAGCCGGCGTCACTGATGCTGCTGGGGCTTGGAGGACTGTGCATGCTCGGCGGGCGACGGCATCGCGCGGCCTGATAGATGGGAAACACCTCTCCGTCCGGCCCTTAACGGGGTCGGGACGGATTTGATCTACGCGCTTCCCTGCGACTCTCGACTGAGGGGCCCCCCATGCACCGCCAAGCCTTTACTCTCATCGAGCTACTGGTGTCGATCTCCATCATCGCGCTGCTGATCGCGCTGCTGCTGCCGGCGCTCCAGAGCGCGCGCGACGCGGCGCGCAAGGCCGGATGCCTATCCAACAACCGGCAGATCGGCATCGCGATCAACATCTTCCCCACCGAGCAGGACGGCTACTTGCCACGCGGCCGGTTCGACACCAACCCCGCTAGAAACCACGAGGGCACACGCTGGCTCACCCGCCTGTCCGTCCGCTACAACCTGGGCGGGAGTCTGGCGGCGGATAAGAACGGCCTGATCAACACCGCCGGCACCATCGTCATCTGCCCCGCCGATGACGAGTCTGTCCGACGCAACCGGCTCATCGAATCCGATCAGCGCGGCGCCAGCTACTTCGGCAACGGGCGTCTCATGACCGCCGCCGACGCGGCCTACCCCGCCAACCCGCGCTACGCCAATCAGGTCCGCCTCGAAGACGTCACCAAGCCCTCCGCCCGCCTGATCATGACCGAAAAGATGGGCTACTGGTATGGGAGCATGGACCGTGCCGTGACCCAGGGCTTCTGGAACAGCGGGATGTTCTGGAACCACAACGTCCAGATCAACGGCACATGGACCACCGGCGAACTGTTTGGCATACAACACTCCTCCGGCATCAACGTCCTCTACCTCGATGGCAGCGCCCACAATTGGACCTACGATCGCATGCATCTAAGCGTCCAGGGCCACAATAACAACTCCCCGTACCCCGGGAATGACGACTGGGAATACTGGCGGGGCAAGTGACGCAAAAAACGACAACCGGAGCTGATGATGTACCCAATCCTTATGGCCGCCACGATGTCGGCATTGGCCTGCCCCATCCTGTTGGCCTCCGAAACCCGCTCGGATGACGATCGCCTGCGATTCCCCGCCGACGCTAATCTGGCGGTGGTTACCGATTTCGGTGCGACGCCGGATGACGACACCGACGACACCGCCGCGATCCAGCGCGCGATCGAGCACGCCCTGAGCGTCTGGCCCAAGAAGCTGGTGTACCTGCCGGCGGGCACTTATGTAGTCAGCGACACGCTGGTCAGCCGGCTATCGGACGAGCGCGGCGGGGCGCACGATGGGTGGCGCAGTGGCATGACCCTCATCGGCGAGAGCCGCGATGGCACGGTGTTGCGGCTCAAGGACCGGTGCGAGGGGTTCGGCGACCCCGACAAGCCGCGGGCTGTGCTGATGACCGGCTCCGAGGGCAGGTCGAAGAACCCGCGCGGCGGTGGCAACCAGGCATTCGCCCATCGTATCCGTAATCTTACGATCGATGTCGGCGTGGGTAATCCGGGGGCGGTGGGCATCGACTTTCTCGCCAGCAACACCGGCGCGATCGCCGACATGACCATCCGCAGTACCGATCCCGATCTGGCTGG
>CAZTLX010000366.1:0-1631 GCA_964614575.1 uncultured Phycisphaeraceae bacterium | reverse complement strand
CACACATTCGTCATTCGGATTTCACCATTCGTCATTCATCATCGCCATGAACCTGCCCACCGTCCTGCTTATCGATGACGAGGCCCGGCTGCGCGACGTGCTCGCGCGGTCGATCGGGTCGCTGGGGCACGACGTGGCCGGGGCCGCCAGCGCGGAAGAGGCGCTGCGGATGATGGCCCGGCAGCCGCGGGATGTGGCGATCGTCGATCTCAACCTGCCGGGGATGTCGGGGATGGACCTGTTCGCGGAGCTTCGCCGCCGGCACCCCGCGACGCAGGTGATCGTGCTCACGGGCTTCGGCGACCTGGACGCGGCGCAGCAGGCGATCCGCCTCGACGTCGTGGACTTCCTCACCAAGCCCTGCCACCTCGGCGACCTGGAGCGGGCGCTCGACCGCGCCGCTCGCCGCCTTCACGACCCCGACTCCAAGCCCGATCCGCGGCTCGACGAGCCGCAGCGCATCGGCGCGGAAGATGCGGACACACCGTCGCCGCGGCCCCATACGCGCCCCGACTCGGGATCAACCGACGAGGTGTCGGAAGCGGTTTCGGAAGGGGCGAGCGCACGGACGCTGGAGGACCTGGAGCGGGAGGCGATCTACGCGGCGTTGGCGCGGCATGACGGCCACCGCCGCCGCGCGGCCGCGGAACTGGGCATCAGCCTGCGCAAGCTCTATTACTGTTTGTCGCGTTACGAGCGGTGAAGCGCAAGGCTTGCCGCCGGGGTGCCGGGCGGCGTGCCGAATTCGGTCGAGATGCCTGCGGACCAAAGCCACACGCCGCGCACCGCTCAGTTGCGCAGCACGTTGTAGTAGCGGTTGGCCGCGATCTCGCGGAAGCTGCCGGTGCTCAGGTCGCCGTCGTCGATCATCGCGTCGATCTGCGACATCACCGCTTCGCCGGGGTCGTTGCCGTTGTTGAAATGCACGCCCACGGCCAGCACCACGCCGTTCTCCTGGACCTCGATATCCCACACCCCGCCCAGCGCGGTCGGCCGCTCGTAGCGTTCGGCAGACATATAGATGTTCAGCTCGGGGGGCATCACGCCCGACGCGCCGTCCGGCGGCAGGCCGTGGATATTCTCGTACGCGCTGACCGCCTTGGTCAGGGCGTTTAAGTCGGTGATGAAGGCGTTGTAGCGGGCGTCGTCGGTCGCGGAGGCGAACTGCGGGATGACGATCGCCGCGAGCACGCCGAGGATGACGATGACGACAAGGATCTCCACCAGCGTAAACGCGGCACGGGGACGATGGGGTTGGCTAGTCATAATGAACACTCGGGGAAGATGACGGCCGGGCAGGACACGGACCACGCCAAGGGTCCGATACCGTGGCGTTGCCGGCGAGCGGGCTGGAGAGATTCATCGTCATTTGCCTGATAAACCGCAAGGGTTGTAGGGTGAAATACCGCAAACCCGCCCCCGCCGCCTTGCCCAACCCCTACAATCCGCAGCCATGCTCACCCACCGCGTCATCCCGTGCCTCGATGTGAAGAACGGCCGCGTCGTCAAAGGGGTGAATTTCGTCGGCCTGCGCGACGCGGGCGACCCGGTCGCGATCGCCCGCCAATACGACGCCGCCGGCGCCGACGAGCTGGTCTTCCTCGACATCACCGCCAGCCACGAGTCGCGTG
>CAZTLX010000365.1:0-1645 GCA_964614575.1 uncultured Phycisphaeraceae bacterium | reverse complement strand
CGCCTCCGACAACCGCGTATTGCTCCGCCGGTCATTCAGTGAATGTGCGTAACCGCTGGTGTTGATGTCACGGACGAACAGCGAGCCGTTGTTGACGATGGCCGCCGAGGCATCCGTCGCTTCGATCCCTTCCAGTGTGCTGTCGATCAGCACCATCAGCCCGGCGTTGTGGATCACGGCAGGGACACGGTTGCGGCTGACCAGGCCCCGGATGCTCACCGGGTGGCCGTCGTTCTGGAAGCCCGCCACGTTTTGTTGCTCGATGGTGACGTGCTCGAAGGTCATGCTGGCGACCGTGTGGGCGGCACTGATGCCCACGTCGAAGCCCTTGACGCTGACGTTCTTGATCAGCAGCGGGCCTTGCTCGTCGCTGTAGGCGAGGTTCAGCCCCGCCACGCCTTGGCCGTCGCCCGAGACGATCGACACGTTGTACATGCCGCCCTGGTTGTTGGCGATAAACATCGCGCCGCTGGCACCGGGGTTGTCCACGCCGGTGTCGAGCGTGAGGTTGTGGACCTCGTTGGCGAAGCGCTGCGCCGGGGCCTGGCCGGTCCAGATCAGTGCCTTGCTGCTGCGTGGGTTCTCAAAGCCCGGCGCGGCGTCGCGAAGTTGGATCACCGTGCCCTGGCGGCTCTGGCCCCACAGGGCGGTGTTCTTCTGGGCGTTGGACGCACGCGGGTCCTTGTCGCCAGGCCAGCGCAGCGTGTCGCTGATGCGGTAGATGCCGTTGGGCAGGTAGATGATCACGCCTTGAGAGGGGTGGTTGTCCAACGCCTTCTGGATGGCGGCGGTGTCGTCGGTCTTCCCATCCCCCTTCGCGTTGTAGGGCGGCTGGGTCACATCGACCACCCGCGCATCCGCCGGGAAGGTGAAGTTCTCCCCGTCGGGCAGCGGCTGGCCGAGTTTGAGCTTCGGGTGCGTCGGACGTTCGTAGGTCGGTGCCCACACGCGAGCCACTTCCGCCTGCTCGTCGGCGTTGCTAAAACGCACCTCCGCCAGTCCCACGTGATTGCCTCCATGGTTGGACTTGGCGCGGATCTCGATGAACCGTGCCTCCACCGCCTGGTCAAACGCGATCGCCTGTCCGCGATAGTCACTGCGCCCGGGGGCGCGCTGAAGTTCGAACGTCCCGACCGGCTCAAAGGCCTTGCCATCGTCGGATCGGCGCACCTCGATCTGCTTCATCCCGTAGCCGGCCCACTCGCCGGCCTCGTTGTAATTCCAGAGGTACGCCCCGTTGACGCGGTACTTTTCGCCCAGGTCGAACCGCACCCAGGCATTGTTGTCGCCGCCGGCCGAGTTCCACATGCTGGCACCACCGGCATAGACGTTGCTCGTGTGCTCGTACACCCCGCTGCCGGGGAAGCTCTCGCCCCAGCCGGAGCCGTCGATGAGTTTGGTGGCCGTGCGGCTGTTCTGCTGGCTCGACGCCTCGGCCGCGACGGGTGTGATGAACGCGCCCAGCGATGCCGTCGGCGGCAGCGGCGGCGAGAGCATCAGCCGACCGTCCTCGTAACGCTGCGTCACGAAATAGGTCTGGCCCCCGACGGTGACCTGGTCACCCAGCCGCAGGCCCGCCGCCTCGCCCTCGCCCCCCGCCTGGGCAAATGCCGCGCCCGCGGCCAGAAGCGTTCCAAGCAGCAGA
>CAZTLX010000364.1:0-1701 GCA_964614575.1 uncultured Phycisphaeraceae bacterium | reverse complement strand
AAGGTGGCGGGTCCGGGCTGAAGCCGGCTGACCACCTGCCCCATGCTGCGCACCGGCACGCGGTTAGCCGTGCCATTGGTCTGAATCTGTCGGACCAGGGCTTGCGTCTCAGCAATCGTGCCGGGGTAGGATGCGGCCAGCGCCGCGATGTGCTCCGGCGCGGTGTTGATGTTCATCGTGCCAAAGACAAACTGCTCATCGGGTTCGTCGGTTGTGCCGTCACCGTCGTTGTCGATCCCGTCGTGGCCGGGGTGCAGTGTGGTGAACTCGTCGATCACCAGATGGGCGTAGGTGAGTGTATCGCCATCGATCGAAACCGCGCCGGCGTTCGTCGCGTTCGCCGCACCATCGAAACGGAGATGGCGGTGTCGCACATCGATCCCGCTATTGCCATCGGCTCCGCTGAACAACTGCGGGAAATCGCCGGAGGCGGTGTCGTTGAACCCGAAGAGCATCATCCAGCCCAGTTCCGCGACCGAGAAAATCGGACGATTTGCCATGGGGATCTGGAAGTCGGTCAGGTCCTCGCCGCTGATCGCATTCCCCGCGTCACCGAATGCGCCGATACCGCCTTCAAAACCGCCTGAGGGCCAGTCGGAGGAGGCATCCACCGGCGGCGTGAGGTTGTTCGGCTCACGCGGGAAGACCTGCTTGTTGCGATTCGAGATGAAGTTGATGCCCATGTCATCGCGACGGATCGATTTCTGGATGTACGCCTGGTCAATACCAAACGGCTCCACGCCGGGGTTCGTCCCGTCGCCGTAGGGGATCAGTGGCGGGAACTCGGTGCTATCCGTGCCGTGCGCAAACAACCGGTCATACGTGATCCAGTCCGCGTCCAGCGCTGGATTGCCCCCCGGCCTCAGCACCTGCAGCGCCACCCCCAACTGCGTATCGAACGGGATATTCGCCAACAGGTTGTCGTTCGCCGCTTCGATCCGATACCCGGTGGGGATCGTTGCGTCTCGAATCACGTCATCCTCCAGGCTCGCCCCGGAACCCCCTTCGTTGAAGGCCAAGCTGCCATCGGAATGGATGGCGACCACGTGCTGACCGGGTGCCGCGGTGTCGAAGGGGGCAATCTCACCCCACGCGGCCGGGAACTCGTAATCGCTGCCGGCAACGATCGTGTCGCTATCGCGCTCGATCACCACCATGCGGATGCGCGGTGAATCGGCGCCCTGGTCGAGTCGGATCGGCCGATCAAACGGATTGGCGATCTCCACCACCAGGCCGTGGCTGTTGTTCACCGGCTCCCAGTCGCTAGGCTCGGTGACCGTGTCCTTGTCTTCATAACCCACCTGGAAGTAGGCCTCACGCAGGAAGGGCAGGGCTTCCATGCCGTACCACGTGACACCGCCCACGGTGTGCGAAGCGCTGATATTGCCGTCGTCGTCGCTGTACTCGGCGAGGTTCAACGCAAAAGCCGCCGCCGCTTCGGCCGCGGTCCCCGCGACGCTGGGCACCGCGGTTGCGGTGAACCCGTAATCCGCCCCGAGCGAGAAGATCGCGTCCAGTCGATCACGGAAGCGGTCAGCGCGGGCCTGCGTGTTGCCGCCATTGCGGAAGACCAGGTCTTCCTTGAGGCGGAACGTCTCTTGCGCGCCGTCCGCGCGATTTGGCGAGAACACCGCCTCGCCACCGGCCGCCGTGACCATGTGGCGGATCGAGCCCCAGGTGCCGTCGGTCAGCGCCGGTGAC
>CAZTLX010000363.1:0-1708 GCA_964614575.1 uncultured Phycisphaeraceae bacterium | reverse complement strand
GGTACTACCTCCGCGCCCGACAGGCCGACGGCCACTGCATCTGGCTCAGCCCGGTATGGGTGGACCTCGCTCGCTGACCAAGGAGAACACATGCGCCGTATCCACTGCATGCTGCTGCTGATCCCGGCGTGTGAGACGCTAGCCCATGCCCAGGACATCTTCTACCCGCCCGACACCGGGACACTGAACGTGCGCGACTTCGGCGCGACGGGCGACGGCATGACCGACGACACCGCCGCGATCCAGAGCGCCATGGAAGCGATGGACGAACGGCAGACGCTCTGGTTCCCCGCGGGCACCTACCTCATCTCCGACACGCTGGTGTTCCGGCCGGGACGCGCAGCGCTCGATGAGCAGGGCAACAAGACCGGCCAGGTCATCGACTGCGTGCGTTGGTCCCGCTTCCAGGGCCAGCACCGCGACAAGACCATCATCCGCCTAGCCGACCACGCCCCGGGCTTCGGCGACCCTGACCAGCCCCGGCAGATGATCCTCACCAAGAAGGGCAACATGGCGTTCGATTACTCGTTCTGCGACCTCACGCTCGACACCGGCCGGGGCAACCCCGGCGCGATCGCCATGCGCTACATCTCCAACAACGGCGGCGTCGTCGAGGACGTGCGCATCGTCAGCGGCGATCCCGAGCGCGTCGGCGTCGTCGCACTTGATATGAGCGAGGCCTGGCCGGGGCCGGCCATGGTCCGCCGCACCGAGATCGTCGGGTTCGACTACGCCGTCCGCCTCTCCGCGGATCAGTACGGCATGACGTTCGAGCACCTCACGCTGCGGGGCCAACGCGTGCTGGGCCTCGACAACGACCGCAACGTCATCGCGGTGCGGGGGCTGCGCAGCGACAACGCCGTCCCCGCCGTGCGCAACGGGCCGACCTCGACCACGACCTTGATCGACGCCGACCTGCGCGGCGGCGGCGGCAATCAGCCCGCCATCATCAACGAGGACGGCGGCGTGCTGTTCGTGCGCAACGTCACCACCGCCGGATACGCCACCGCGCTGCGCGCCACCGGGCACGAGGACGTCGGCCCGCAGATTGAAGAGCTGGCGCTGCCGCGCGCGATCGCGCCCCGCACCGGCCAGCCCGCGGTATCGCTCAACCTCCCCGTCGAGGACGCGCCGGACCTGCCCTGGGACGCCGACGACAACTTCGCCAACTGGGTCAACGTCGTGACGCACGGCGCGACGCCCGGCGACGAGACCGACGACACCGAGGCGATCCAGCGTGCCCTCGATGCCGCCGCCGCCGCGGGCCAGTCCACCGTCTATCTGCCGCGGGGCGATTACCGCATCAGCGCCCAGCTTCAGGTGGGCGGGTCGGTCCGCCGCGTGATCGGGTTCTGGGCCGGGCTGCGCAGCTACGGCGAGTTCGACAAGCGGGGCGACCCGGTCCTGCGCATCAATCCCGGCCAGCCGCTGGTCATTCTCGAAGGGCTGCGTATCCAACCGATGCGCTGGCACCAGCACCAGTACCGCGGCGGGATCATCCACGCCGCAGATAACACCCTCGTCTTCCGCCACGGCAGCGCGGGCTACTACTTCAACACCGTCACCGGGGGCAAGGCGTTCTTCGATGACGCCCGCGTGTTCCCGCGCATCAAAGGCCCGCAGCAGGTCTGGATCCGACAATGGAACCCCGAGACCGGCCCCGGCCCGCAGGACCGTGCGGTCAACGATGGCGGCACGCTCTGGGTCC
>CAZTLX010000362.1:0-1727 GCA_964614575.1 uncultured Phycisphaeraceae bacterium | reverse complement strand
ACGGAGGTGAACTCCTCGGCCACGTGCTCAATCGTGTACGGCCGACCGGGGTTGGGGTTATCGAAGCACGCGAGGAGTTTGGCGTCGGGCATAGGGTCGGGGTCCGGGGACCAGGGATTAGGGATCGGGGATCAGGTTAAGCCAACTGCGGTTATCTTACCGCCTCGTGACCGGTTCGATCTGGTCCCTGATCCCCGATCCCTGTACCCTGTGACGCCATGAGCCATTCGATCACCGAAGCCGAGGTCCGTCACGTGGCCAAACTCAGCCGGCTGAAGCTGACCGACGCGCAGGTGCCGCACTTCACGCAGCAGTTGGGCGCGATCCTCGGGCACATCGCCAGGCTCAACGAACTGGATGTCGAGGGCGTGGAACCGATGGCCCACCCGCTGGACCTGACCAACGTGCTGCGCGAGGATGTGGAGCAGCCCGGCCTGCCGATCGAGGTGGCGCTGGCCAACGCGCCGGACGCGGGCGACGGGTTTTTCAAGGTGCCCAAGGTCCTCGGCGACGGGGGGAACGCATAAACCGCATGGACCCGACGCAAACCACATTGACCGAGCTGCGCGACGCGATCGCCGGTGGCCAGCTCAAGGCCGCGGACGCGACGCGCGCTTACCTCGACCGCATCGAAGCGCACGACGGCACCTTGCAGGCGTTCGCGGAGGTCTATGCCGAGCGGGCGCTGCAGCGGGCAACGCAAGTCGATGCCGGCGAGGTGAGCGGCCCGTTGGCGGGGGTGCCGATCGCGATCAAAGATGTGCTGTGTACGGACTACGGCCACACGACCTGCTCGTCGAAGATGCTCAGGGGCTACCGCTCGCCCTTCACCGCGACCGCGGTGCAGCGGCTGGAGGACGCGGGGGCGGTGATCCTGGGCAAAACGAAGATGGACGAGTTCGCGATGGGCTCGTCGTGCGAGAACTGCGCCAACGGCCCGGTCTATAACCCCTGGGACACGGCGCGTGTGCCCGGCGGTTCATCCGGCGGTTCGGCGGCGGCGATGGCGGCCGACTTCTGTGCCGCGTCGTTGGGCACCGACACCGGCGGGTCGATCCGCCAGCCCGCGGCGCTGTGCGGCGTGGTGGGGATGAAGCCGACCTACGGCCGCATCTCGCGCTGGGGGCTGGTCGCGTTCGCCTCGTCGCTCGATCAGATCGGCCCGTTTACCCGCACCGTCGCCGACACCGCCCTGCTGCTCTCGGTCATGATGGGCCACGACCCGCTGGATTCGACCTGCGCGGATGTCCACGTGCCCGCCGACCTGGCGGACGTGGACGCGCCGGCGGTGGCCAAAGGCGCGGTGCTGCGCATCGGTATCGCGAAGCAGTACCTGCTCGAAGGCGCCAACGACCCGGCCGTCACCAAAGCCACCGAGGAGGCCATCGCGATCTACCGCGACGCCGGAGCCGAGATCGTCGAGGTCGACCTGCCGCACACCGACTACGGCATCCCGGTGTACTACATCGTCGCCCCCGCCGAGGCGTCCTCGAACCTCGCGCGGTACGACGGCATCCACTTCGGCCACCGCGCCAAGGACGCCGACGATTTGATCGACCTCTATGCCGCCAGCCGCTCCGAGGGCTTCGGCGACGAGGTCAAACGCCGCATCATGCTCGGCACCTATGCCCTGTCCTCGGGCTACTACGACGCGTACTACAACAAGGCGCTCAAGGTCCGCCGGCTGATCAGCCATGATTTCGACGCCGCGTTCCATGATTGCGACG
>CAZTLX010000361.1:0-1783 GCA_964614575.1 uncultured Phycisphaeraceae bacterium | reverse complement strand
AATGCAGCGGAGTCGCGTACCAGAGCGTGTACAAGGTGCTCAAGCGGGAGGCGGACTGCACCACCGTGACGGCCTACCGGCTGCTTAGGGTACTGCGTCAGCCTCCAGCGCTTCCGCCGGATCGAAGGCGGAAGGGGTATCGGACCTGATTACATGCACGCGGTTTTCGGCCCCGACCCGCTGCATCCCCGCCTGTTCGATCACCCGAACCAGATCGGCCCTGACGAAATCGTGCCCGACCAGCGCCTCGGCGATCCTGCACAGGGATTCGTCGGTGATGGGCCGTGAGCCGGCGAGCAGTGCCGAGACGGTCTGGGGCGATGTACCCATGCGTCGGGCCAGATCGGCCTGGGTGATCTGGCAGCGTTTGAGGGCTCGACGGATCAGGCGGGAGAGGTTCTTGCCGGTGTGGCGGCGCACGGGGCGCAGGTCCGGGTCAATCGTCGCCCGGACCAGATCGCACAGCCGCCAAAGCTCGCCAGCGGTCGTGGTATCGCCGTCGGCCTCTGCCGCCTCCTTCGCTTCCCAAACTCCGCGCGCGGCAGCATGGATGAGTTGTTTGGTGTGGTCCGTCACGTCATCTCCTTCAACGATTCCTCGATCGCCCGCCTGACGCGGGCCAGGTTGTCTGGGTCGGCCAGATCGCCCGCATCGATCCGCACCGCACCGTCTCGGACCCGGACCCGCGCGACCGCGGCCGATGAGCCGACCAGTTCCAGCCAGTCGGGATCGTCGAGGCAGGCCCGGACCTCGCCGCCTCCGTCCCCACTTCCGGGGGCGGCGGGGTCGATCTCGCGGACTCGGGTCCGCGTTGAGCGCAGCGACTCGGGTTGTGAGGGGGCGGCGGTCAGGCATGGGCGTTATTCTCGCGTCACGGCATCGAGAGCCATTTCCCGATCGTAAAACGCTTGGGCTGCTTCTCGCGTCGCAAACTTCCGCACGCTCAGCGGGACGCCATTCATGGGGGCCATATACCGGCATTGCCAGCCGACGACTCTGTTGTGGATTGTCGCCTCCTCGGGCTCGCTCCACTGTGGTCGGGGGGCCCGACATCCGCACGGCTTGCTTGCTTGATCTGTCATCTTGGTTGCTCCTGGGCCTGTGGCCCGTCTTGGTGTGTTGGCCGGGTATCTGCCCGGCAAAGCCAGCTACGCCCGGCGAGGCGCGGCTGGCAAAGGTTATTTGAGCTGATCGATCAACTGGCTGATCCGGGGGCGCTCCATGCTCTCCAGCCAGCTTCGGACCGTGCCCGACCGTTCGCGCATCGTCGCGCCCAGCTTTTGGAACTGCTTGTCCATGTAGCGGGTTGAGTAACCGGCCTTGTTCAAAAGGTGCATCGCGTAGTTGACCTGCTTGTCGGTTGCCATCTTGAGTCTCCTGGGCTGTTGCCCGTCTGGTGTTCCCGGCCGGGCTCCCTGCCCGACCCACACCCATATATTATCATTCTGATAACGCACGTCAAGGGGGTAGTACGAGAAAATCAGAATAATTTTTGGAAGCTCCGAATCGTCATCAAGATTTAAGTTGAATCTT
Source organism: uncultured Phycisphaeraceae bacterium (assembly GCA_964614575.1). Taxonomy (GTDB): domain Bacteria; phylum Planctomycetota; class Phycisphaerae; order Phycisphaerales; family Phycisphaeraceae; genus JBGTLW01. Next base: position 250 of record CAZTLX010000361.1, on the reverse strand, counting down.
AACCCTCGCCGCTGTACACTGGTAGGCGTGCGTGCTGCACGTCGGACAGGGATGTCCGATGCTGCACCATGGCCCCGACCCCTATGCACCGACCAACCAAACGGCGCGCAGCACGCCGACCGCTTCCCGTGCGCTGACCGCGTGCGGGAAGTTTTTCTATCCCCCCTCCCCGGAGCCCCGCCATGCTGCCACTGCTGATCGCCGACGGTGACGTGATCGACCTGCCCGCCCTGTTGTCCAGCATCCCCGG
>CAZTLX010000360.1:0-1831 GCA_964614575.1 uncultured Phycisphaeraceae bacterium | reverse complement strand
GGGGGCGTGGTGGGTGGGTTGGTTGATCCAGTCTTATCCCGTCCAAGCTCCGCTGCGCTGCGCATGGACGGGCTTGCAGGGGGGGCGGGTTACTTCTGGACGATCGCCAGGTCACCGGGGGTGAAGCTCAGCGGCGGGGCCTTGAGCACCTTGCCCCAGCCATCGACGGCGATGAGGTTGATCTCTTTCCAGTTGCGGAAGGGGATTTTCTGGATGATGCTGATGGGCATGGATTCCTGGCTGCCGATCTCGCTGTGGACATACTGCAGGGCGTATTCGGCCAGTTCGAGCATCGCCGCGTGGTCCATTTCAAGCTCGCGGTTGATCGGGTTCTCGATGCCCTCGGTCTGGGCCTTGTCCGCGGCGTCGGCGAGGTTGCGTGAGATCAGATTCATGTAACGGTGCGAGACGTGGGCGAGTTTGCGGATCTGTGCCGGGTTCGGGGCCGGGGCCCGCAGCAGGGTCTGATACACCGCGCGCAGCCCGGCGGATTCGGCGAGATAGGGCTCGTATGGCCGATCGACGTGCCACTTGAGCCGGGCATCGAGCAGGTCCAGCACCCGGTCGATCGCCGAGGGCACGTTCATTGCCGACATCGCCAGCATCACCTGCTGAAGCACCTCGGTCGATTCTTCGGTCGTCCCGACCTCCTCGAGCGCGCGGAGCATCGCCAGACGGCCCTTCACATCCAGGATCGGGTTGCCCTGGCTGTCGACGGTTTCGGCGATGCTGATGGTGGCCTTCGCGGCCCAGTAGCGGACCGAGGGGCTGGGGTCTTTGATGCCTTTCTCGGCCAAGGCGATCGCGCCGTCGTCGGTGAGCTTGGTCACGACGATCATCACGTTGAGCCGCACAATCAACCGGTCGGCATCGAGCAGCGGGGCGATCGCTTCGCTGACCGCGACGGAGTATCGTTTCTTGAAAAAGTCGGTGGCCCCGGGGGTGCGGATGGGGCTGAGCAGTTTCTGCCGGGCATCGGAGACCTGCGTATCGAAGACCTGCTCGTTGGTCGTGGCTTCGTTGAGAACCCCGGCCCAGCGGCTGACGTAAGCGGTGATCGCCTGGCGCTGGGTATCGTTAAAGGCGGTCTGCGCGACGATCGCGTCCTGGGGGATACGATCCTGCGCGGTGGCCGGGCCCGCGAGCGCGGCCGCCAACAGACCCACGAACCACGCCAGGATGACAAATGAGCGGCGATGAGGCATCCGGCAGATACTCCGGCAGGCATTCGGGAGATAAAGGGGCAGCGGCCCGCGAATCGATCGGCCAACCAAGGTCCGCTGTATCGTAGCGAAAACTAACACCGACCGCGAAAAGTGTCAAAATAATCCGCCCGCCCGGTGTCTCCCCAAACCCCTGCCGCCATTGCGCTTGCCGATCACGGACCCCACGCCCACCCCCGCGGTCCCGGCGGTGGGGGCCTTGCGTGCGATTCGAGCCGCCCTGCTACCCTACCCCCATGCCCGACCCGACCGATATCCGCGCCGACCGCTCCGCCGAACCCGCCCCCGCCGAGGCCCTGCTGCTGTTCCTGGACCGCCAGACCCGGCCCGATGCCCTGCCCAAGCCCATCGCGGCCTGGGACCGCGCCACCGACGGCAACATCGCCCAAGCCCTGCGCCGCCCCGAAGCCACGCTCGACGCCAACGCCATCATCACCCTCTACCCCCGGGCCAAGGCTTCGCCGGCGTCACGCATCCTGCTGGTGGGCCTGGGCGCGACGGATCGGCTCGACGGACCGACCCTCGCGCACGCCGCCGCCGCCGCCGCCCGGCAGCTCCGCGCCGCCGGCGTCGGCCGCATCCGGATCGCGCTCGGTGAGCGGGTGCTG
>CAZTLX010000359.1:0-1862 GCA_964614575.1 uncultured Phycisphaeraceae bacterium | reverse complement strand
TGCGGGCCTCTTCGATGGCGTACTCGATCACCTTCTTGGCGCGCGGCGTCTGCGGCAGCTTGCCCATGGTGACCATGTCGGGGCCGGACTTGACCAGCTTCTCGACTTCGAGGCGGACCTTGCGCAGGTCCACATCCAGGTTCTTGAGGACGTTGGCGCCGACGCCCGAGCCTTCCTTCACCAGCCCGAGCAGGATGTGCTCGGTGCCGATGTATTCGTGGTTAAAGCGCTGGGCCTCCTGGTTGGCCAGCGCCATCACTTTGCGGGCTCGGTCGGTAAATCGTTCAAACATGTGTGTTGTCCCATTCCTTGGGGGTTGGGCGAATCATTTTGCCCCTGCGATATCGTAGCGCGGGTTCGATCCATCGGCAGGCCCCGCGGATGAATTATCTGACCTGCCGGGCGTTACCGCAAACCGTCCCACGCATAATCCACGCAAGTGCGGTGCCACCATCTATCCATCGGTCATTTCCGCCTCTGGGAGCCTCAAGGCGGTTATCGGTAATCCCGGCTCTGCGACATTGGCAGACGGTCCGATACCGCCTGCCATCCGCGACCCTCTTGCATTGCCGCGACGATCGCGATATCACCCCAACGACTTATTCCACCATGCCCAGATTTACGCCGAAAGCCCCAACCATGTCACGACCCGCCGTCGCACACCGCATCCACCATACCCGCCCTACTCACCGCTGGGACCACGCCTACCCGCTGGGCAACGGGCGGCTGGGCGCGATGTTTTTCGGATCGCCCGGCTCGGACCGCCTGATCCTCAACGAAGACTCGATCTGGGCCCGGCAGACCGGCGACCGCAACCACCCCGCCGCCCGGGAGAATCTGGCCGAGATGCGCCGCTTGCTGGTGACGGGCAAACCCATCGAGGCGATGCTGCTGGCCGAGGCGGCGATGATGGGCGCGCCCAACCGCCTGCAGCCGTATCAGACACTGGGCGAACTGATCCTGCACGACCCCTCTGCCAAACCCGACGCTGCGCGAAACTATGTGCGCTCGCTGGACCTCGACACCGCCGTCGCGCAATCCCGGTACGAAGCGCAGGGCGTGACGCACCACCGCGAGGCGTTTGTTTCCGCGGCGGACCAGGTGGTGGTCTATCGCTGGTCCGCCGACCAGGCCGCGGGCCTAAACGGCGTCGTGTTGTTTGAACGGGGCGAGGGAGCACGCGTGCGGGCCGAGGGCAACGACACGCTGCGGGTCCGCGGGCAGGCCGGGGCCGAGGGCACCCGGTTTCATGCGCTGGTCAAAGTCCTCGCCGAGGGCGGCGAGGTGAGCGCCTCCGCGGATCGGCTGTGCTTGCGGGGGTGCCACCAGATCACGCTGCTGGTCACTTGCGCGACCGATTACCGCGATGAAGATTATGTCACGGTCGCCGCGGCCGAGCTCAACGAAGCGCTGGCGAAGCCGTACGAACAGCTCAAAGCCGACCATATCGCCGAGCATCAGCGGTGGTATCGGCGGTGTGCCGTGTCGTTAGACGGCACGCCCGACGACCTTGCCGCACTGCCGACCGACCAGCGGCTGCAGCGCGTCAAGGACGGCGCGGACGACCCCGGCCTCGCGGGGCTGTACTTCCACTTCGGCCGGTACCTGATGATCGCCAGCTCGCGGCCGGGCACGCTGCCGGCCAACCTGCAGGGCATCTGGAACCCGAGCCTGCAGCCGCCTTGGAACAGCGACCTGCACATCAACATCAACCTGCAGATGAACTACTGGCCGGCGGGCGCGGCCAACCTCGCCGAGTGCCACACGCCGCTGTTCGACTGGATGAAGCAGACGCTGGTGCCCGCGGGGCGGGACACGGCCGCGAAACATTACGGCCTGCGCGGCTGGGGGGCGCATCACAT
>CAZTLX010000358.1:0-1862 GCA_964614575.1 uncultured Phycisphaeraceae bacterium | reverse complement strand
ACACCGGCGCGATCGCCGACATGACCATCCGCAGTACCGATCCCGATCTGGCTGGGGCGGCGGGGATCACCCTCAACCGCGATTGGCCCGGGCCGGCGCTAGTCAGCCGCGTCCAGATCATCGGGTTCGATGTGGGCGTGCAGATGCTGGATCATATGCAGTACGGCATGACGTTCGAGCATCTGGTCCTGCGTGGGCAGCGCCGGGCGGGCATCGAGAACCAGCGCAACGCAGCGTTCATACGCGGGCTGGTCAGCGAGAACAGCGTCCCAGCCCTCACGAGCGGGGACCAAGGCTCGTTCCTGCTCATCGACAGCCAACTCAGCGGCGGCGGCAGCGACGCATCGGCGATCCTGGGCAAGGGCCAACTCTTTGTGCGCAATGTGGAAGTCGCAGGCTATCCGTACGCTATCGATTGGATCGGCGCGAGCCCCGCCCGGATCGCAACAAGGCGGATCGAAGAGTTCGCTTCCCACCCGCCTCTGACCGCCGGTGATGCCGACCCCGGCTCACTTCGATCGCTCGACCTGCCTGTCCGCGAGACCCCGGCCTATCACACCAACAACTTCGATCTGTGGGTACGAGTGGAGGGCCACGATGCCGATGCGATCCAGGCCGCGATCGACGCCACCATCGATAGCGACAAAACCATCGTGTACCTGCCCAACCGCAGCGACAGCAATCCTCGGCACTACACCTACGACAAGACGATCGTGGTTAGAGGCAACGTGCAAAAGATCGTCGGATGCGGCGCGGAGATCAAGCCAGTCGCCGGTCTGGACCCGGCGACGACGATGTTCCGCATCGACGACGGGCCGGCCCCCGTAATCCTCGAGCAGTTCTGGATGAACGGAAGGGTGGAGCAGAACAGCTCCCGCGAGCTGGTCGTGCGGTACGCGACGATCGGCCACCCCGGCGGGTTCAATCACACGGCGTCCGATACCAATCTCTACAATACCCCGCGCGGCACGGGCGCGATCTTTCTTGAAGATGTCAACGCCGAGCCCACTATCAACCGCGGCGGCACACTCTACGCCCGGCAGCTCAACTGCGAGTTCGGTATCGATCCGATCCTCGAGAACCATGGCGGACTCATCTGGGTCCTGGGCTTCAAAGACGAGGTGGGAAAGCCGCCGATCACCGTGCTGCACAACGGACCCGGTGCCCGCACGGAGGTGCTTGGCCTGTTCCACTACCTGCTTCATACCGACCAAGGCCAAACCCCAGCCGTCATTAATGAGGGGGACCTCTCGATGTTCTTTGTTTTCAACGGACAGCCGGAGAATCGCGTTGTGGTGCGCGAATACGATGGTCATGAGTGGCGCGAACTTCCTCGCTCGGCCACACCAAGCCGATTTCCACTTTACGTCGGCCGGACCAATCCATAACCCAAGCTTCCTCATCGGGCTGGTGTCAAACGGGGGCGTATCATCGCCAAGTGAACTTCTTCGAAGGCCAGCCCGACCGGTACGGAGCCGCGCACACCCCAGCGATGTTCGTGGTGAAACGGCATCCGCCCGGAGTCCGCCCGTTGCGGCCATCACGTGTCTACTTTAACTCGATACGGTCCATGCGGATTTTGACTTCGGGGTCACCCTCGACAAACCGGATGGTCAGGCGGTGGCGGCCGGGTTGCAGGTCCGCTTCGCCGAAAATCAGGCGGTCGGCCAGTGGTTGTGGTTCGCCGACGGGCTTGCCGTCGATTTCGAGCCGCAGCTTACCGCGATCGGTCTGGGCAATGGTTTGCAGCATGATGTGATACGTGTTGGCCGTGTCAATCCCGATCTCGAAGGTAGCAAAATCGTCGAGCTTCTTGGCAGCAAGCAGCAGGTACTTGCCATCGCTGGCGCTCCTATTATTCG
>CAZTLX010000357.1:0-1970 GCA_964614575.1 uncultured Phycisphaeraceae bacterium | reverse complement strand
CGCCGTCCGTGGCGTTCAGAGCGTCGCCACATCAGTTAACCGGACAGCAGTGAGCTGGCCTGGGGCTGCACCGCGATCGTCGACTATCTTGACCGGCTCGGTGGCGGCAGCGGCGACCACGCGGCGATCCAAAGCGCCTTCGCCGACATCGCCCACCATGAGGAGGCGTTGAGCGCCCGGCTGCTCGACTTCCTGGGCAGCCGCAACGACATCCGCGTCGTCGGCAGCCGCACCGCTGACCGGCATCTTCGTGTGCCGACGCTGAGCTTCAAGGCGGAAGCGCGCGACTCCGCCGAAATCGTGCGCGCCGCCGATGCGGCGGCGATCGGCATCCGCTACGGCGACTTCGCCTCCCGGCGGCTGGTCGAGACGCTGGGCCTCGCCGAGGGCAACGGCGTCGTCCGCGCCTCGATGGTCCACTACAACACGCTCGACGAGGTGGACCGGCTGATCGCCTCCCTTGAGCGGGCCCTCGCCTGACCGTTTCACGACGGGGTAGCAGGACTTGTACCACCGTCGGGCGGTGGTGGCCCGACTACGGGATGGACTGCGGGTCAATGGCGGTCGAGAAGATCGCCCGGGCGCGGTCTGGGTGGGCTCGTGGTCAGATCGTCTTCAGCACGCCGCTGTCGATGAAGTAGGTGGAGCCGACCGAGTGCCAAGTTAGTTCCAACAGCTGATTGAGGATGCTGGAAACGCGCCACCGCAGTTGCTGTTCCCCGTGCTGCGGCAGATGCCGAAGGCGCAGACGGCGACGGCTGGTTGGAGCCAGGATCACCGGGCGCGTCTGTGCCTTCGGCATGGCGCAGTCTGGCGCCCCTTACGCCGCTTCACCTCGCGTGATCGTGGCGCGGGCTGCCGGTAGATGGCGATAGAGCGTCGACAGTGACACACCCAGCCGCTCGGCTACCTGCTTAGTTGTGATCGTCGGATCGGCCAGCAGCGCCCTGGCCGCAGCAATATCGGCATCGCTCAGCGCCGGCGGCCGGCCGCCGGTCCGGCCCCGCGCCCGTGCAGCGGCAAGGCCCGCCATAGTGCGCTCGCGAATGATCGACCGCTCGAACTCGGCCAAGGCCGCGAAAATGTGAAAGACCAGCTTGCCGCCGGAGGTTGTGGTATCGACCGCCTCGGTCAGCGAGCGCAAGCCGATACCGCGCCCCTCGAGGTCCTCGACCGTCTCGATCAGCTGCTTGATCGACCGCGCCAGCCGATCGAGCCGCCATACCACCAGCGTGTCCTCCGCCCGCATGAACGCCAGCGCCTCGCACAACGCCGGCCGCTCCCGCTGCGCCCCCGAGGCCTTCTCGACGAACAACCTCTCACAACCCGCCCCCGTCAACGCATCGCGCTGGAGGGCTGGATTTTGATCCTGTGTCGACACCCGCGCATAGCCGACGAGCATAGGGACGTCCTTTCCGAAAACTCGTCGCAGGGATGCCTTTTCGGAATGATGGTTTCAAGAAATAGTTTTGGGCATATCGACAGCCCAGAAAGGGGCCAACCGGCCGCTGTCTGATTAGCTTCCCAAAAACCTTCCTTTTTGACCGATGCGGTGGGGCCCCTGGGTGAGCGGCATCGGTTGCTGGTCGCGGCCTTGGAGATGGCGCGGGTCAAGTGGTTCGTGGCGCGGTCTGAAGGCCTGGCGGGTCGACCACTGGCCTGTCGGGCGTCGTTGGCTCGGGCGTTCGTGGCAAAAGTCGTGTTCGAGTTGTCGACGATCACGCTTTTGGTCGATCAGCGGCGTATCGACGTACGATTGCGGCGTTTGTGCGGCTGGGAGCGGGCTGGCAAGTTGCCGAGCGAGGCCAGCTTCAGCAGGGCGTTTGCCTGTGGATCGGCGTGGAAGAAGGACCCCGTCTGAGGGGTGATCGGCGTCTAATCGGGCCCCCCTTGGTTGGCATAGGGGTCCACAGTGTTTCCGAGATCATCGGGAGCCGAGTTCAGGATGCTGGTTGTGGAAACGATCGCGA
>CAZTLX010000356.1:0-2015 GCA_964614575.1 uncultured Phycisphaeraceae bacterium | reverse complement strand
AAAACCATCCTGATCTTGGAGCCGGGCCACGAAGATCAGGCGTGACGCACCAGCAACCAGCGCTGCCGTTGGCCGCGTTCGTGTTCGAGGGGTATGCCGAACCGGCCAGCCGCCCAGTCGTACACCCGCGGCCCCTTGGCACCATCGCCACGATCGCCGGGTCGAGCAAATTGGCCTGCAAACGATCACTTCCCTTGGCGACCAGCATCGGCAAACCGTCGGCCAGCATCATCACCGACAGTTCCGATTCCTGTCCCAACGACATCGAAAACAAAAACTTGCCCGTCTGCGTGTGATACTGACGCGCCTGCGCACGCAACGTCGTCCAATCTCGGCCAACGGTTTCCACCTTCAACCCACCCTGCGCCAAAAGTTCGCTGTTCACCAGCGTGACCGAAGTAGTCAAATACCAGGGCACCGCCTGCCACTGGTTTTGCAACAAAGCCACGCGCAACACGCCGGGTAAATATTCGCGTTTCACTTGCTGGGCCGCCCCTGATGAAGATGAGTACTACGTCTTCGCCATGGCGCTATGATTGCCGTGGGCCGGTCGCCGCCGAGCCGGTTCGCACGGCGCGGTGAGCGATGTCGGTGGGATGCATCTGCAGCCGCGCTGCGCTTTAACGCCCGGCACACGCAGTGTCCGTCGTTTCTCCCGGGACGGTTGGCCTGCCGGCCGGTCCCTCGGGTTCCGGAGCGCCGCACCCCTGGCAATGACCTTGCGCATAAACAGCGCCGCGCCAAGCGAGCAGGGGAATGAGGTTGTTTTCGCTCAACGCCGCGCGCCCGGGGCCCCGCGTCGGCCGAAGATCCGCGCGATCCGGTTCCACTGCCACAGGGCAAGGCCGCTCAGCCCGAGGGCCGGAAAGGCAACCCAGAGGACCAGCGCGCGGAAAGCGTCGACATCGGCCCAGGGCGAATAGACGTAAGTGCCCAGGATCACGGCACCGAGCCCGATATGCAGCCAGCGCAGCGCGTTACGAAATCCCGGGGTCATGAGGCCCTCTTGTCTGTGGGCTTTTCCTCGATTGCACCGGGCCGGTCCGCCGGTCGGGCCAGCAGCCCGGGCAGTAGCGCCTCGGCGGCGAAGGCGCCCGAGATCACCACGGCCTCGATCCCCGCACCGTGGGTGGCGGAACCTGCCAGCACCAGACCCGGCACGGCGGTCTTGACCGGCACCGGGCCGTTCGCGGCATGGGTACCATAGATCGCGCCTGAGCTGGTCAGCGCATAGCGCTGGAAGGTCAGGGGGCTGGCGTCGGCCCGGTAGAGGATGCGGGTGTCGAGATCGGGGATGACGGCGCGCGCCCGGGCGATCAGCGCCTCGCCCATCGCGGCCTTGCGTGCCAGATAGGCCGCGTCGCGCCGCCAATCGCGCCAGTGGGGGGCCTGCCCACCGGCCTTGTCCGGAAACCAGCCTCGCGCCGCCCCGGTCGGCAGCAGTTCGAGGATCTCCAGTGTGCTGTGGTCCCGTGGCGCGGCCGAGGGATCGACTGCCGAGGGCACGACGAGCGCGGCAAACCCGTCCGGCCCGTCGAGATGGATCACCGGGGGCAGGTCGAGCGCGCCCTTCAGCCCCAGATGGACGCCGACCGCAGAACAGGCCGGCGACAGCGCCCCGGTCTGGCGCATCAGAGCCCGGGCCGCATCGGGCGCACCGGCCAGCAGGTCCCCGGCCAGCGCCACCAGATCGGCGTTGCAGACCACGGCGCGGGCACGCACCCGGCGCGCGGCCTTGCCCTCGGGGTCGGTCGCGGCGCGCACCTCGACGCCCGCCGCCGCGCCCCCCTCGACCAGCACCCGGGTCACGGTCTGGCGCAGATGCACCCGCCCGCCACGCGCCTCGATGGCGCCGACCAGCGCCTCGGCCATCCGGCCCGAGCCGCCCTTGGGGTAATAGCCGCCGGCGAAGTAGAAGCCGTAGATCGGCACCATGTCGCGCACCAGAAGCCGTGCGGGATCATCGGTGACATAGCCGGTCAGCGCGTTCAGCCAGCGCAGGGCAGCCGGGTCGT
>CAZTLX010000355.1:0-2023 GCA_964614575.1 uncultured Phycisphaeraceae bacterium | reverse complement strand
AAGCTGAAGCGGCCGGGCTTATAACCGCGGACCTTGGCCTCTTTCGTTTTCGTAAAAAGCGAGCGGATGCTGTCGAAGACGCCGGTGTAGGTCGCGGGGTTGGAGCGGGGTGTGCGGCCGATGGGCGACTGATCGACCTCGATGATGCGGTCGATATTCCCCACGCCGTTGAGCCGCTCGTGCGCGCCGGGCTTGACGCGGGAGCCGAGCAACTGCCGCTTGGCGGCCCGCAGGAGGATATGGTTGACCAGCGTGGATTTGCCGCTGCCCGAGACGCCGGTGACGCAGACGATCCCGCCCAGCGGGAACGTCACGTCGAGGTTCTGCAGGTTGTTCTGTTTCGCGCCCTTGACGACCAACGCTTTGTCGTGGTCGAGCGTGCGGCGTTTCTCGGGCACCGCGATCTCGATCCGCTTGCCGAGGTATTGGCCGGTGAGGGATTGTTCGTCGGCGATGACTTCATCGAGCGTGCCCTGGGCGACGACGCGCCCGCCGTGGCGTCCGGGGCCGGGGCCGATGTCGATGAGGTGGTCGGCCGCGCGGATGGTGTCTTCGTCGTGCTCGACGACCAGGACGGTGTTGCCGATATCGGTGAGGTGGCGGAGGGTTTTGATGAGGCGGTCGTTGTCGCGCTGGTGCAGGCCGATGGTCGGCTCATCGAGCACATAGCAGCAGCCGACCAGCCCCGAGCCGACCTGCGTCGCGAGGCGGATGCGCTGCGCCTCGCCGCCGGAGAGCGTGCCGGTGGTGCGGTTCAGATTCAGATAACCGAGCCCGACGCTGAGCATGAAGCCCAGCCGGGCGCGGACCTCCTTGAGGATCGGCTCGGCGATCTGGCGTTGTTCTTTGTTGAGCTTGATCGTTTCAAAAAACGCGACCGCCTGCTCGATCGTCATCGAGACGATGTCCTGCATGTGGTGTTCGCGGGGCGGGTCGCCGCCGGTGATGAACACGTGCAGCGCTTCGTGACGCAGCCGGGCACCGCGGCACGTCTCGCAGGGCGATTCGCTGAGGTACTGGCTCAGCCAGTGCGGCTGGCTGGTGTCCTCGGCGTTCTGCAGCCGGCGGTGCAGGTTGGGGATGACGCCCTCGAAGTGGCTGCCGTACTTCTTCTGGTCGCGCGGCGTGGTGCCCTGCATGAGGACCCGCCGCGCGGTCTTGGTCAGCTTGCGGTAAGGCGTGTCCGCGTCCGCATCGAAGTGTTCGCAGAACTTGCGGATCAGGCGGTTGTAGAAAATCTTCATCCGCCTCCCGCCGTAGCGCCAGGGCTCGATCGCGCCTTCGCTGAGCGAGCGGTCGGGGTCGGTGACGATCAGGTCCTCATCGAACTCGAAGACGACGCCCAGGCCGTGGCACTGAGGGCACGCGCCGAAGGGCGAGTTGAACGAGAACAGCCGGGGCTCCAGGTCCTCCAGCGAGCACTCGGGGTGGATGGGGCAGGCGTAGTTCTCGCTGAACAAGGTGTCCTGCCATACGCCCTGCGCGTCCTGGGCCGCGATGACCACCAACCCGTCCGCGAGCTTGAGGGACAGCTCCACCGAGTCGGCGACGCGCTGCCGCAGCGCGTCGATCTCTTCCCCTGGTCCCTGATCCCCGTTCCCAGCACCCTTGACGACCACGCGGTCCACCACCGCCTCGATGGTGTGCTGCTGATAGCGCTGGGTCTTGGTGGTAAACGGCGTGCCCGCTCCGGAAGAAAGCTGGCGCAGGTCCATGACCTCGCCATCGACGCGGGCGCGGACGAAGCCCTGCTTGACCATCGCCTCGAACACCTCGCGGTGGTGGCCCTTCTTGCCGCGGATGACCGGCGCGAGGATCATCAGCTTCGCGCCCCCCGGGAGCGACATCACATGGTCCACGATCTGGGTGGCGGATTGCGAGCTGATCTCGTGGCCGCAGGTCTTGCCCTTCTCATCGACGTGCCAGCAGCGCGGCGAGCCGACGCGGGCGAAGAGCAGGCGCAGGTAGTCGTAAATCTCCGTCACCGTGCCGACGGTGTAGCGCGGATTGCGGCTCGTGGTCT
>CAZTLX010000354.1:0-2027 GCA_964614575.1 uncultured Phycisphaeraceae bacterium | reverse complement strand
CGCCGATCTCGGTGTCGTGGTTGGCCGAGACGGTGGCGACCTTGCGGTAGTCGTCCTTTCCCTTGCACTTGATGGCGGCCTGCTGGACGGCGTCACAGGCGGCTTCGGCGGCGGCGTTGATGCCGCGCTGGATCGCCATCGGGTTCGCCCCCGCCGTGATGTGGCGCAGGCCCTCGTTGAAGATCGCCTGGGCGAGCACGGTCGCGGTGGTCGTGCCGTCGCCGGCCTTGTCGGAGGTCTTCTTGGCGACCTCGACGACCATCTTGGCGCCCATGTTCTGGAAGGGCTCGGCGATCTCGACTTCCTTGGCGACCGACACGCCGTCCTTGGTCACGGACGGGCCGCCGAACGATTTCTGCATCACGACGTTGCGCCCGGTCGGGCCCATCGTTACTTTGACGGCCGCGGCCAGCTTGTCGAGCCCCTTCTTGAGCTCGGCCCGTGCCTCGGTGTCGAAGATCATTTGTTTGGTGGACATGGTGGATTCACCTCTGGGTTGTGTGTTCGTGTTTTAGATCAAGCGCGGATACCCCACCGCAACTCGCTGCGCTCGCAGCGGTGGGCTTGTGGGGGTTTACTTCTCGATCACGCCGAGCAGCTCGCTCTCGCGCATGATCATGTGTTCGTCGTCGTCGATATCGATCTCGGTGCCGGCGTACTTGCCGTAGAGCACGGTGTCGCCCTTCTTGACCGAGAGGGTGGCGCGGGAGCCGTCGTCGTTGAGCTTGCCGGGGCCGACGGCCACGACGGTGCCCATCTGCGGCTTTTCCTTGGCGCCTTCGGGCAGGTAGATGCCCGAAGCGGTCTTGGTCTCGGCTTCCTTGGGCTTGATGAGCACGCGGTCATCGAGCGGGCGGACGGCGGTGGCTTTCTTGGTCTTGGTTGCGGTGGCCATGGTGATGATCTCCGATGGTGAAAACAGTTTGAGGGTGTAGGTAAAACTTAAAGCAACTCGATGAACTGATCGCTGGTTAATCCCGCGTCACGGATCAACCCCCGCAACAATCCCTTCGCCAACTCCTTGTGGTTGGGGACGGACAGGTGCCGATGGGGCGGCTCTCTGCGACGGAGGATCATGTGGCTTCCTTTCTGGTGGCTGAACTCGTAGCCGATTTTTTCAAATGCCTTGACGGCCTCCGCACCTGATACGACCGGCAGTCTGGCCATGTCAGGCGACCCTTTCCACATCGATGTCGATGACGTCTTCATTGATCGGCGGCGGGATCGGGTCGCCATGCTTCTTCAGGCTGTCGAGATAGCCCGTCATGGCTTCCGCGATGTTCTGCCGCGCTTCATCACGGGTGTCGCCCTGGCTCCAGCAGCCGGGGAGCGTCGGGCACGAAGCGATGAACTTGCCGTCTTCATCCTGTTCAATGACGATGCGGAATTTCATCGGGTGACTCCGGCCGTTCGTGTGGGGGGATGCGCAAGATTTAAACTTGAAGATTAAGGGTTAGGCAGGTGGACTTAAGTCCACCTGCCTCGGGATCGTTACATCATGCCGGGCATGCCGCCCATGCCGCCCATGCCGCCCATGCCACCCATGCCGCCCATGCCACCCATGCCGCCACCCATGCCGGGGGCGCCGTGGCCGGCGGGTTCTTCATCCTTGGGGGCTTCGGTGACGGTGCAGTCGCAGGTCAGCAGGAGGGTGGCGACGGAGGAGGCGTTTTCCAGGGCGGTGCGATCGACCTTGGCGGGGGTGATGATGCCGCGTTCGATCAGGTCGCAGTATTCGAGCTTCAGGGCGTCGAACCCGAAGCTGCCCTTGCCCTCGGCGACCTTGCCGACGACGACGCTGCCGCGTTCGCCGGCGTTGTCGGCGATGGTCCGCAGCGGCACGTGCAGCGCCGACTTCACGACGCCGACGCCGATCGCCTCGTCCTCGCTGTTGGTCTTGACCTTGTCGAGGGCCGCGATCGCGCGGAGGAAGCTGACGCCGCCGCCGGGCACGATGCCCTCTTCGACGGCCGCCCGCGTGGCGTGCAGCGCGTCTTCGACGCGGGCCTTCTTCTCCTTGAGCTCGG
>CAZTLX010000353.1:0-2054 GCA_964614575.1 uncultured Phycisphaeraceae bacterium | reverse complement strand
TGCTCGAAGCGGGGGTGGGGGGTGTGAAGGTGTGGCAATCCAGCCCGTGTTGTCGGGCTCTCGCCGCGAAGCCTGCTTGCCGCTGGGCCGCGTAATGGTTGTCGTGGGTGGACAGGTAGCCGAGGTGGTCGAAACCACGTTCGAGCAGGTGTTCGGCGGCCATCCGGCCGACCGCGTGGTTGTCGGGCACCACGCTGGGGATCCCCGGCGAGGCGAGGTAGGCCGAGACGTTCACGGCCGGGAGGCCGGTGTCGATCACCGCCTGGTTGAGGTCCGACGAATTGCCGAAGACGATCAGGCCCCGAACGCCCCACGATACGAAATCGCGCACGCTGGCCACGATCGGGTTGGCGTTGCGGAAGACCCAGGGGTGGTGCGGCCGGGCATAGTCGCGGATGCCCATCCTCAGGGCCTCGACATAGCCGGGGTCGCGCGGTGCCAGGATACCGATCTTCAGGGGCGAAGACATGGCTGCATGGTACCGCCGTTCTTGCGTAAAATCGAGAATTATTCACGCAAATTTGCAGTGCCTTACGCCCCAAACGGTGGTTTAATCACGGTGTCGCGGGTTCTAGTCCGTGGCTCACGTGATGGCGTTCTGAATCCTTTTCACCTTCAGGAGGTATGACATGACCCCCCGCACCTCGACTCAAATCCGCTTCGTGGCTGCCTTGGCCATTTCTGCAACGCTGACCGTGGCCGGCGCGGCTCACGCCGCACCCATCGATGTCGCCCAGATCGCGTTTGGTCGCACCGGCACGGCCACCTGGCAGCAGATCAGCACGACCGGCCCGCATGACGACATCGCCCTGACCAGCCAACTGGCCGACCCGGGCAACGCCAGCGGCTTGTTTTTCAGTTCCGAAGGATGGGACTCGGAAAACCAAAGCCCCGGCGAAAGTAACGCACACAGCCTGCCCACCAGCCCCGCCGGGGCGGATTACACCACCCCCGCCAACGTCACCGCCGGGGCGCTGCGCCTCGAAGGCGGCTCGACCACCTTCACCCTCAGCAGCGCGCAGGCGTTCACCGTCAACCTCGGCATCGTCATCTCCCGGCTCAACGGCAGCAACGCCGCCACCTTCTGGCAATCGACCTACACCGTGGTCAAGCTCGACGATACCGACGGCGCCTCCCTCGTCCTGACCACCGGCGGCGCGTCGCAACCCACCGACTCCGGCTGGCTCGCGAACCTCAGCAGCGAGTTCGATGGCAGCGAGCACGTGCTGACCATCCGAATGAATCAGTCCGGTGGCAACGACTCCAACAGCCGCAGCGGCATCAACGCGATGGTCGTCGAACTGGTTCCCGAGCCGGCCAGCCTGGCGCTGATGGGGCTTGGAGGCCTCTGCCTGATCGGCGGCCGCCGCGGCAAACGCTGATGCGTGACGACCCCGTGGGCATGAGCGGAGCTTTCGACAGCCCGGCCCCAGCGCGGTGCCCAAGCACCGCCACAGACCTTCGGTTTCCGCCCTGCCGTGAAGGAGTCGCGCGCGTCGCTCGTCGGCGATAGGAGCCGCAGTGACGAAGAAGCATCACGCGCGTTGCGCTACAGCATGTCCGCGGCGAGGGAGGCGAGCTCGCTGCGTTCGCTCTTGGCGAGGGTGACGTGGCCGACGAGGGCCTGTCCCTTCATGCGTTCGACCATGTACGACAGGCCGTTGGACGAGGCGTCGAGGTAGGGGTGGTCGATCTGGGCGGCGTCGCCGGTGAGGATGATCTTGGTGCCTTCGCCGACGCGGCTGACGATGGTTTTCACTTCATGCGGCGAGAGGTTCTGGGCTTCGTCGATGATGATGAACTGGTGGGGGATGGACCGGCCGCGGATGTAGGTGAGCGGTTCGAGGACCAGGCGTCCCTCGGCCATGAGGGCGTTGAGGCGCTGCTCGACGGACTTGGAGTCGGCGTGCCCGCCGCCGGACGTGGGCAGCCCGCCGCCCCGAGTGCTCATGAGGTAGGAGAGGTTGTCGAAGATCGGCTGCATCCAGGCGGAGAGTTTTTCGTCCTTGGTGCCGGGCAGGTAGCCGATGTCGCGGCCCATGGGCATGATGGGG
>CAZTLX010000352.1:0-2083 GCA_964614575.1 uncultured Phycisphaeraceae bacterium | reverse complement strand
GGCGCCGACAAGATGCTCGGCTGGACGCCTCGCGGCCTCCAACAATCCGACAGCTACGCCGCGCTCGACCACCACTTCCCCGGCCTGGGCAAGGAGTTCATGCCCGCGCTCGACGAGGGATCGTTCCTCTACATGCCGACCTTCATGCCCCACGCCTCGATCGGACAGGCGACCGAAGGTTTGCAGAAGCTCGATGCCGCGATCGCCGCCGTGCCCGAGGTTGATCTGGTGGTCGGCAAGATCGGCCGCGCCGATACCCCGCTCGACCCCGCGCCGATCTCCATGGTCGAGACGGTCATCCACTACCGCCCCGAGTACGAGTTGGACGACACCGGCCGACGCAAGACCTACCGCTTCGACAAGCCGACACAACAGTTTGAGCGCGACGACCTGGGCAACCTCATCCCCGACCCCGACGGTCGGCCCTTCCGACAGTGGCGCGACCACATCCGCTCCCCCGACGACATCTGGACCGAGATCCAGAATGCCGCACAACTCACCGGCGTCACCAGCGCGCCCAAACTCCAGCCCATCGAGACCCGACAGGTCATGCTTCAGACCGGCATGCGGGCACCCTTCGGCGTGAAGGTCTTCGGCCCAGACCTCGACACCATCGAGCGCGTCGGCCTGCAGATCGAACGCATCCTCCGCCAGACCCAGGGCGTCAACCGCGCCACCGTCAACGCCGACCGCATCGTCGGCACGCCTTACCTGCAGATCATCCCCGACCGCGAACAGATCGCCCGTTACAACCTCAACATCGCCCAGGTGCAACGCGTCATCCAGGTCGCCATCGGCGGAAGGACCGTCACCACCAGCGTCGAAGGCCGTGAACGCTACGCCGTCCGCGTCCGTTACCTGCGCGAGCTGCGCGATCGGCTCGACCGCTTCGAAGAGGTCCTGGTCCCCACCCCGGCCGGCGCACAAATCCCACTCACCCAACTGGCCCGGGTGCAGTACGTCCGCGGTCCACGGATGATCAAGAGCGAGGATACGGCGCTGGTCGGCTACGTCACGTTCGGCCCGCAAACCGGCTACGCCGAGGCCGACGTCGCCGAGCGCGTCACGCAAGCGATCTCGGGCATCAACCAAACGGGCGTCCGCCTTCAACTCGCCGGCAACTTCGAGAACCAGGCCCGTGCCCAGCGCACCCTCATGATCGTCCTGCCCGTATCGCTCGCCCTGATCTTCATCATCCTCCAGTTGCAGTTCAAACAGTTCTCCACCTCGTTCTTGATCTTCACCGGCATCGCCGTCGCCTGGGCCGGCGGGTTCTTGCTCATCTGGCTCTACGGCCAGCCGTGGTTCCTCGATATCAACATCTTCGGCACCAACCTCCGAGAGGTGTTCCAGGTCCGCCCGATCGCGCTGAGCATCGCCGTGTGGGTCGGCTTCCTCGCGCTCTTCGGCATCGCGACCGACGACGGCGTGGTCGTGGCGACCTACCTCCAGCAGCGCTTCGAGCATGAAAAACCCATCACCATCCCGCAGATCCGCCGGGCCACCATCGAGGCCGGCCTCCGCCGCGTTCGGCCGTGCCTGATGACCACCGCCACCACCATTCTCGCGCTGCTGCCGGTCCTCACCGCCACCGGTCGCGGGGCCGACATCATGCTCCCCATGGCCCTGCCCAGCATCGGCGGGATGCTCATCGCCGTGCTCACGATGTTCCTGGTCCCGGTGCTGTACTGCCTGCGGGAAGAAACAAAGCTCAGATGGGCACGCCGCATCAATTCCAACCTGCCAAAGGATTAAAACACCCCCCCGTGTGCTGACATCTAGCAGCGTTCGGCAGCAAATCAATGCGAGGATGCCTCTTGACAGATGTGCTCTACCGGCTTGGCCCATCACCTGATCCCAAGCACCCACCCCCTCGCGCCGCAGACGCTCCATTCCGATGGCCCGGGCCAGGTGGCCGGCGAGCAGGTCGATGATCTGGCGGCGGCGCTGCCGCTCGGTCAGCGGGGGCGCGGACTTTTCCCGGGGGCGTGTCCCCATGAACGAGTACCTCCCGCGTGCGGGTGCGATGGAACTTCCGGGGCTTGCACCCTCTACATCTGCAGCCGGTTCGATACTGTTGCGC
>CAZTLX010000351.1:0-2122 GCA_964614575.1 uncultured Phycisphaeraceae bacterium | reverse complement strand
CTTTTTTGTGGCCACCGGCATTGAGTTCGTGCTGGCTTTTACTCCGTGTCCTCCGCGCCTCCGCGTCCTCGCGATATCCGGTTGGCTTTCAATCCCCCAGCCGCCGGATCAACGCGTCGGCGAAGGCGTCGGTGCCGAGGGACCCGCCGAGGTCGGCGGTCTTCTCGCCGGCGTGCAGCGCGGCGTTGTACGCGGCCTTGATGCGATCCGCCGCGGCCAGGCATTCCTCATCGTCCCGTGTCTGGTGCAGGTGGTTGAGCATCATCACCGCCGACATCAATAGCGCCAGCGGGTTGGCCTTGTTCTGCCCGGCGATGTCGGGCGCGCTGCCGTGGACCGCCTCGAAGACCGCGGCCTGCTCGCCGATGTTCGCGCCCGGCACCACGCCCAACCCGCCGACCAGCCCCGCGCACAGGTCGCTGACCACATCGCCGTAGAAATTCTCCATCAGCAGCACGTCGAAGGCGGTGGGGTCCTGCACCAGCTTCATGCAGCCGGCGTCGATGATGCGTTCTTCGTAGGTGATGTCGGTGAAACCATCGGCGTGGACCTTGCGGCAGCAGTCCAGGAACAGGCCGTCGGACAGCTT
The DNA here is from genome assembly GCA_964614575.1 of uncultured Phycisphaeraceae bacterium. GTDB lineage: Bacteria > Planctomycetota > Phycisphaerae > Phycisphaerales > Phycisphaeraceae > JBGTLW01. The sequence continues at coordinate 1,533 of CAZTLX010000351.1, read as the reverse complement.
CATGATGTTGGCCTTGTGAAACACAGTGACCTTCCGGCGGCCGCGCTTCCGCGCGTAGTCGAACGCGGCACGGGCGATGCGGGTCGAGGCCCGGGTCGTCGCGACCTTCAGGCTGGTCACCACGCCGGGGGTGATCTCGTTCTCGACACCCGAGTACAGCCCCTCGGTGTTCTCGCGGAAGATGACCAGATCGACACCCTCGTAACGCGTCGGCACACCGGCGAGGTTGCGGACGGGGCGGATCGCGGCGTAGAGGTCCAGCGTCTGGCGCAGTTGGACGTTGACCGAGCGGAAGCCCTTGCCGACCGGCGTGGTGCAGGGCCCTTTGAGCGCGAGCCCGTGCGTACGGATCGCGTCGAGCGTGGCGGTCGGCATGACCTCGGGACCCGCGTCGAGCGCGGCCAGGCCGGCGTGGTGGGTGTGGAACGTGAGGGGCGCGTTCGCGGCTTCGAGGACACGCACGGTGGCGGTGGCGACTTCGGGGCCGATCCCGTCGCCGGGGATCAGCACCGCCTGATGGGGAGAGCTACTCATGCCGCCGAGTATAGAAACCCGCGAGCACGGCGTGAGTTATCGGTCAGTCCGGGCGGGGGCGGCGGGGATTCACGGCCCGGTAAGGGGTTGCCCGATACATCCAGAACAACGGTTTGACCATCTTGTCAGGGTGTTGTCTGGGAACAGAAAACCATATGAATCAGACCGGTCCCAATCCGTACCTCCGCACCAAGATCCTCACCGCCAGCCCGGAAGAACTGCGGCTGATGCTCTTCGACGGGGCGATCAAGTTTTCCCGCCAGGCCCGCACCGCGATGGAAGCCGGCAAGATCGAAGCGGGCTACGATGCGCTGATGCGCGCGCAGAAGATCGTGCTGGAGCTGAGCAGCTCGCTCAATCACCAGATCGACCCCCAGCTCTGCGAGAAGCTCGCCGCGCTCTACACCTACATCTACAAGCTGCTGGTCGATGCGAATATCGATCGCGAGCCGTCCAAGATCGATGAAGCGGTCAAGCTGCTGGCCTACGAGCGCGAGACGTGGGTGTTGCTGATGCAGAAGAACGGAAAATCGGCCTCGGCCAACGCCCTCGATACCCTTTCCGGGGCCCAACAGACGGCGATGAGCACCTACGCCCGCAGCGCCTGACGCGGCGGAGCGGCGGGCCGGGAAGGGGGTTATTTGCGCAAGTTGCTTATTCCCAGCAACTTATACCATTCAAGTTGACGCCGAACCCAGTGTTCATTACACTGAACGGCTATGCCAAGCAGCACCAAAACCAAAAAGTCACCGCGGTCTTCGCGCGCAAAGCAAGCCTCGACAAAGACTTCTGCGCGTTCCTCGGGCAAGGGCCGCGGCGATGCCATCAGCCCCGCCTCCACCATCACCAACTACACCACCGCGTTGCGCTGGCTCTACGAGCACATCGACCACGAGCGCATGCGCCTGGTCCGCTACAACGAGCGCACCTTCAGCCTCGCCCGTATGCGCAAGCTGTTGGACCTGATTGGCAACCCGCATCAAGAGGTCCGATGCGTCC
>CAZTLX010000350.1:0-2148 GCA_964614575.1 uncultured Phycisphaeraceae bacterium | reverse complement strand
TTCTAAGGGGAGCCTCTACTTTTGAGTGAGTCAGATTTGAGGGGGGATTACAGAACCTCACTCCCAAACTCTTCACTCTCTACTCTCCACTTTTCACCCGCCCCCCCACGCCCCACTCTGCTACCCTCCACCCGTGGCCGACCCGTTGCCTTATCGCATTGCCGTGCTGGTGTACCTCTTCGATGCCGAGGGGCGTCTGCTGCTGCTGCATCGGCGTAAGGCCCCGAACCTCGACTTGTATTCCCCCGTGGGCGGCAAGCTCGAAACCACGGAGGGCGAGAGCCCCACGGCGTGCGCGGCCCGGGAGGTCCTGGAGGAAACGGGCCTGACCCTGACCGCCGAGCAACTGCACCTGACCGGCATCGTGTCCGAAACCGCTTATCAGGGGCAATGCCACTGGCTGATGTTCCTCTACGAGGCGACCCTCCCCGTCGTGCATGCCGCGGGCGAGATGGCGGAAGGTCGGCTCGAATGGCACGCCCCGGCGGACCTGGACCGCCTGCCGATCCCCGAAACCGACCGCCGGGTCATCTGGCCGCTGTTCTGGGCGAATCGGGGGGGGTTTTTCCAGGCCCACATCGACTGCACCACGCCAACACTGACCTGGACCCTGGATCAGGGAAACGCCCCGACGCCCGATAATGCGGGATCGGCGGGCCATCCGGCACGATCCGGGTCAAACAAGGCAAAATCTGAACCGGATTGACCGGCTCAATGCTCCGATGAACAAGATTAACGCCCGCGCAGCCCCCCATTCACTGGCCGCGCCGCCAACTTCGACGTATCCTAAGAGCCGGTGAATTGCGTTGATGTCCTTTACTTCCGTAGGAGCGCCCCGATGCTCACTTCTCGTCTGACCCTCGCCGCCCTCACGTTGGCTTTGACCTTGTCGGTCGGCTGCTCGCGTGACCGCCACGAGATCAACTCCACCTACCACCTGCCCGCCACCCTCACGCTGGTGGACACCGTCACCGATCAGACCGTCTGGTCGATGGACGTGCCGGCCGGCCAGCGCTTGGTCTACGACTTCGATTACAAGAACTCGCACCACGAGGCGCTCAAGGCGCCCAACGTCCCGGCCAGCTCGATGCGCTGGTGGACGGTGCCGTCCCACGCCCAAGGGAACTACGGCAATTACAACACCATGAAAAAGATCGACTCCGGCGTGGTCGAGTTGCCCGGCACACCGATCCTCCAAAAAATCACCTACCGCGAATCCACCAAACCCACGCAGCCCGACGCGCTCGTCTCGCCCGAAGACGCGGCCAAGCTGCCGCCGATCCGGCTCGAACTCGAAGTCCGTGAGAACGGCGCGATCGTCTTCGACGGCAGCGTGCGGGAGGATGCGGAGATCGGCAACCTCTTCCGCTCGCTCTACGGCGAACGCCGCGTGATCATCACCGGCAAGCCCGGCACCCCGCGCGAAAACCTCGTGGCGCTCGAGAGCAAGATCGTGCGCCCCGACCTGGTGACGGTGGTCATCCCGCCGGCCAACGGCGACCAGGCTCCCGACGAAGTCGAGAGCGAAGTGGAAGACGCCGCGGATGAAGCCGAGTCGATGGAAGACGAAGCCGAGGGTGACGCGATCGACGCCATCGACGAAGCGATGGAAGGCAAGTAACCCGCCCACGTTTTATTCAGCCCGCCCCCTCGAAACGCGCTGCCACGCAGCGCGTTTTTTTATCCTCCCCATCACCACCCTTCCCCAAGCCCGCTGATGCGCAGCGCAGCGGAGCTTCGGCGGGATCGGCACGATCGGCACAATCGGTTATGAAGTGCTCACCCCCTACCGGTAATCCGCTTCCTTGACCTGCGACATGATCCGCTCGATCACCTCGGCCGCGGTCAGCCCGTCGCCCGTCGCGGCATAGTTGAGCAGCACCCGGTGACGCAGCACCGACATCGCCACCCGGCGCACATGCTCGCACGACGGCGCCGGCTCACCCGCCATCGCCGCCAGCGCCTTGGCCCCGTGAACCAGATACTGCCCCGAGCGCGGCCCGGCACCCCACGCCACATACTGCCGCGTCACCTCCGGCGAATCGGCATCGCTCGGCCGCGTCGCCCGCGCCAGCGACACCGCGTAATCCACCACGTGCTCCTGTAATCCCCCCTGTCTTCCGCACATTCAGAAGTAGAGGGTTTTAG
>CAZTLX010000349.1:0-2160 GCA_964614575.1 uncultured Phycisphaeraceae bacterium | reverse complement strand
CGGTCCTCGTCGTGGAGTTGCACGATCGCCCGTTTCCAGGTGCTGGTCTTGGCCGGGCCGAAGCGGGTGCGGAAGTACTTGCCCTTGCGCACCTGCGTCGCGACGCCGGTCACCCGCACGCCGTAGATCGACTCCACGGCCTGCTTGATCTGCGGCTTGCGGGCCCGCATATCCACCTCGAAGGCGTAGCGGTTGAGCGCGTTGGAGTCCCAGGTGGACTTCTCGCTGATCAGCGGCTTCTTGATGATCGTGGTCGGTTCCATGTTTACGCGGCCTCCACGGCAGCAGCGGCGGCGGACTTGGCCGTCTCCGCCTGCTTGCTGATCTTGCGGATGTAGTCTTCGAACGCCTGCTTCTCGGCCAGGACGAAGCGATGGTTGAGCAGATCGAACGCGTTGAGGCGGTCGATCTGCGTCAGGGTCGCGTCTTCGAGGTTGTGGGCGGAGCGGGCGGCGGGGGTGCGGGTGTCGGCCACGGCGACGAGGCAGGTGCGGTTGATCCCCAGGCCGCTGAGAAGGGAGTTGAATTGCTTGGTCGAGGGCTGATCGAATGAGAGGCTGTCGACGAGCTTGATTTCCTGATCGACGGCTTTGGCCAGCAGGGCGTTGCGGTTGGCCAGGCGACGCATCTTGATCGGCATGTCCATGCGCCAGGACTTGGGCTTCTTGCCGAACGCGACGCCGCCGCCCCGCATGATGTTGGTGCGGATGTTGCCGCGGCGGGCGTTGCCGGTGCCCTTCTGCTTGTAGAGCTTGCGGGTGGAGCCGGCGACCTCGCCGCGGCCCTTGGTCGAAGCCGAGCCTTGGCGGCGGTTGGCGTGCTGGCGGACGTAGGCCTGCTTGAGCAGGGCGTGACGGACCTCGCCGCCGAGCACCTGCTCATCGACCTGCACGCTGCCGACCTGTTCGCCGGCCTGATTGTAAACGGGGATTTCGATCATCATGTTCACCTACGGGTCCGGGGCGGTATGCCGCGGCTGCGTCTGTTTCGCCGGTCAGGACCCCCGCAAACGCGGGTGATGGTGGTCCTGGCGACTCGGTTCAAAGGAGCCGAATGTCGCGGCGGGGTAGTTTCGGCATAGCTTTGAGCTTTGAGCCTTGAGCTATGAGCCGTGAGCTTTGAGCGTCTTGTGCCTCAAGCTCATCGCTCAAGGCTCTCAGCTCATTGCTCGCAACACCGACTTACCCTGCCTTGGCGGTTTGCGCCTTGCTCTTGTAGAGCCGTTTGGACTCCGAGATCATCAGCAATCCCTGCTTGGCGCCGGGCACCGGACCCTTGACCAGCAGGAGGTTCTTGTCTTTATCAATCCCGATCACCGGCAGCGATCGGACCGTCACCCGCTCGGCCCCCATGTGGCCGGCCATGCGGATGCCCTTCTTGGGCTTGCCCGTGCCGCGGTTGCTCGAACGGCCGCAGACCGAACCGGGCGAGCGGTGCTTGCGTTCCACGCCGTGGCTGGCTTCGAGGCCGGCGAAGTTGTGACGCTTCATCACACCCTGAAAGCCCTTGCCCTTGCTGGTGCCGACCACATCCACGAACTTGACCTGCTCGAACAGCTCCACGGTCAACGCCTGGCCGGGCTGGTATTCCGCGGCCTGGCCGTCGCCGAGGCGGAACTCGCGGTGGAACCGCTTGGGCGTCAGGCCCGCCTTGCCATCGTGCCCGATCTGCGGGAACGTGGAGTTGCGGCCCTTCACATCCTCAAACGCCACCTGCACGGCCTCGTAGCCGTCGGTATCCGAGGTCTTGACCTGGCTCACGAAGCACGGCCCGGCGGCGATGACGGTCACGGGGTGGTTGTTCCCCTGCTCGTCAAACAGGCGGGTCATGCCGATCTTCTTGCCAAGGATGGCTGCACTCATCATCGATCTCCGGGGCCGGCTTTCGCCTGATCATGCCTTCATCAGAGAAGCAGAGGATCGGGGCCCTGTTTGATGTCGGGTTGTCCGGCGGTTGCCCGCCGCTGCGGCTTCGCGATGCTTTCGCGTCGCCGGGGTCTTGCAGGTCTCGCGAAGCCGCAAGCGGCGACGGGAGACGTCCTTTCAAATCCCCAGCATCGTCAGGCACCGGGGGGATACTTCCGGGGGCCGGGGGATACTTCCGGGGGCCGGGGGTTAGGCCTTGATCTTCACGAACACGCCGGCGGGAACGACGAGGCGG
>CAZTLX010000348.1:0-2181 GCA_964614575.1 uncultured Phycisphaeraceae bacterium | reverse complement strand
AGATGACCCTGGTCAAGAAGCCCGCCGTCAAGGGCGGCAAGCTCGTCCGCAACCCCTTCACCGGCGAGATGGTCAAGCAGAAGCCCAAGCCGGCTTCCAAGACCGTGAAGATCCGCCCGATGAAGGCCCTCAAAGACGCGCTCTAAGTTTGATGTTCGATCCGCCGCGCTCGTGTGAGCGCGGCCACGCTTTCGCTCCGATCTCCGTGACCCACGCGAGAACCCCCGGCTCAGCTCCGACGCCGGGGGTTCTTCTTTGCGCGGGGCTTGGCCCTGTGCAGCTTGCTCCGGTTTGTATAATGGCCAGATGCAACGACCGGATCGTTCACATTGGACCGTCAGGAAGTTTCGCCTCGGCGAAGAGCCGCCTCAGGAAGATGCCGAAGCTCATCTGACGCCCTCAGAACGCGTGAACGAAATCGCTCGCCTCAATCAAATGGGATGGTGCATTGGCGGACGCGAATTCCCTGCCCCCGGATCAACGAGACGTTTTGCAAGCGTTTCTCGAAGAGGACGTTAAGTTTCTCATCGTGGGAGGCTTTGCATTCGCGGCCCATGCATTCATCCGCGCGACGAAAGATATCGATCTATGGATCGAACCATCGCCCGATAATGCAGCCCGCGTCTGGCGGGCGCTGACGAAGTTCGGGGCACCATTACTCGATCACGGGTTAAGCCAAAACGATCTCGTCTCGACGGACCTTGTCTATCAACTGGGGCATGCCCCCATCCGCGTAGATGTCATGACCGATATCGGCTTGCCGTTTGATGATGCGTGGGCACGGCGCATCGAAGTCGATCTGGCCGGGCTGATGGTACCGATGCTTGGTCTGGATGACCTGATCACCTCCAAGCAGATAGCCGATCGGGATCAGGATCGGGTTGACGTGAAATCACTCGAACGTGTTCGGGCAAGGCGGGATCAGCAGCCATAAGGCATACAGCACAGTCATGACATCCACGCAATCCATCATCGAACGCCACGACCGCCACCTCTCCCTCAACTACCCGCGCCACCCCGTCGCGCTGGTGCGCGGCGCCGGCGTGGCGGTGTGGGACGCCGAGGGCCATGAATACCTCGACCTCTTCGCCGGCTTCGGCGCGCCCGTGCTTGGGCACTGCCACCCGGACCTGGTCGCCGCGGTCACCGAGCAGGCGAATCGGCTCTGGCACGTGGGCAACCTCTTCCACACCGAGCCGCAGACCCGCGCCGCCGAGGCGATCGCGAAGCACGGCTTCGGCGGGCGTTCGTTCTTCTCCCACAGCGGCGCCGACGCCAACGAAGCCGCCATCAAGCTCGCCCGGCTCTACGGCTACCACCACAAGGGGCCGTCCGGCCAGCGCTACAAGGTGATCTCCGCGACACGCAGCTTCCACGGCCGATCGTTCGGCACGATGGGCGCAACCGGCAACGCCAAAGTCCGCGAGGGCTTCGGCCCGCTGCCGCCGGGCTTCGCCAACGTCGCTTACAACAGCCTCGACGCGATCAAGGCCGAGCTCGACGACCTCACCGTCGCCGTCATCGTCGAGCCGATCCAGGGCGAGGGCGGCATCCACGTGCCCGAGCCGGACTACTTCGCCCAGCTCCGCGCGCTGTGCGATGAGCACGACCTGCTGCTGATCGCCGACGAGGTGTGGACCGGCTGCGGCCGCACGGGGCAATACTTCGGCTATCAGCACTGGCTGGGCGAAGGCTTCAAGGGGCCGGACATCATGACGCTGGGCAAGGGCGTCGGCGGGGGGCTGGCCGTCGGCGTGATGTGCGCCACCGACCGTGTCGCCGAGCTCTACAACGCCCGCACGCAGGGCGGCGTGAAACACGCGACGACGCTCGGCGGCAACTGCCTCGCCATGGCCGTGACCGCCTGTCTCTTCGAGGTCCTTGAGCGCGACAAGCTGGTCGCACATGCCGCGACGCTCGGCGAACACCTGGCGCGGCGGCTGACCGAGCTGACCGTGTCCCTGCCCGCGATCAAGGCGGTGCGCGGGCGCGGGCTGTTCGTCGGCATCGAGCTGGACCCGCAGGCCGACGGCGCGTGGTTCGATACCGCGGCGCAGGTCGTGCAACGCTGCCTCGACCAGAAGCTGCTCGTCGGCTCGGCGCAGGGCGAGGTGATCCGCCTCGCCCCCGCGCTGGTCATCACGCAGGACCAGATCGACGTCGGCCTCGACCGCCTCGAAC
>CAZTLX010000347.1:0-2220 GCA_964614575.1 uncultured Phycisphaeraceae bacterium | reverse complement strand
GGGCGCAACCGAACAAGCGCCTAACGCGCACGAGAATTATTCGGGATACGTATAACATAGGAATCATGCGAAGTCGCCTCCCCGTGCTGCCGCCCCAGAGCCGTGCCCTGACGCGCCTGCCGACCTTGTCGGGAGGCCGTTTTGATCTGGCGGGGATCGGTGCGGCCACCGAAGCGGGGCCGGGCTACGACTGGGACAACCGCCGCCGCGCCACGGCGGTCTTGCTGCAGTACACCTTCGCCGGCGAAGGCCGTTTGACGGACCTGGCCGCGGGGGTCACGCACACCCTCTTGTCCGGGCAGGCGATGCTGGTCGAGCTGCCCTCGCCCACGCGGTACTTCGCGCCCCGCGGCGCATCCTGGCGGTTTGTCTGGGCGATGCTCAGCGGTGACGCGGCCATCTTGCACGGCCGACAACTGATCCGTGAGCACGGCCATGTGCTGGCCCTGCCGACCTCCTCCCCGCCGATCGCGCTGCTGATCGACCTGCACCGCCGCATCACCACGACCACGGTGGAGCCGGACGAGTTGGACATTCAACTGGAGGTGCATCGGCTGATGATTGAATTGCGTCGCGCGCTGCGCCCGACCGGCGAGGGGGTGCCCGAGCCGATCGCTGCGGCCCGCGATCTGATCGAAGCGCGGTTCGCCGATCCGCAGCTACGGGTCGAGGACCTGGGCGAAGCGGCGGGCTACTCGAAGTATCATTTTTCCCGGCTTTACAAGCGGCACGTGGGCTCGACGCCGTATCAACACCTGCTGCGGCGTCGGATCCGCCACGCCCTGGACCTGCTGACCTCGACGGACGACCCGATCAAGCGCATCGCGTCACGGTCCGGGTTCAACGACGCGTCCTGGTTCTGCGCCGCGTTCCGCAAACAGACCGGCATCAGCCCGGCCGCGGCCCGGCGGGAGCATCGCACGATCGCCGGGCAATGAAAAAGCCCACGGCGGATGCCGTGGGCTTTAAGTTCGATCCAAGACGTCATGCGACGCCTCAAGCAAGCGGGGGCCAGTGTTGGCGCACTTGCTTTAGTTCATGGCGTCGGCGGCGTCATCGATCGCATCCTCGGCCTTCTCGGCGCCTTCTTCCGCGGCGTCCCGGACCGCGTCGGCGGCATCCTTGGCCGCATCCTCGGTGTCACGCGCCGCGTCGCGCGCCGCGTCCTGGACTTCCTCGGTGGTCGGCGGGGCCGAATCTTCCTCACAGCCGATCGAGAACGTCAGGCCAAAGGCCATCACCAGCACCAACAGGGAGAGTTTCCGGAACATGCGTTGAGCCTCCGTTATTTGAGGAGTGAAAACGGTTCATGGCACGCCCAACCCCGGGCATGCCATCTATAGTCTAACAAACTTAGGGCCAATGCCCTAATCCAATGTAACACCCCGGTCAGGCCTCTTTTTTCAATGCGCCGTCCAGGTGGACATCCATCTGCGGGAACGGGATGCCGATCCCCGCCTCGTCCAGGTGCATTTTCGCGGCCCGGGTCAGCTTTTCCTTGACCGTCCAGAAGTCCGCCGCCCGCGTCCAGAACCGCAGGACCCAGTTGACAGACGAGTCGCCCAGGTCCACCAGCATCACCTGTGAGCCCCGGCCCTCGCCCTGGATCATGTACTCCTCGGCCAGGGAGTCGATCGCCTTCTCCAGCACCTCGCGGGTCCGGTCGATGTCCGCCGAGTACTCGACACCGACGTTCACATCGACGCGGCGCTCGGGGTGGAAGGTGATGTTCTCGATCGTGGCGCCGTAGATCTGCCCGTTGGGGACGATGATGCGGCGGTTGTCGAAGGTGTCGAAGGTGGTGGTGAACAACTCGATCTCGTTGACCTTGGCGGTGATGCCCGCGGCATTGATCACCTCGCCGACCTTGAAGGGGCGGAAGACCAGCAGCATGACGCCTGCGGCGAAGTTGGAGAGCGTTCCCGACAATGCCATGCCTACCGCGAAGCCGGCCGCGGCGAGGATCGCGGCGAAGGCGGTGACGTCGATGCCGAACTTCGACAGCGCGAAGATGACACCGAAGACCAGCACCACGTAATACACCAGCTTGCCGAAGAACCGGGCGAGGGTCTCTTCGATCTTGGAGCGGGTCAGCGCCCGGCGGGTCATGCCCGAGAGGATCTTCCCGGCGAACATCGCGGCGATGAGGATGATCACCGCCCAGAGCACCGGCAGGCCGTAGTTCTGCAACAACTCCCACATCGCGTCGGTGTCGCCGCT
>CAZTLX010000346.1:0-2242 GCA_964614575.1 uncultured Phycisphaeraceae bacterium | reverse complement strand
TGGTGAAGGTGCGGGTGGCGACGTTCACCGGCACGTCGCCGGTGTTCTTGATGTACACCTCGAGCTTGGTGCGGTTCACGCCTTCGGGGCGGATGATGTAGGCATTGACCCTGAAGATGCTCAGCTTGACGGTCGGCTCGGGCGCGGGCCAGCCCGCCCAGACCTCGGGCGGGCAGTCGGGCAACGGGGCATCCATGGTGCCGAGGCCGACCCCCCCAACGCCGGACACGTTACAGCTGATATGGAAATGGCGGAGCTTGCCGTCTTCATAACCATCCGCGTGGAGGAGGTAATGGCCGGGCTTCACGGTGGATACGACGAACGTGTCGCTGAGCATCGCGCCCAGATTCCAGTATCTGAGACAGACCTTCTGCAGCTCGGCGTAGTGCTCGGGATCGAGCCCGTCCACCTCGGGGAAGGCGAAGGGCTCGGGCGTGATCTGCTCCTGCTTGCGGAAGCCATACCACAGCCCGCCCGCAACGCCCTCGCGGAGGTAGCCCACCTGCACCCTTTCCGTCGGCGGGTTCAACGCCTCGAAGAATTCCCGGCGCGACAGCCCGGCGACCTTCTGTCTGTTAACCTCAAAGATCACATCCCCCGCCATCAGCCCCCCGCTGTCGGCCGACTTGCCCGGCACCACGTCGCGGATGAGATAGCCCTTCTCCGTTTGCTCCACGCTGATCCCCACCCAATCCGCCGGCGGCGAGCTCGCGCAGCCGGTCAACCACACCAACGAAAGCAAGAGCATAAGACGTGCCGGTGGATTCATGGGGATGTTCCGGATCATGAAAAGACCAAAGAAACGAAAGAAAAACGCAAGGCTCCATGCACGCCATGCATACCAAGCACGGCATATCTTAAATCAAGTCTCAAGTCCGCGTGGTCTTAACGCGATCAGCGGCCTAAGTGCTCGAATGCCCCGCCCCTGAAGGCACGCGGTTCACGCCAGGTCATCGGGCATCAACAGATCGTTGGCTTGGACAGCGCGGGTGAGTTTGCGGCCGAGGGTGGCGCTAAGCCGAGCGGCGGGGATGCCGGTGCCGGGGCGCTTGAGGGTCAGGTCGCCCGTGGTCAGCGTGTGGCCCGCGGGCAGGTCGCGCGTCAGGCACAGGCTCTGGCGCGAGACCTTCTGCACGTCCGCCTCGATCGGCAGCACGCGTTTGGCGGCCGGGCCGAGCATGATCGCGGCATCGCGGGCGCGCTCGATGTACTGCCGCAGCTCATCGGGCGTGAGGCTCGCGGCGTGGTCCGGTCCCGGCGCGGCTTTGTCGTGCGTCAGGTGCTTCTCCAACACCACCGCGCCCGCGGCCACGGCCAGGGCGCCGGTGTCCAGCTCCGGCGTGTGATCCGAGTAACCGATCGGCAAGCCGAACGACTCGCGCATGATGCGGATCGCGCCCAGCGCCGCCTCGGTGCGCGGCGTGGGGTAGCTGGAGACGCAGTGCAGCAGCGCCCCGCCCGGGGCGTGGTCACGCAACAACGCCGCGGCGGGCGCCAGCTCCCCGAGCGTGCAGGTGCCGGTGGAGACCAGCAGCGGCTGGCCCAGCGCGGCCGCGGCCTCAAGCAGCGGGACGTTCACCGCGTCGGGCGAGGCGATCTTGACCGCGTCGGCCTCCAGCGCGGCCAGGTCGTCCACGTCCGGCAGCGAGAACGGCGTGACGATGAACCACAGCCCACGCTGCCGCGCCCGTTCCGCGATCGGCCGCAACTGCTCCACCCCCAACGCCAGCTTCGCCAGCAACGCCCGTGCGTCGGCCGCCTTGCCCGCCTGATAACCCGCCAGCATCGCCTGGTTCGACAGCAGCCGATCGGGGTGAAAAAGCTGAACCTTCACCGCGTCGGCCCCCGCGTCGGCCGCGGCATCGACCAGCTCCAGCGCCACCGCCGACACGCCGTCGTGATTCACCCCCAGCTCCGCGATGATCCGCACCCGCGGCCCCGCGGCGTCGCTCGGCTCGGCAAACCAACCCGCCTCACGCCGCGCCGCGCGGGCGGCCCGATCGGTCCTGTTCGCGTCCTTGCTCATCTACCCCCCTACATCGGCCAGCCGGGGCCACAAAAGCGAACGATCGGCTACAATCCCCCACCCCCGGCAGGTCACGCCACGCCCCGGACACCCCCGCCGTCGCAAGACCAGGCCGCCACCAACCCGACCGGGTAGCTCAACGGCAGAGCATCGGCCTTTTAAGCCGCTGGTTGTGGGTTCGAATCCCACCCCGGTCATTCTGATCTGACAAGGACT
>CAZTLX010000345.1:0-2267 GCA_964614575.1 uncultured Phycisphaeraceae bacterium | reverse complement strand
AGGTGGCCGAGCAGTGCTTCATGCCCTTCACCGTGGGCGGGGGCATCCGGACGATCGAGGATGTGACGGCGCTGGTGCAGGCGGGCGCGGAGAAGGTGAGCATCAACACCGCCGCCGTGGTGAGCCCCGACATCGTGAACCAGACCGCCCGGCGTTTCGGGCGCTGCGCGACGGTGGTGAACATCGACCCCAAGCGCGTGCCGCGAAGCGAGTTCCTCGCCCGCGCCAGGAACACGCGCGAGCCGACCCTCTCCCAGAAGGTGTCGGATACCGTTTTCGAGGTCCACACCCACGGCGGGCGCACGCCGACGGGCCTCGATGCGGTCGCGTATGCCAAAGAAGTCGTGCAGCGCGGCGCGGGGGAGATCGTGCTTACCAGCATGGATGCCGACGGCACGAAGGACGGCTACGACCTGGAGATCACGAAGCTGATCGCCGACGCGGTCGATGTGCCGATCGTCGCGTCGGGCGGTTGCGGCAGCCCGCAACACATGATCGACGTGCTGCAACAGACGCGCGCCGATGCGGTGTTGGCCGCGAGCATCTTCCACTACGGCGAATACACGATCGCCCAGACCAAAGCCGCGCTGGCCGCCGCGGGGTTGCCGGTGCGGGTGCTGGAAGCGGCGGGGTAATGGCGAATCACGCGCCGGGCAGCGGACAGCCGCACGTTGGTGTCGAGGACAGCGTTCACGCGATGTCACGGAGGATATTGTTCTCGTCGTGACAGCCTGCCGCCCGGGCGTAGGGCTCTAGCCGCTCTTGGATCTGTTTTAGCCGAGCGGCAGCCAAGGCGCGTTCGAGCAGGTCGCGTGCCACATCTTCAGCCGGCTTGTGCTGTCTGCGGCCAAGCTCTTCGAGCGTGGCACCCGATGCATCGGGAAGCTCGATGGTGTACGAGAATCCCATCGGTTGCATTAAAACGACGTCCCAGCGCCGAGCCGCAACGCGGGCCGTTTCGCTACGCGATCTGCGGGGCATTTCCGGGCATGGGTGCGCGGGCGCTTCCGGGCGTGGTGCGCACCCAGCGCGTGATGCACCACGCTCCCGCGACACCGGCGGCGAGGACGGCGGCGGCGGTGAGCCAGAGCCCGGCGATCGCCAGAAGGCTCGCGGAGATGAGCACGGAGGCGGACATGCCCAGCAGGGCGTGGCGTTTGTGGGCGCGGGACATCCGGCCGTGCTCGGCCAGATCGCGCACGATCGGGCCGATGCCCGGCCGGGCATAGACCCACCGCTCGATCACCGGGCAGGCCTTGCCCGCCGCCAGGACCGCGCCCAGCCAGAAGATCGTCGTCGGCAGCCCCGGCACGAACAGCCCGATCCACCCCAACCCGAACAACAGCGCCGCAACGCCGGTCATCAGCCAGCGGCGGAGCGGGGGCAGCGTCGGTCGGGTTTCGCAAAGGATCATCCGGTTTGACATCGGATCGCGGGGGGAGCGGGCGCCATGAGAAAAATCTTAGGCCGTATATGAGAAATACTTTGGTGGGACGGGCGTCTGGCCCGTCGTTGGTCCGGAGGGCCAAAAAAACCGGGTATTTCGACCTGCGGTCGAACGACGAACCAAACGCCCGTCCCACCTTCGCACACACGTTCAGAGGGATCTTCAGCGCTCAGTTATCAAACTGCGCATCGAACGCGATGTCGCTGCGGGGGAAGTCGATGCTGCGGACGAAGTCGGCCGCTTCCTCGGCACCGAACTCGCGGTCCATGCGGCCGTCTTCCCACTCGACGCTCAGCGGGCCGGCGTAGCCGATGTCGTTGAGGGCGACGATGATTTCTTCGAAGTTGATATCGCCGTGGCCGAGGCTGCGGAAGTCCCAGTAGCGGCGGGGGTCGGTGAAGGTGGTGTGCCCGCCGAAGACCCCGACGTCGCCGTTGCCGTGGCCCCACCACGCGTCCTTCATGTGGCAGTGGTAGATGCGGTCGCTGAAGGTGCGGATGAACTTGACGTAATCGACGCCCTGGTAGCCGAGGTGCGAGGGGTCGTAGTTGAAGCCGAAGCGCTTGTGGCCGCCAACTGCTTCGATGGCGCGCTGGGCTGAGGCTGTGTCGAAGGCGATCTCCGTGGGATGCACCTCCAGCGCGAAGTTCACATCCAGCTTGTCGTAGGCGTCGAGAATCGGCTTAAATCGCTTGGCGAAATCGTCAAAGCCCTTCTGCCAATATTTCTGATCCGTGGGGGGGAAGGCATAGATCGAGTGCCACACGGATGAACCCGTGAAGCCGTTGACCACGGCCTTGAGAGGCAGCTTGGCGCATTT
>CAZTLX010000344.1:0-2273 GCA_964614575.1 uncultured Phycisphaeraceae bacterium | reverse complement strand
GAGGAACTCGGTGCTGGTGCCCACGGAGTTGATGTCCATGAGCAGGGAGGCGTCGCTGTCCAAGTGCAGGCGGGAATAGGAGCCGATCTCGATCTTGCCGGAGAACTGATGGTCTGTGGAGGCGAAGTGGAGTCCGCGGGCGTCGATACTGGGCGCTTCGCTGCCCCCCCGCATGAGGGTGAGGGTGCCGCTGCCGGTGACCGGTGCGGTGAGGTGTACGCGGTAGTCTCTGTCCGTGAAGCGGACTTCGTTGGTGCCTTCGAGTGCGATGCCGCTGCCGGCGAGGTTCACGCGGTGGCCCAGAGTTACTGATTGGTTGAACCATACCCGGGCGTTCTTGAGGGTGAGGTTGTTGATGGTGTGCGTGACGTTGGTGGAAGGACTGTCGGTGGTACGGATGACGAGCTGAGCGATGGCGGTCGCGGTCGCAGTGGAACCGTCGATCAGGAGGGAGTCGCCTGCGAAGGTGTAGCCGGTGGTGTTGTTGGGGGTGCCGAGGGTGAGGATGGCGGTGGGGCTGGCGGGGAGGATGACCTGGTAGTCGTTGCCCGCGGTGGGCGCGGTGCTGTCGCTCCAGAGGGGGTTGCCATCGCGGGTGCCAAACAGGAAGCCGCTGTTCGAGGCGCTGTCGTTCTGCAGGAGCGTGACGGTGGCCGCCTGTGTGGTGGCCAAGGGCAGGGCGACCGCGGCTGCGAGGGCTGCGGTTGCAAGGGGTGTGGTCAAACGTTGCGTACTCTTCATAACTCCGTCTCCTTCATAGAGGTGGCCCCCATCGAGGCCGGGTGAAATTGGCCCCAACGTGGGGCGTGCATGAAATAGGTCCGTTGGCCATGGCGTGCTTGGCCGCGTCGCGGATGGCGACACAGTCGATGGCGGTGGGAGCCATGGGTTTTTCGAGGAGGATGTGGTAGCCCAGTTCGGCGGCACGGATGGCGGCCTGGGCGTGGTCACGGTCGAGCGTAGCAATCAGGGCGATGTCCGCCAGGCGGGGTTGATCGAGCAGGTCGCGCCAGTCGCTGAAGACGGCCTTGGGCTTGATGGTGTGACGGAGAGCCATGTCGTTGCGTGCGAAGTCGCGTGGCTCTGCGACGGCGACGACGCGACCTCGTTCGGGGTTGCTTTCGAGGAAACCGCCGTAGCAAACACGCCCGCGCATGCCCGCACCGAGTACCGCCAGAGTAGGGGCTGCATGTGTCATGCCGTCTCCTCGTGGTGATGCGGTGATGCGCCGCCGGGGTGGCATGGAGGGGTTGCGTCGAGTCCGCCCAGCGACCTGGAGCCGCCGGCGCTTTGGCGCCAGTGGAACACCATGGGCACTTCCACGGTCTGGAAGGGGGCGTCGGGCTGTTCGAGCCGTCGCCGCAGCAGGCGGCCGACGTGAGAGGCCATGCCCTGCTCGCAGCGCTCGATGCTGGCCAGGGGCGGGTCGATCAGGGGTGCAAAATCGCTATTGTTGAAGCCCACGACTGCGGCGTCCTGAGGGCACTTGCGTCCGTGATGGGCAAGCCAATGGATGGTGGCGGCGGCGATCAGGTCATTGCTGCAGATAAACGCGTCGGCGTGAGCGGCCTGGGGGCTATCGTTCAAACCAGCCAACACACCAGCCATATCCTCACTGGCCAAATCGATTTCGTGCGTGGAGGCGCCATCCCCGATACGCAGGGCGGCGTCGTGCATGGCCTGGGCCTTGACCCGGTTGGTGGAACCGGGGGTCGAGAGATACACCAGGTGGCGCCGACCTGATTGCAACAGGTGTTCAACGGCCTGCTGGACGCCGGTGCGGCGGTCGTGAATGACGCAATCCGTCTCCAAGGCCAAAGGCCTTTCGCTGACGACGATCCGGATCGGAAAGCGGGCGAGGACGAGGCTGAGCTCCGGTGTGCGGTCGACGATGTCCTGATCCAGTTGGATGACAATGCCATCGGTGCCGCGCCGGAGCAGGTCGTCGAGGATGGTGGTTACAAGTTGCCTGTCGCTGAAATGATCGAAGAGGTAACTGACGTGTCGGGCGGCGTCGATCTCCCTGCTGAGCAGGCGAACGGCGATGATGGAATTCGGGGAGCTATGCATGGACCAGAGCAGTCCGATGCTGCGCGTGCGTCCACCGCGCAGCCCCGAAGCCAGATGATTGCGACGATACCCTAATTCCTGCGCCAGAAGCTGAATCTGCTCGCGCCGACGCAGACTGATACGTGGACTACCGCGCAGCGCCATCGAAACCGTGAAGTTGCTGACACCCGCTTTGGTCGCAATGTCTTTGATTAAAATGGGCG
>CAZTLX010000343.1:0-2340 GCA_964614575.1 uncultured Phycisphaeraceae bacterium | reverse complement strand
GGGGGCGGGGGTGGGTGACGTTGAAGTGCAGCGTGGTGATGGTGATATGCCCGTCGAAGAGGGCCCCGACGTCGGTGTCCGGCTCGATGCGTTCGAAGGTGAGGGAGTTGTTGATCTGGTACAGCCGGCCGTCGGGATCGGACGACTTGCTGTAACGGCAGACCGTCGGGGCCATGGACATGGGCGCATGGGTGATGCCGCGGGGTTCGCGGTCGTCGTCGAGGATCGGGATGTTGATGTTGGTCGCCACGTGCGGGTCGCCGGGCTCGGTCAGGACCTGATCGATCGCCGCCCGCGCGTGCTGCGCGGCCCGGTCCCAGTGCTTGTGGTCCCAGTCGCCGACATGCAGGCTCAGCGCGATCGAGCGGATGCCGTGGAACGACCCCTCGACCGCCGCGGCCACGGTGCCGGAATAGATCACGTTGATCCCGACGTTCGCGCCGCTGTTGATGCCCGAGAGGATCAGGTCGATCGGCCCGTCCACCAGCTCGGCCAGCGCGAGCTTGACGCAGTCGGCCGGTCGGCCATCGACGCTGTGCCCGCGCACCACGCCGTCATCATGCTCGACCACGCGGATCGGGCGATGAAACGTCACCGCATGACTCATCGCGGACTGCACGACGGTCGGCGCGACAACGTGGACCTTGCCCAGGTCGCCGATGACCTGATACAGCGCCCGCAGCCCCGGCGCGTCGATGCCGTCGTCATTGGTCAGGAGGATACGCATGCGGCAGATGGTAACGCAAATAAAAAAGCTCACGCCGTGAGCGTGAGCTTCCTGGAAAACTTAACGCGAGCGAAGGTCAGTCCTTCTTTTCTTCATCCGGGGCTTCGGCTTCGGGAGCCGCGGCTTCGGTCTCGGCGGTTGGGGTCTGCTCGACCGGGGCGTCCTCGACGGCGACGGCCGAGGCATCGTCCTGGGCCGGATCGGCCTGCTCCGACGCGGCTTCGGCCTTGCCGCCCTTGCGCAGCTTGGCGGCGAACTCCATGCGGCGGTTGGCTTTCTCACGGCGGCGCGAGAAGTCGCCGCTGACCTGCGGGCCGTCTTCCTGACCCACCAGTTGCAACACGCAAAGGTCCGACCCGTCACCGATGCGGTACTTGGCGAGCTTGATGATGCGGGTGTACCCGCCGTCGCGGTCGGCGTAACGCGGCGCGATCTCTTCGAACAAGTGCTTGACCACGCGCGGGGCCTGCTGGCGGCCGCCCTTGGTGTGGATCTCGCCGTACACGTTGCGCTCGACGCCCGCGGCGTCCTCTTCACGCACCATGATCTGATCGTTGCCGAGCATCTTGATCACGCGGCGGCGTGAGGCGAGGTCGCCCTGCTTGGCGGCGCTGATCAGCTTCTCGACGAAGGGCTTGACCGACTTGGCCTTGGGGATCGTGGTGGTGATCTGCCCGTGGGTGAACAGCGCGATGGCGAGGTTCCGCCGCAGGGCGATCTGGTGGTTGGTGTGGCGGCCGAGGGTGCGGCCGAACTTGCCGTGTCTCATGATGAGTTTCCTTTCTTGACCGGCGCGATCGGGAGACGATTGATCGGGCCGGGCCACTCTCCTGTCCGGGCGCGTCGGCTTGCCCGATGCGTCCGGGGGCGAGGAGGTTTCGCGAAGCCGCAAGCGGCAACACGTTGAGGTCCACACGCGGGACCGGGGCATCGATGGCCCCTTGGAGATATCCCGCCGAAGCTCCGCTGCGCTGCGCATCGGCGGGCTTGGGGGGGTGGTATCTGGCGTCAGGCGGTGGCGTCGGCTTCCATCTCGGCGGGCAGTTCCATGCCCAGTTCCAGCCCGAGGTCGGACAGCTTGCGCTTCACCTCACGCAGCGAGGTCTTGCCGAAGCTGCGGACCTTGAGCAGATCGCCCTCGTCCTGGCTGACCAGGTCGGCGACGGAATCGATCTTCGCGCTCTCCAGGCAGTTGCTGGCGCGGACCGAGAGGTCCAGCTCGCCGATGGGCATCTGCAGCTTGCGGATCAGTTCTTCATCGACCCGCGCCGCCGCGGCCGCGGTCTCGCTCGCCGCTTCCTCGCCCAGCTCGAAGTATTGGACGAACGGGTTGAGGTGCTTGCGGAGGATCTTCGCCGCCTCGACCACGGCCATCTCCGGGGTGATCGTGCCGTTGGTCCAGACCTCCAGCGACAGCTTGTCGTAGTTGGTCTTCTGCCCGACGCGGGTGTCCTCGACCTTGTAACGCACGCGCGTGACGGGTGAGTAGATCGCGTCCACCGGGATCACGCCGACCTCCTGGTCGCCCTCGGCCTCGTACTGCTCGGAGGCGGGCACGTAGCCGCGGCCCTTCTCGACGGTGAATTCCATGTCGAAATCGACCTGCTTGGTCA
>CAZTLX010000342.1:0-2398 GCA_964614575.1 uncultured Phycisphaeraceae bacterium | reverse complement strand
AAGGGCCCGCTAGTACGTCGATTTGGCGAGCTTTGGACGAAGCGGCTTCGCCGCGGGGGGGGCCGGATGGAAGGGGTGGTGCGGGTTGGATGAGGGACTCTCAAGGTCGGACACGTGATACGTTTGGAGGTACGGCCGTTGTGGCCGGATTTCACTCACTCCATCGAAAGGGTATCACCGTGTCGAAACTCAGGAATCGAATGCTCCAGGATCTGCGACTCGCGGGTCTGACCGAAGGGACCAAGCGGGCCTATTTGCGGGCCGTGCAGCAGTTGAGCACCTATCACTGGTGTTCGCCCGATCAGCTCAGCGAGCGGCAGGTCGAGCAGTTCATGCTGTACGTCCGCGACGAGTTGGGCGTGGCCAAGGGGACCTTCGAGCCGCTGCTCGCCGGCTTGCGGTTCTTCTACCTCAACACGCTTGGCTACCAGTGGCCGTTGTTTCTTAAAAAAAGATCCGCATGCCGCTGGCTAAGCGGCTGCCCGATGTCCGCAGCGACGAAGACTGCCGCCGCCTGATTGCGACGCTGGAGAAACCTCTCTACCGCGGCTGCTTCGCCCTCATCTACGCCTACGGCTTGCGGATCACCGAGGCGGTGACGCTGCCGGTCTCCGCGGTCGACTCCAAGCAGATGGTGCTGCGGGTCATCGGCAAGCGGAATAAGCAGCGGGTGCTCCCGTTGACCGACGCGATCCTCCAGATGCTCCGCGAGGTTTGGACGCTCCATCGCAGCCCCAAGTGGCTCTTCGCCAGCCGGCGGCTGACCCATCTGCCCGACGCCACCGCACGCGCCGCCTTCACCAAAGCGCGAAACGAGTGCGGCTTCGATGCGAATTTCCGGCCGCACTCGCTCCGCCACAGCTTTGCCACGCACATGCTTGAGCACGGCGTGGACATCCGCATCATCCAGATCCTGCTGGGCCACTCCAGCCTGCGATCCACGGAGATCTACACCCATCTGACCGAGCCCTTGCGCGACCAGATCCGCACGCTCTTGGCCCAGACCACCGTCGGCCTGTTCGAGGGAAGGAGGTCGCGTCATGGTTGACACCAACACGCACCCGGCGAAGACGGATGTCGAACTGGCGGACGTCGTCCGCCGCTTCGCTTCCCAGTATACCACGCAGTACGGCCCGGCGATGATGTCCTCACAGAAACGGGCCCTTTCCGACATCGCCGCCTGTTGCACCCGGCAGTTGGGCGGACGCTTATTCCGCTGCGACGACTGCCAGAAGTCGTTCTGGCGTTACCACTGCTGCCGCAACCGGGCCTGCCCGAAATGCCATGGCAGCCAGACAAGGCAGTGGCTCGAAGAGCGTCAGGCGGAACTACTGCCGTGCGACTACTTCCACGCCGTGGCCACCGTGCCTTCCCAGTTGCACGGGGCGTTCCGCCGCGACCAGAAGGCCATGTACGGCCTGCTCATGCGGGTCGTGGCCGAGGCGGTGAAGGAACTCTGTGCCAAGAAGCGGCACCTGGGGGCGTTGCCCGGCATGTTGGCGGTGCTGCACACCTGGAACGGCCAGATGGCGTATCATCCCCACGTGCATCTGCTGATCACCGGCGGCGGCATCACCCCCGACGGCCAGCATTGGGAGCCGGCCCGCGGCGAGTTCCTCGTGCCGGTGGCCGTTCTCTCCCGCAAGATCGCCGCCAAGTTCCGCGACGCCCTGAAGGCCCACCGCCCGGACGTGTTCGCCGCCATCCCCAAGCGGGTCTGGCAGCAGCCGTGGGTCTCCTTTCTCAAGCACTACGGCCACGGCAACGACGCGGTCCTGGCCTACCTGTCGCGTTACGTCTTCCGCACCGCGATCACCAATGCGCGGATCCTGGGCCTGGACGCGACCCACGTCACCTTTCGCTGGAAAGACCGCCAAGCCAAGACCTGGCGAACGGAGCGGCTGCCGGGCGTGGAGTTTCTGCGGCGATTCCTCCAGCACGTCCTGCCGCGAGGCTTCCACAAGGTCCGCTACTACGGCCTGTGGCATCCCTCAAAGCGCTCGCAGTCGGCCCGGGCCTGGGTCCTATTGATGCTGGAAACGCCGTCCGAGTCGCATCGGCCGCTGAAACTGGCCGACTTGCTGCAAACCTTGAGCTTGCCGGCACAAGCGACCGACGCCACCTTGCCCGATCCCCCCGAGAACGAGACGGCTTGTCCCCGCTGTCCCCACTGTGCCAGCGTGAGCACCCGATTGCTGGGCGAATTCCCTCGTTACGGCCTGCCGTAGGGCCGCGACCCCTGTAACCTCAAGGGACGCCCCCCTTCCGAGCCGCGTCCTCCGGGCAAAGGACGCGGCTTCTAAAATGCTGCGCGCTTCTCGAAAGAATTCCCCTCTCACGCCGCTGTTCCCTTCGCGCCACCCGCCCGTCTCCTCCCCACCCCTGCAACCCGCCCTCG
>CAZTLX010000341.1:0-2403 GCA_964614575.1 uncultured Phycisphaeraceae bacterium | reverse complement strand
GGGTACGCCTCGAACCACTTCGGCGGCGCATACATCGGCACGTGCGGCCGGAAGAACCCCGCCGCCAGAAAGAACGGCTGATCGTATGGTCGGTTGAGCCGCTGCACCGCCCAGTCGGCGATCCTCTCATCCGGCGTGGCGCTTTCGTCGGTGGGATACGCGCCCCAGTCCCACAGCGGGTGGCCCTTGGGGTAGCTGAGCTTGGTGTCGGGGGATGGGCCGTAGTTGTTGATGATCCGGCCGTCTTCATCCCACGAGGGCGCATCGTGTTGGCCGTGGAAGACCTTGCCCACCGACATGGTGTGGTAGCCGTGCTCACGGAAGTGTTGCGGCAAGGTGACCGCATCCTTAAGGGTCGGCGTGTCACGGAACGTAGGCGCGAGGAAGTACAGCCCGCTGCTGGAGGGGTGCTTGCCGGTGAGCACGGCGGTGCGGGCGGGGGTACAGATCGGGGCGGGGCACGAGGTGTTGGCGAACACCATCCCGCGCGCAGCCAGTCGGTCGAGGTTGGGCGTGCGGACCTGCGGGTGCCCGCCGAGGCAGCCGATCCAGTCGTTGAGATCATCGACGGCGAGGAACAGGACGTTGGGCGACTTGGCGCTGGTGGGCATAGCCATGGCGGAGCGTCCGGCGGCCAACGTGAGCGCAGCGCTCGACGCGGTCTGAAGAAAGCGGCGGCGGGTGAATGTGGCAGGCATCGATGGAAGCGGTCGGCGGGTGGGGCCAGAGGGGCGGCGTGGTTAGGTCGGTGCGTCGTGGGCGGCTCGCGGACCCGGTTCCGAGGCCAGGGCGGGCTCGACCACCATTCCACGGCGGATGAAGTACGACGGCGTACAGCTCCATGCGTGGCAGTAGCTGTTATGGCGGATGCTGCCGTAGGGCGAGAGCATCGGCTGATCGGGGTCGTAGACCTCCCAGAACGTCGTGGCGTCATGGCGGATCATCCCCCCCCAGTACTCACGGAGCCATCGGGACGCCCGCCCGTTCAGGCCGCAGGCGATCATGGCTTCGATGACATGGTGGTGGAGGTATGGCGTGACCGGCCGCACAGCGTCGGGTGTTCGGTCGAGTCGATCGAACCCGGCGCGGGCCTCATCGTCGGCCAGCGCGCCGCCGAGCGTGAGCCATACGTGCGACGCCCAGGAGAGTTGCCGCGATTTGCCGGAGACGAACAGGCCCTGCCCCGCATCCCACAACCGCGTGCGCGCCGCACCACGCATCTGGTCGTAACGTCGGCGCAGCTCGGCCAGCGTCCGCGTATCGGCACCGACGCGTCGGCCCAGCCGCTGGAGCTTGTCCAGCGCGTACAGGGCCGTGCCCTGCTCCGCGGCTTGCCGATCGAGGTCTTGATGCCAGTCGATAAAAAGCCAGACGTCGCCGGGATCGACGAACATCCCGTCGCGGTCCACAAACCGGCGGAGGACCTCCGTCTGGCGCAGCGCGATCGGCCACAGGTCGCGGGCGGTATCCAGATCGCCGCTGGCTTCGAGATAGTCCAGCAATGTGGGGCCAAACAACAGCGAATAGTCGGGGATGAACTCGGTCCCCGCGTGCCACTTGGGCCGCTCGTACACGCACGCGGGGACCAGACCGTCGTCATACGCGCACGCGGCAAACAGGTACAGGCACCGCTTGACCAGGCCCATGTCGCGGAAGCTGGCGTAGTTGGCCAGCGCCTGCAAACGCAGGTCGCCCAGCCACAGCCGGCGGTCGCGCTTCGGGCCGTCCTCGAACACGCCCTGCATGCAGTTGCGCAGGGTGCGCAGAGAAACGGCGTCGATCTCGATCAGGTCCGAGGGGCCGCGGCACAGGCGCAGGTCTTCCACCGCTGCGGGGACCGCCGACTCCTCCACCGCCCGTGCCACCGCCAAGCGGATCGGACCGGTCGCCTCCTCCACCCGCACCCGTGCGTAGCGGAACGCACGCCGCGTCGGGCACGTGACCGCGCCGCCGGGTTGGCCCCGCAGCATGACCGGCTCCAGCCACTCGCCGCCGAGCTTGCCCGACTTATCGACCACATCGGGCCCGACTTCCGCGGCAATCTCCCCGAAGCGCACCGACAACCCCACCTCCGCGTGCCCCGGGTGCGTTTCGCCGGACAGCGTCAGCTCCAGCCGGCCCACGACGTGCCGGCCAAAATCGAGGCAGACCTCGCCGCCCGGTTTGATCAACTGTGCATCAAGCGCCGACGCGGGCGCGATCGGCTCGGCCCGCCAGCCGTAAAGCGTGCCGGCATCTTCCGTGAAGCGCACCAGCGCCCCGACCGGCACCGGCGACAGCGTCAGCTTCGGCGCCAGGGACTCGGCGACCCCCATCCAACGCTCACGATTCACATCCAGCATCATTACACTTGGCAGATTCAATTCCGAAGCGCAACACCGGGTAAAGCGTTGAGGACCTCGG
>CAZTLX010000340.1:0-2420 GCA_964614575.1 uncultured Phycisphaeraceae bacterium | reverse complement strand
CGTCGGCTTCACCGACGGCCGGTACATCGGCGCGACCCTCGACCGCAACGGCCTGCGCCCCTCGCGCTACTACGTCACCAAAGACGACCGCGTGATCATGGCCTCGGAAGTCGGCGTGGTGGACGTGCCCTCGGATCAGGTGAAGTTCAAAGGTCGCCTGCAGCCCGGCCGCATGTTCCTCGTCGATTTCGAGAAGGGCCGCATCGTCGCCGACGACGAGATCAAGGGCGACATCGCCACGCGGCGGCCCTACGGCCAGTGGCTCGCGGCCCAGCGCATCGAGCTGAGCGAGCTGCCCGACGCCCCGGCCGAGGCGGTGCCCGCTTTGCTGGGCGAGGACGAGCTGCTCCAGAAGCTCCAGGCGTTCGGCTACACCACCGAGCACCTGCACATGGTCATGCTGCCGATGGTCAACAAGGGCAAGGACTCGAAAGAGGCCCTGGGCTCGATGGGCAACGACCAGGCGCTGGCCGTGCTCTCCGACAAGCCGCGGCTGCTCTACGACTATTTCAAGCAGCTCTTCGCGCAGGTGACCAACCCGCCGATCGACCCGATCCGCGAGGCGATCATCATGTCGCTGCAGTCGTCGATCGGCCCCGAGGGCAACGTGCTCGAAACCACCGAGGGCCAGTGCCACCGCCTGCGCCTGCCCCAGCCGATCCTCACCAACAACCGCCTGGCCGCGATCAAGGCGATGAACCACCGCGGCTGGAAGTCTAAAACCATCGACATCACCTTCGAGCTGGCCGCGCCCGCCGAGGCGACCAACGGCTCGCCGATGCTCAGCGAGCAGACCGCCCACGTCGCGCTGACCGCCGCGCTCGACCGCATCTGCGCCGAGGCGACCACGGCCATCGACGAGGGCTACCAACTCATCGTGCTCAGCGACCGCGCGGTCGATGCGACCCGCGTGCCCATCCCCTCGCTGCTGGCGGTGGGCGCGGTGCATCAGCACCTGGTCCGCACCGAGTCGCGCACGAAGATCGGCCTGGTGCTCGAATCGGGCGAGGCCCGCGAGGTGCAGCACTTCTGCACGCTCTTCGGCTTCGGCGCCGACGCGGTCAACCCCTACCTCGCCTTCGATGCCCTCATGGCCATGCGCGACCAGGGCATCATCGACCCCGACTACAGCCCCGAGCAACTGGTCGAGTTCTTCATCAAATCCGTCGGCAACGGCGTGCTCAAGGTGATGTCCAAGATGGGCATCTCCACCCTCGCCTCCTACAAGGGCGCGCAGATCTTCGAGGCGATCGGCCTGCGCGAAGAGGTCATGGACCGCTGCTTCACCGGCACCGCCAGCCGACTCAAGGGCGTCGGCTTCGAGGTGCTGGCCCGCGAGGCGGTCCGCCGTCACCAGATCGGCTACCCCCGACGCCAGCAGGTCCGCCTGCCCCAACTGCCCAACCCCGGCGAGTACCACTGGCGGCCCGGCGGCGAGAAGCACATGCTCACCCCCGAGGCCATCGCCCGCGTCCAGGTCGCCGCCCGCGGCAACTCACGCCAGGCCTACGACGACTACGCCAGGATGATGAACGAGTCGGCCAAGCTGCGCTGCACGCTGCGCGGCCTGCTCAAGGTCCGGACGGATGAAACCAAAGCCATCCCCCTCGACGAGGTCGAACCCGCCAAGGACATCGTCAAACGCTTCCGCTCGGGCGCGATGTCGCTCGGGTCGCTCTCCAAAGAAGCGCACGAAACCCTCGCGGTCGGCATGAACCGCCTGGGCGCGATGAGCAACTCCGGCGAGGGCGGCGAAGACATGATCCGCCTCAACGTCCTGCCCAACGGCGACACCAAGCGCTCCGCCATCAAGCAGGTCGCCTCGGGACGCTTCGGCGTCACCAGCTATTACCTGGCCAACGCCGACACCCTCCAGATCAAGATCGCCCAGGGCGCCAAGCCCGGCGAGGGCGGCCAACTGCCCGGCAACAAGGTCAGCGACTACATCGGCAAGATCCGCCACTCCACGCCCGGCGTCGGGCTGATCTCCCCGCCGCCGCACCACGACATCTACTCCATCGAGGACCTGGCCCAGCTCATCTTCGATCTTAAGAACGCCAACCAGTGGGCCAACATCTCGGTGAAGCTGGTCGCGGAAGTCGGCGTGGGCACGGTCGCCTCGGGCGTGGCCAAGGCGCACGCCGACCACATCCTCATCAGCGGTCACGACGGCGGCACGGGCGCTTCGCCGCTGACCTCGATCAAGCACGCCGGCCTGCCCTGGGAGCTGGGCGTCGCCGAGACCCACCAGACGCTGGTGCTCAACGACCTGCGATCGCGCGTGCGTTTGGAAACCGACGGCGGGATGAAGACCGGGCGCGACGTGTTCATCGCCGCGTGCCTGGGTGCCGAGGAATACGGCTTCGCGACGATGCCGCTGATCGCGCTGGGCTGCATCATGATGCGCAAGTGCCACCTGA
>CAZTLX010000339.1:0-2436 GCA_964614575.1 uncultured Phycisphaeraceae bacterium | reverse complement strand
CCCGGTAGGAACAATCGTCGCGGAACCACCGCGCCCGGAAGTCACGGCACCTGCGACCAGCGCACCCCTCGTGGAAAAAGGGACCGTTGCATCTGACGATGCCCCGCGGGGTCAGGATGAAGCGCCGGCCGCGGTCCGCGGTGTGCTGTCGATAGACCGGGATGTCTGTCCGACGGGCGAGCCTCGCGCGGATGAGCGTAGGGAATTGGTCGGTCCTGGCGGACACGGCCGTGGGCGGAGCCGGGTCTCTGGTTGGAAGAAACCCCGCGCGGCGGTGTTTGATGAGGCGATGTTCGTCGGGGGCGCGGCTGCGGGCCGCGGCGTCACGGGATTGGGCGGGCCTGGTTTACGGGAAGGCCCCGCCCAAAAATCGCGCCCGCCGCCCACCCCGAGGCGGTGATGGATGATGGAAACTGATGACGGCCGTGCCACGGCTGAGGGGCCAGACACCCCTCCCACCCACCACACTTGACACCCCCGATGTTTAGACCAACTTGCCTGATTTTTCCCCACGCAGGGTTGGGATCAAACGATAGCCGGCGAGCTAAGCCTCGCCAGCAAGATGTCGGGGGGGGGTGGAGAGCCTTCACGCGAACTGATCTAGAACCTTCGGCCGGTGGGGCGTTCGACGAATTCGTGTTCGAGGTAGCGTGCGACGTAGTCGATGATGCTCATGGCTTCGGGGATGTCGGGGTTGCCGGTCATGCCCATGGGTTCGAAGCGCATGCCTTTGAAGCGGCGGCAGGCTTCTTCGAGCGGCAGGCCGTACTGTAAAGCGAGCGACAGCGCCCGGCAGTAGCCCTGCATGAGGCCGGAGAGGGTGGAGCCTTCCTTGGCCATCTTGACGAAGAGTTCGCCGGGTCGGCCGTCGTCGAAGAGGCCGATAGTCAGGTAGCCCTCGTGTCCCATGATCTGGAACTTGTGCGTGATGGAGTTTCGGACCGAGGGAAGGGATTCACGCTGGGCGACCATCTCGTCATCAACCTCGTGCTGAGCCGGCGCGGCCGGCGGACTCGACTTTGGCGCATCGCGTGGTTCGTTCGGCTCGGGCGGCATCGTTCTAGCGTAACGCATGCCCGACCTTGCCGCCACGGCCGTCATCGCGCGTTGCTTTTGTATGATCGGACCATGCCCCGGCGAGCCTCGAAAAACGATCGCCACGCCGCCGACCCGGCCCGCCTCCCCGCCGCAACGTTGCCGGAGATGAGCGACGTTCGCGCGCTGCGGCGTGACCTGCTGCGTTGGTATCGCCGCGCGCACCGCAAGCTGCCCTGGCGGGCTTCGCCTTTCCAGCACCCCGACCCGTACCACACGCTGGTTTCCGAAGCGATGCTGCAGCAGACGCAGGTGGCGACGGTGATTCCTTACTTCGAGCGGTTTATCGCCGCGTTCCCGACGCTGGCCGACCTGGCCGCGGCGGATGAGCAGGCGGTGCTCACGCGCTGGCAGGGGCTGGGCTATTACCGCCGGGCGCGGCATCTTCACGCCGCGGCGCGCATCTGCGTGGCGCAGCACGGCGGGGCGGTGCCCGCTTCGCTCGACGCGCTGCTTGAGCTGCCGGGGGTCGGCCGCTACACCGCCGGGGCGATCGCGTCGATCGCCTTTGGCATCCGGGCACCGATCCTCGATGGCAACGTCGCGCGCGTGCTGGCGCGCTGGTTCGCGCTCGATCAGCCGATCGATCACCCGGCGGTGCGTGAGCGTCAGTGGGCGCTGGCCGCGGCGCTGGTGCCCGGTCGGCAGCCCGGCGATTTCAACCAGGCGATGATGGAGCTGGGCGCCCTGATCTGCACGCCGCGCCAGCCGCGCTGCGCGGTCTGCCCCGTGAAGCGTCACTGCCGCGCGTTGGCGGAGGGGCGCGTGGCGGAGCTGCCCGTGGTGGGCAAGCGCCAGGCCCCGCGGGCGGTGACGCATCGCGTACTCGCGCTGCAAAGACGCGATCGGTATGTCTTCGAGCAGCGGCCTGATGTCGGGCTCTGGTCGGCGATGTGGCAGTACCCGACCGATGAATCACCCGACCGCCACGACGCGATCGCGTGGGCCAAGCAACGCCTGGGCCTAACCATCGCCCCGCCCCGAACGCTCGGCTCATTCACTCACCAGACCACCCACCGCACCATCCGCTTCGAAGTGCAGCACGCCCGAGTCACCGCCGGTCGGCTGTGCGCGAGAGTTGGCCGATGGCGTCGGCTCGATCAGCTCCAGGACCTGCCCCTGCCCAACCCCCAGCGCAAGGTCGTGCAGATGCTCACCCAGAAGACCCAGGCCGAGCCCTGAGCATGAAGCGCGGAGAGCCGGATCAACCGGGCCATTTACCGTATCGATGCGCCACCCCCTCGGGCCCTTCATCGCAAGCGCCCCAAAACACGGCTTGCCCCCATCCTCCACCCCCCACTTCCTACTCTCCACTCCCTACTCTCCACTCTCCACTCTCTA
>CAZTLX010000338.1:0-2440 GCA_964614575.1 uncultured Phycisphaeraceae bacterium | reverse complement strand
GCGGCTGATTCCGATCTGTGGCACTCGTGTAAATTGTGGTTAAAAATGTCTTGTTGTCTTGTCTGGCACCCTCCGCGTCCCGGCGGTTTTACCCGCGTACGAAGGGGTTGGTGCGTTTCTCGTGGCCGATGGTGGTGGCACCGCCGTGGCCGGGGAGGACCCGGGTGTCGTCGGGCAGCGTGTAGAGCTGTTCGCGGATGCTGCGCTGCAGCGCGTCGAAGTCGGAGGTCGGGAAGTCGTGACGGCCGATGCTGTTTTGGAACAGCGTGTCGCCGACAAGTGCGACCTGGTGCCCGGCCTGGTAGAGGCAGATGCCGCCGGGGCTGTGACCGGGCGTGTGGCGGACCTCAAACGCGTGCGGGCCGAGCCGTAGCGTTTCACCGTGCCGCAATAACCGCGTCGGCTCGGGCGCGACGATCGGCTCCGCCAGATACATCGACAGGTTCAACGACGCGTCGATCAGAAAGTCCTTCTCCGCCTCGTGGATGAGGATGGGCACATCGCCGACTTCGCCGATCACCTGTGCCAGCCCGGCGATGTGATCCACGTGCGCATGGGTCAGCACGACCTGCTCAACGCGCAGCTCTTGGTCACGCACATGATCAAGCATGGCCTGCGGCTCAAACCCCGCGTCGATGATCCACGCCGCGCCAGAGTCGGTCGCGACGAGGTAACAATTGGTCATCCACTGCCCGAGGGCGAAGGGTGTGATGGTCAGTGATTCGCTCATGACGGGAGTCTAACACGCGGGCGGGGCGCGGCGGGCCGATTCGCGTTACGCTGATGCCCATGTCGGAGCACACCTACTTTGCCGGGCTTGATTTCAGCGGCGCGCGCGGGGCGCTAGCCAACCTGTGGTCGTGCGTCGGCGTCGAGCGTGACGGCCGCCTGCATGTGCTGTCGCTGCGCCCGCACGCCTTTCGGCCCGACGCGGCCGAGTACCTCGCCGAGGGCTGGCGGCGGGAGATCGGCGCGGCGGACGACGCCCCCCTGCTCGCCGGGCTCGACTTCCCCTTTGGCCTGCCCGATGCCGCGGCCCGCTTGCTGGTCGGTCACGGCTACGACTTCTTGATGCTCAACCGTCACCTCGCCGAGCGTTCACCCGAGGAGATCGTCGACGCGGCACCCGACCACCGCAAGGCGCCACGGGCGTGCGACGCATTATCCGGGAGTGGTGGCGCGATGGCACCGCTGGACCTGCGGCTATACAAGCAGACCAGCGAGGGCGCACGCTTCCTGCACGAGTTGCTGTTGCCGCCCACGACGCAACTGCTCCCGCAGGTGCAGCGCGAGGGCGCGACGCTGACCTTGATCGAGGTGTACCCTTCGGTGACCGCGCCGGATGTCGGCATCAAGGCCCCGCGCAAGCCCAAGGCCCCGGGGCAGTGCCGCAGCCGCCCCGCCGCGCTGTCGCACTACCTCAGCTTCGATCACCCCGCGCTGCAGGCCGTGGCCATCACGCTCGAAGACGCCTGGGACGCGACGCTCGCGTGCCTCACCGCCTGGCTGGTGCGTGATGACCTGAACCAACCGGCACGCGTCGGCCTGGTCACGCCCGAGCAGATGAAGCGCGAGGGCTGGATCTACCGCCACCCCGACGCGTGGACCGCGCTGCCGGGCAGGCGGAATTAATTCCGCCAGCCTTGCTTAATGCACGAACGATTTCTTTTTCCGCCCCGTCAGGTAGCTCTCGATCACGGTGGAGGACAGGTCATCGCAAGTGCAGTAGTACGCGACGCCGCGGGTCAGGCGGGTCATGCGTTCGATGAAGCCGACCCAGTCCATGCCCCAGTAGTCCTCGATCAGCGCGAAGCTCGCGATGCGGATGCCCTGCTGCCGACAACGCAGCGCTTCCTTAAGCGTGATCTCCGCGGTCTGCTCGGTGGGTGGGTAGAGCAGGTAAAGCATCTCGCCGTCGCCCGAGGCGTTGGGCTGCACGTGCGCGGTCGGCTGGCCGTCGGTGATGACGAAGATCTGCTTGTTGGCCGCGCCGCTGCGCTGCAGCATTTGCCGGGCGGTGCGCAGGCCGAGTTGCAGGTTCGTGAAGTGCAGGGGGATGCGTTCGCGGTTGGCCTGCGCTTGCGCGAGCGGCACGCGGTAGCGCACCTGATAATCGTGGATCGTCACCGGCTTGGGCATCACCAGCGGGATGTCCTTGGCCAGCAGGCGATCGGCCAGCGTGTAGAAGCCGACGTATTGCAGGCTGTCCTGCGGGAACCGCGCATCGACCAGCGCCTGCATGCCCAGCGCCACGCGCTTCGCCTGCAGGAACCGCCCGTATCGCATCATCGAGCCCGAGAGGTCGATGAGCATCACCGTCGCGCAGTCGGCCGCACCTTCGGTCTGGTGCAACTCGAAGTCGCCCGCCTGGATGCCGATCGGCAGCGACGGTCTGCCGGCCCGGCCAACGGCCCGGTGCTCAGCCGTCTGCCGCACCATC
>CAZTLX010000337.1:0-2456 GCA_964614575.1 uncultured Phycisphaeraceae bacterium | reverse complement strand
AGATGTGAAAAAGCCAGAGGTGCCGCCCCCTCGGCGACGACCTCTGGCATGTGCATGCCTTGGGATTGCTCCGGCCAGCGGCTACACTGCTCTTAGCACAGTGCCAGGAACGTGAGCACGCTCAGCAGCAGAAGCCGCTTTCGGTTGGCGATCTGAGATGCGGTAAAGCCGAGTTTGGCGAGCATGGGTTTGTCCTTCCGATGGCCTCGCTGTCACCCCTAGCATGCCACGGGAATCACCACCGGGCCTCCGCCGCACGAAAAATCACCCAAGCCTCTATTTAACATGAAGATAAACGCATTCACGCACTGCTCGGATCGGGGCCGTCTGGGTCGCGTGTTGCCTTGGCGCAACACCCTGGCCGCGCTGTTGGCGATCACGTTGTCGGCGACCGCGGCGTGGGGCCAGCCCGATGCCGCGGCCCCCGAAACGCCCGACACGCCGCAAACCCCCGCCACTACGCCCCAACCGCTCCAGGCCCCGCTGCTGGACGAAGCCCACGCCGAGGCCGCTTTCCGCATGGTCGAGGGCTGGGTGCAGGACGCGGCGGTGCCCGAGGAGATGCCCCGGCAGATCATGGTCACCAACGCGTTCGGCCTGCGGGTCTCGCTGCGCGATGCCGGGCAGGAGGTCGGGGCCGGCGAGGCCTTTGTGGAGGTCCCGGAACAGGCGCTCGACGCGCCCGGCCCGGCGGTCGATCTGCTGCCCCTGCTCGCCCGGGCGACGCAGACGGCCCTTGATGACTACCGCCAGACCCTCCGCGACGCCCGCGCCAAGGCCGGGCAACTGGTCCCCGATACCGCCGCCGACGGCCTGCCCGGTCAGGATGCCCCACGCCTCGACACCCATCGCCTGAACCTCGGCCTCGAGATCGCCCACCGCCTCCAGAGCCTGCACCTGGCCCGAGCCGCGCCCACCACCGACCTCTATAACCTCTTCGCGCCGGGGTATCACGGCCTGCGGATCACCCGCGCTGCCGAAAACGCTCAGCCCGCCGAGGCCGCCGTCACCTGGCCCAGCCTCGCGCTGGCGTGGAACGCCTCGCCCAAAAGCCAGATCGTCCAGCCCCTGGCCCGGCTCGGCTATCCGCTGGATGCGATCGATCAGGTCGCGCGGACCCACGGCCCGCCGCTCCAACGCTTCGAGACGCTGCACCTGATCCGCGCCAGCCGCACCCAGCCCATCGAACGACTGCTGCGGGGCAACGCCGCAACCCCGCGACGCCAGCCCGTCAGCGAGCTGATCCAGATCACCGCCGACCGCATCGCCGCGCACCTGGGCAACCGTTTTATCCGTGACGGCCAGGTGCGGGGCACCTACCACCCCTCAACCAACCGCTTCGACCCCGCGATCGCCGGCCCGACCGATAGCGCCCTGGCGGCATACGCCCTGGCACGCTTTAGCCGGGTCATGCAGGCCATCGGCCGCGAAGATGTCCGGGCGCAGACCGCCGCCGAACGCGCCCGCTCGGTCGCGGTCACGGTGGGCAAGGCCTGGCTGGAACGCGGCGAGGGCGACCCGGCCGCCGCCGCGCTGTGCCTGATGACCTTCTGCGAGCTGCCGGTCGGCGGCGTCGAGCAGGTGCTGCGCGATCAGCTTGGCGCCGCGATCCTCAAGCTCCGCCGCGACGACGGCCGCTTCTTCAGCAGCGCCGAACCCGACGCCCGGCCCGTGAACCTCGCGACCACCGCGCTGATCGCCGCGGCCCTGACCGACCTGCACGCCCAGACCCGCGAGCCCGCCTTGGCCGACGCCGCCCGCGCCGCCATCGATGCCGCCTATACCCGCATCGCCCGCCAGCCCGATGTCTCCGCCCTCCCCTGGCTCATGATCGCTCACGACCGCGCGACCGGTCCCCTGGCCGAGCACTCCGAAATCAACCGCAGCCAGTGGCGCGGCCTCGCGGGGCTGGTCGATCTGCTCAACGATCAGCACATCTTCGAACGACCGTTGCTCGGCCCCAACGACATCATCGGCGGGTTCGAATTGACCAAAGCACCCCTCGGCGCGCCGCCCAACCCCGACTGGCGAACCACCCAACTCCTGCTGTTCCTCTCCGTCGCGCTGCGACACGAGCAGGTGCGAGGCCAACGAAACCCCTTCGACTGGCTCATGCCCGCCCAGGGGGCCGCCCGTTTCATCGCCCGACTGTCCTTCGACCCGGTCAACGACTTCTACGTCAAAAGCCCCGAGGACACGCTCGGCGGCGTACGCCTGAGCCTCTGGGACAACACCCTCGCCCTCGCCCCCAGCGCGATCGGCCTGCTCGCCCTCACCGAACTGCAGGCCACCAATGCCGTCCTCAACAAGGCCCTCGCCGCCCCCGATGCCCAGGCCGCCGAGGTCGAAGTCCCTTCGCCGTAGCTCACGCCACGCCCCCCGCCGTCTCGCGAAGAGACACAACGCGTCTCCCCCAGCCCCCAGCGCATCCCAATCGCAAGGCAAACCCGCTCCCC
>CAZTLX010000336.1:0-2460 GCA_964614575.1 uncultured Phycisphaeraceae bacterium | reverse complement strand
CCGGTTCGGCAACCTCTCTTCGCCCACCGAGCTGGTCGCCCGCACGACGCCTGATGTCACCGCGCCTACGACGCCTGAGAACCTGCACACCCTGCACGTCACCGATCAGCGCGTGCATCTCAAGTGGCGCGACTCCCGTGATGAGATCGGCGTTGCGGGTTATATCGTCGAGCGCGCGGCCGGGGACAGCGAACCGGTCGCGCTGGACACGGTGAAGGGCACGGAGTTCGAGGACCGGAAGGTCAGCAAGGGCACGGCTTACCGCTACCGGGTCATCGCGCTCGACGCCGCAGACAACCGTTCCAAGCCCGCCACGCTGGACGTCAAGGTGCCGGATCATCCGCCTTACGCGATCAAGCAGGAGGCCGAGCGTTACGACGATGGCTACGGCAGCATCAAGCGGAGTTGGTTCCTGTTCAACCTGCACGGCGGGTGCTGGATGCTCTACAAAGACCTGGAACTGGGGCGGGACCAGCCGTTTGACCAGTTCACGATCCGCTACGGCGCACCCAACGACCGGGCCGGGTCGAAGATCAACGTCTACCTGAACCCCACGATCGAAGAGATCAAAGGCAAACGGCGGGTGACCGATGGCGATCTGATCGCCGAGGTCACCGTGGAAAGCACCGGCGGATGGGAAGACTTCAAAACGTTCACCGTGCCCGTCAAGATTGAGAAGCCCGGCAGGCACGACGTGGTGCTGGCGATTGAACGGGGCGAGGCGAGAGAATCCAACGCGCTGGTGAACATCGACTGGATCGAACTCGGCTTTATCCACCCGCCGAGCGAGTAAGTAAATACGGTTGGCAATGGCTTGAACCTTCAAACAGAAAGTGATCACGATGGCGATCGAAACCCCCGCATGGCTCCGCTCGGCGGTGTTCTACCAGGTCTTCCCAAGACTCCACAGCGCCACAGGCGACTTTGAGGGTGTGCGCCGTGACCTGCCCCGCATCCGCGACCTCGGCGCGGACGTGCTCTACCTCATGCCGATCCATCCGATGGGCGATGGCAAGGACAACCGATTGGGCAGCCCCTACGGCATCCACGACCACCGCGCGATCAATCCCGAGTACGGCAGCGAAGCCGACCTGCGGGCGCTGGTAACTGAGGCCCATGCGCTGGGGCTCAAGGTTATCCTCGATGTCGTGCTGCACCACTTGTCGGGTCGATCGAAGCTCGCCGCGGAAAAGCCTGAGTGGTTTTTGAAAGACGACCAGGGCCGACTGATGACCAAGGTGCCGGCCTGGAGAGGCGTGGTTGACCTGGACTACCGCCACCGCGAGGTCTGGGCGTATCAGATCGACACGCTCCGCCACCTGCTGGGCTTTGGCGTCGATGGCTTCCGTTTCGATGTGGTGCCTTTGATCCCGATGGACTTCTGGCGCGCGGCCCGTGATGAACTGGACCCCAAGCGCGAGCAGATCTGGCTCGCCGAGTCCGGCTTCATGCGCTTCGTCAAAAAAGACAAAGACCTTGGCATCCTGCACCACAGCGACCCCGAACTCCATGAGGTCTTCGACCTGACCTACGACGCCGACGGGCAGGAATATCTCCACGCCTATTTCGCCGGGCAGTCTGAGCTGTCGGACTACCTGCATCAGGTGTACCTGCAGGAGGTGCTCTACCCGGCGCACGCGATCAAGCTGCGGCTGCTGGAGAACCACGACGACCCGCGGTTTGCGATGAAGGTGCGCGAGCCCAACGCCCTGCGTTGCTGGACCGCGTTCATGGCGATGCTGCCCGGGTCGATGCTGCTGTTCGCCGGGCAGGAGGTCGCGATCGGCAAGGACCGTGAAATCGGCAGCCGAGGCCAGGAGCATTACCACCGCGAGCGGCACAACGTGCCGTGGGATCAGGCGGATGACGACTTCGGCACGTTCACCACGCAGGTGCTGGAGTACATGCATCAGGTGAAACGCGCCTGCCGCGTCTGTCACGTGAGCCAGATCACCCGGGGCGTCGTGCGGATCGATTGGCGAGGTGAATCCAAGGCCTGTGCCGCGATCTTCAATCTGGAAAACCGCTTCGGTGATGTCGCGGTGCCCTGGTCGCTGTCCGGGCGGGATGTGCTCAGCGGGGAGCGGGTGGAGATCAAGGGAAATTACAATATCCAGCACAGGCCGCTGATCCTGGATCTGGAGCCGCACACCGCCCCGCGTGCGGTGGAGCCGGGCGAATCGTTCTCGCTGCACGGCGGAGCCAACTGGCAGGCGGTGGCAAGCACGCAAGCCGATTAGCAGCCATGCCGAGACATTGGATATAGCCTGACATGAAACCGAACCAGGATTTGCATACACCGCTGCTCGCGGCGGGTTTTAATCCCGTTGGCCGGATGCGACCGCGCACGGCTCGGGACATCAGCCGCTCCCCGTGGGGCATCGGCTGCGAGACGGTGGACCGCGACTACGTGGACTTCGCCCAGGTCGAGCCGCACTTGGGCGAGTTGGGGGCCACGCA
>CAZTLX010000335.1:0-2461 GCA_964614575.1 uncultured Phycisphaeraceae bacterium | reverse complement strand
TCGCCGGCTAGCGATTGATCCAAGCGCTGCGCAGCGGCGGGCTTGGGGGATGTCGCGGACAAAGATCACACCGAGGCTTGGGCGGCGGGTGACGGCGCCAGGGCGTGGCTGAGCTCGCGGAGGCTGCGGACGCGGGGCAGGTCGCGCGGCGCGAGGCCGGCGGCGGGGCCCATGCGGATCACGCGGGCGTTCTGGAGGTGGAGTTTCTCGGTCAGGTCGAGCAGGTCATCGCGGGTGACGGCGTCGGGGCGGGTGGGCGCGGCCGGGGCGAGGATGACCACCTCCGGGCCGTGCTGCTGCGCGGCCCGGGCGAGGGCGGGGTTGCCGGCGGCGGGGCCGGGACCGACGAGGCTCCACCCGCGTTCGACCGCGACCAGCGCGGCGAGGGCGGCGTGGGTCGGGTCGCGGTCGTCATCGAGCGTCGCGACCATGACGCGTCGGCCGTGGTCGCTGGGTTGGCCGATCAATTCGGCGACGCGGCGGATCGACGCGGCGGCGTGGCCGAGGGCTTGGGCGGCCTGGGCGGGGGCCGCCGGGGGCGATAACGCCGCCCGGCCCAGACGCAGCGCCTCGGTCACCGGCCCGTCAAGGTAGCCGGGCAGGTCGTCGAGCATGGCAAACCGCGCGACCAGCAGCGCCTCCAACCCCTTCGCCTCGGGCGTGGCGAACGCTTCGAGCAGCGCGAGGGTCTCCTGCGCATCGCCCGCGGCATCCGGGCCGCTCAGCCCCAGCGCATCGGGGTGGTGGATGGTCAGGTGGTGCTGCCGGACGAAGCGTAAGACCTGGCACAGGTCGATCGACAGGCCCCGGTGGGGCTGGAGGTGAACGGGCAGCCAGCCCTCCTCGATCCAGTGGTCGAGGGTGGCGCGGCCGACATCGAGCGCTTGCGCGACCGCCTGCGGGGGCAAAACAGATGACAACATGGTCGTGGCCTCCGGCGGCAAATCAGCTTGCACCACCTGCCGCGAGTGGACTTTCTCCCACGCGCCGGGCCAACGC
The DNA here is from genome assembly GCA_964614575.1 of uncultured Phycisphaeraceae bacterium. GTDB lineage: Bacteria > Planctomycetota > Phycisphaerae > Phycisphaerales > Phycisphaeraceae > JBGTLW01. The sequence continues at coordinate 1,462 of CAZTLX010000335.1, read as the reverse complement.
CAGTGTACCGCGCGACATGGCGCGGTCCTATAAGAAATTCTCGGGTTGCCGGCATTTAGGCCAAGAGGGGCGCGAAGGGCAGGGGGGGCGAGAATGACGAATGACGAAGAGAGCCGATTCATTTCGTCATTCGGGCTTCGTCATTCGTCATTAGGGAAAGTGATACCCCGCCGAAACTCCGCTGCGCTGCGCATCGGCGGGCTTGGGGGGTGGGGGTGTTGATCGATCGGCGGGCTTGTGCGGCGCTCGATGGGGTAAACTTATGCGTCCCGCCGATCCGACCACAGTCGCCCGACGATTGAGCCGATACCTACCCGGACCCGCCGCCGATGAGCCTGCCAGGGGTCATCCAACGTATGTTCCGTCAAGCCACTGCGATCGGTCCGCTATCCCCCGGCCGCACGCGCGTCCTGACCGACCGCGAGCGGCAGCGCCTCATGCGCGTCGTGCAGGCCCAGCACAAGTCCGAAACCAACCGCCGCACCCACGGCCGGGCCGGGGAGATCGCCGCGGCCAACCCCGTCGGCGGCTCGCCGGGCGGCCTGGTCGATGCGCTGTTCACCACCGCCAAAGAACCCAAGCTGCCCGACGAGGTGTTCCCGCTGTTGCGCTGGGGCGGGATCGTCGCGTACGTCGGCGGGTCGCAAGAACGCACCCGCACCCTCGCCGCGGAATACACCCCCGACCGCGGGTTCATCATCGAACGCCCCGTCACGCCCGTCTTCGCCAACACCATGGGCCTGCGCCTGCCCGGCTTTACGCCCAAGGGCTACACCTTCACCGCCCGCAAGACCCGCCTCATCCAGGCCGGCGACGTCACCGACCGCTTCACCTACCACGTCGAGCTCACGCCCGAACCCGAGGCGGAGCACGGCTACGTCGTCACCAAGTCCATCCCGACCTACGAGGACATCCTCCACCGCCTGCGCGTCAAGTTCCCCCACATCCCCGATGCCGACCTGCAGAAACGCGCCAAGAAACTGGTCATCAACGTCTTCCCGACGTTTTTGTCCCGCGAGGCGGCGATCCTCAAGATCCTCCAGCGCTACCTCCCCGAGCACCACCGCACCCAGGTCCCCCGCCTGCTCCGCTCGTGGACCGGCAAAGATGGCCTGGTACGCAAGCTCACCATGAACTGGCTGCGCGTCGGCGGCGAGCCGCTGAGCCACCTGGAGTTCGCCCGGCAAAGCGCCGAGTTGCTGCGCTCGCTGCACGACGATGTGGGCGTGATCCACCTGGACCTGCGGCTGGATAACTTCGTCATCACGCCCCGGGGCGTGGGCTTCGTGGACTTCGGCTCGGCAGTGCGCGTGGGCGAGAGCTTCGCCAGCTCGCCCATGCTCTACTCGCTGTTCTCCGAGATGATGCGCACCAGCCACATCCAACGCATGCTCGGCCGCATGCTCGAGACCGGCCACGTCACCAACCAGGCCATGCGCGAGGTCCACGGCAAGGTGGATAA
>CAZTLX010000334.1:0-2465 GCA_964614575.1 uncultured Phycisphaeraceae bacterium | reverse complement strand
TCGCCGAAGTGGTCTTCCTCGCCCTGGATGTCGGTGAGGTAGAGGTCGTCGTGCTGGTCATCCCCGGCGATCATGCCGATGGAGATGCCGCCGACGGGGGCCTTGATGGGCACGCCGGCGTCCATGAGGGCGAGGGTCCCGCCGCAGGCCGAGGCCATCGACGACGATCCGTTGGACTCCATGATGTCGGAGACCAGTCGGATGGTGTAGGGGAACTTGTCGGGCTCGGGCATGACGGCCATGAGGGCGCGTTGGGCGAGCATGCCGTGGCCGATGTCGCGTCGGGAGGGGCCGGAGATGCGCTTGGCCTCGCCGACACTGAACGGCGGGAAGTTGTAGTGGAGGTAGAACTTCTCGGAGTATTCTTCGCCCAGGCCGTCGACGATCTGCTCGTCGCGGCCGGTGCCGAGGGTCGCGGTGACCAGGGCCTGCGTCTCGCCGCGCTGGAAAATCGCGCTGCCGTGGACGCGGGGCAGGACGCCGACGTGGCACTCGATGGCCCGCAGCTCGTCCATCGCCCGGCCGTCGGTCCGGCTGCCGGCGCGGATGATCTCACGCGTGATCTGCTCTTCCAGGTCGTGCAGCGCCACGCCGACCGCCTTCATCGTCTTGCGGTACTCGTTCCACACGCCGACGCCGGCGTTGGGGTCCGGCTCGGGGTAGTTGTCCTTCTTGAACGCACGCTTGGCCTCGCGCACGGCGACCTGGCGGTCGAGCTTGGTGCCCTCGGCGGTCTTGGCCGCACGCAGCGTCGGGCCAAACGCCTTGACCTTCTCCGCCACCTCGGCCGGCATGTCCGCCTTGAACTCGGCCTTGGGCTTGCCCGCCTTGGCGACGAGCTGATCGATCAGCTGCGCCACCTGCTTCACGTAGCCGAAGCCGAACTCGATCGCCGCGGCCATCTCATCCTCGGGGACCTCGAACGCGCCGACCTCGATCATGTTCAGCCCGTCGGCGTGGCCGCACAGCAGCATGTCGATGTCGGAGTATTCCTGCTGGGCGGCGGTGGGCATGACGCACAACTCGCCCTCGACGCGGCCGACCCGCACGTTGCCCACCGGGCCCTGGAACGGCATGCTGCTGATCGACAGCGCGGCCGAGGCGGCGATCCCGGCGAGCACGTCCGGCTCGTTCTGGCCGTCGGCCGCCAGCACCCAGCACTGGACCTGCACCTCGTCGATGTACCCCGCGGGGAACAGCGGCCGCAGCGGCCGGTCGATGTTCCGCATCGTCAGGATTTCTTTCTGGTTCGGCGCGCCCTCACGCTTGCGGAAACCGCCGGGGAACTTGCCCGCGGCGTTGGTCTTCTCGCGGTAATCCACGGTCAGCGGGAAGAAGTCGAGCCCTTCGCGGGGCTCGGCGTGGACGGCGGTGCCCAGCACCACGGTCTCGCCGTACTGCACGAGCACCGCGCCATCCGCCTGCTTGGCGATGGTGCCGGTTTCGATCGAGAGGGTGCGTCCGCCGAGTTCCATCTCGACGCGGTGGGCTGCGGGTCGGGCCATGAGTTGTGTTCCTTACGCGGCGGCGAGCGCATCGGGCGCGTCGCCTTGGTGAAGATCATCCCTGTCAGCAGGCCTGAACCGGTCATGCAAACCGGTTGCCCACTTCCGGGGGCCGCGTGTGAGGGAAACAAAGGGCAGATGACCGGGGGCAAGGGGTGGGTTGCCTCGGGTCCACTGCCGTTCGCTCCTGCCCGGGACATCCGGGCAAATACGCGGCGGGGGGGGTGGTCAGTAGGGAGTGGAGTGTAGAGAGTGAAGCGTGATGAGTTTCGACGCCGCACTCTCTACTCCCCACTCTCTACTCCCCACTCTACTTCCTCAGCCCCAGCTTCTGGATGGTGTCCAGATACGCGGGGCGGTTGACTTTTGACAGGTAACGCAGCAGGCGGTTGCGCTTGGACACGAGTTGCAGCAGCCCGCGGCGTGACGAGTAGTCGTGCTTGTGAGTGCGCATGTGCTCGGTCAGGCCCTTGATGCGCTCGGTCATGATCGCGATCTGGACCTCGGGGCTGCCCGAATCATTGGCAGCGCGCTGGAACTGCTGCTGCACTTCCTGACGTCGTTCGGCGGTAATGGTCATGGCAAAGGAGCCTTGTGTCACCAGTCACCTAGCCGAGCGGACGCCGGGCCGGGTGATAGGTCGGGTGGATTGAGCGGGGTAATGTATCAGGGGAGGGCAGGGGCGGCAAACGGGGTGGGCAAAGGTCGTTGGGGTAGGGCGTGGGTCGTACGGCAGGACACCGGGCGCAGTTCCGCCTTTGCGACGACCCACGACCTGCCCCTGCCACCTGCCTCTCCCGTGGAAAACCTGTCCGAACCCTGTCGCGGGACGGTCGGTCGGCTGGCCGGCGAAAACCCGTCACTTCCGTTAACTCACGGCAAGGGGGGGATTTAATGGTTGTCGGCAAAAAAACCCAAGATTTTGATAAAGTTTCGGGTTGCAGACCCAAGATATAGTGG
>CAZTLX010000333.1:0-2497 GCA_964614575.1 uncultured Phycisphaeraceae bacterium | reverse complement strand
ACCCACCCCCTATCATCCCCCCCATGCGCTACCGCCTGCTCGCCCTCGACCTCGACGGCACGCTGCTGGGCCCCGACGGCCGGGTCAGCGACGCCAACCGCGACGCCATCGCCGCCGCCCAGGCGGCCGGCACGATCGTCGTCCCCTGCACCGGCCGGGCGTGGCACGAATCGCACTGGGCGATCGACAACGTGCCGGGCCTGGACCGCGGCGTGTTTGTCACCGGCGGGCTGGTCAATGACATGGCCACCGGTCAAACCCTAGAAGCGGTGAACTTCGACGAGCCGATCGCCCGGCAACTGGTCACGCTGCTGGCCGACTGCGCCGATGCCGTGCTGGTGTTTCGCGACCGCGACCGGGTCGGGCACGACTACCTCGTGACCGGCCGGGGGCAGCTCACCCCGAACACCGCGTGGTGGTTCGAGCACAGCGGCGCGAAGATCGCGCACGACCCGGATGTGGCGGACCTGAGCCACACCGTGCGCGTCGCGATGGTCAGCCACAACGGCATGCTCTGGGAGCTGCACCGGCGCGTGCTCGACGCCCTGCCGGGCCGGGTCAACGCGCACTGCTTCGGCGGGATCGCCCGGCAGGAGCGGAACGAGACGGTGGAGATCCTCGAAATCTTCCCGGCCGGGGTGGACAAGTGGCGCGGCATCCGCGCCGTCGCGGCGCTGCACGGCATCGAGCCTCACGAAATCGCGGCGATCGGAGACGAGATCAACGACGTGCCGATGCTGCGCGAAGCCGGGCTGGGCGTCGCGATGGGCAACGCCGTGGAACCCGCCGCGAACGTCGCCGACCGCCGCACCTTGCCGAACACATCGGACGGCGTCGCGCACGCGATCACGCAGATGCTCACCGGCAAGTGGTGATCGCGCGTCGGTTACACTCACGCCCGATGAAGATCACCACCTGGAATGTCAACGGCCTGCGGGCGGCGCTGCGCAAGGGCTTTGCCGATCACCTCCAGCGCACCGACCCCGATGTGTTGCTGCTGCAGGAAGTCCGCGCGTTCCCCGAGCAGTTGCCCGAGCTTTGGATGAACCCGGCCGGGTACCACGTGCATTGGCACCCGGCAAAGCGGCCGGGCTATGCGGGCACGGCCGTGTGGTCGAAGCAGCCGATCGACGACATCTGTCTCGGGTTGGGCAAGACCGACGCGGATGACGAGGGCCGCGTCCTCTGCGTCCGCACCGCCGGGCTCACCGTCGCAAGCATCTACCTGCCCAAGGGCGACGCCGACACCCCCAAACAGGACCGAAAGAACGCGTGGATGAATCGCTTGCGCCGCTGGGCCGGGGCACACGCGAAATCAAAAGACCCCGTCGTCCTCGGCGGCGACCTGAACATCGCCCACACCCCCCGCGACCTCTACTACGCCAAGTCCAACGAAGGCACCTCCGGCTTCCTGCCCCACGAACGCGAATGGTTCACCCGCCTGCTGGGCTCGGGCTGGCGCGACCTGGTGCGCGAGCACTTCGGCGACATCGACGGGCCTTATTCGTGGTGGTCCAACCGCGGCCAGGCCCGCGCGCTGGACCGCGGCTGGCGCATCGACTACCTGCTCGCCAACGCCGCCGCCGCGCAACGCTTCCGGCACGCCTCCATCGACCGCGAAGCCGGCCTCGCGTGCAGCGATCATGCGCCGGTGACGGTAGAGCTTGTGTAAAGCAGAAAAGCGAAAAAACGGAAAAGCGGAAAATCAAACCGGGAAGGCCTGAATCTCCGACTTTTTCGCTTCTTCGCTCTTCCGTTTTTTCGCTTTTCCGCTTTTTCGCTTTTCCGCTTTTCCGCTTTACTTACTCCGCCTCGCAGCTCATCACGCCCAGCGGCAGGTACGGCGCGGGGTGGGTTTTTTCGACGACGTGTTTCACATCGTCGCGCATCGCGAGGAAGTCGAGCACCGCGTCGCCGCCCACGCGGCGGAGGAACGCGCCCATGTCTTCGCCCTGGGCCTTGCTCGCCTTGTAGTAATCGAACAGCGCCGCGGTGACCTTGGGCACATCCTCGCGCATGACCTGACGCAGATAAAGCTTGTCATCGCGGACGATCGCCGTGCCCTGATGCCGGCCGTCCTCGGACCCGCCGAGCTTGAGCATGTACATGTCCGGCCCCTGGCCGATCCAGCCGATGGTCTTGGTCGCCGGGCGGAAGCACTGGCGTTCGCAGCCGGTGATGCCGATCGATTCGTGCATGTCGCCGTAGCCCATCTCGTCGAGCTGGTCGATGAGCCAGGGCTCGAACTGCTCGCTCTTGGTGTACGACAGCCGGCAGGTCGGCAGGCCGACGCACGCGCCGCTGAGCACGCGGAGCGTGGAGTAGGCCTTGCCTTTGCGCTTGCCGTAGCCGAACGAGGCGAGCTTCGCGGTGAAATCTTCTTTCGCGTCCTTCTCGATATTCGCGAACACCAGGTCCTGATTGGGCGTGACCAGCACCTCGACGCCCGGGAAGGCTTCGAGGGTCTGGCGGACCATCGACTTGAGCTGCCCGTTGC
>CAZTLX010000332.1:0-2585 GCA_964614575.1 uncultured Phycisphaeraceae bacterium | reverse complement strand
CAACCGGCTCATGACATTGATGGATCGACCCCATGCCCGACCACCTGACCCGAAATCAGCAACGCTTCATCCAGGAGTACGCCCGCGACTGGAACGCGACCGCCGCGGTGATCCGGTCCGGGTACGCGGCACGCTAGGCCCGGCAGATCGCGGCCGAGAACCTTGACCTGCCTTTCCTTAGTCCGAAAACGCCAGATTACGGAATCTGGAACTGGACCGGGTTGAGGGGGGCAGGTCAGCTATGGAAGCCTTATCGCCAACTTGAGCAGATAGGTTGGCCGATCGGGATCGAAGAGGTTGTCAGTGATCAACAGCAACTCGTGTCGGCCGTCATCGAGTTGCTGACCGATGGCAAATCCATCGAAGCGGGCACGGGCAAGAGGTACGTCCAGACCCAGCGAGGGATCATCGAGCCGAAGCCATCGCATGCGAGAAACACTGCGGGTGGAGGCGGGGAGATTCGATTCGGGTAAACGGTGATGATCGCTCACGTCGGTCGCGCCGCTGATATGCACGATCACCAGCCAGTTTGTGAACAGCTTCTCATCGGGGTCCGGCACCTGTTCGAGCGCGAGGAACATGTCATCGCGGACCCACTGCAACTCCCGCAGGCTGTTACCCGGTGCGTCAAGGCGATATACCAATTGCCTTGTGCTTCCACTGATGGCGTCGATCTCCAGCAGCCTCACGTTCTGCCCGATCTCGCCGCCGTCCTGGGCGAGCGGCCACTGCGGCGCGACCAGCAGTTGCCGCAACTCGCCGCGGAACTCCACCGAAGCCAGCCCCTCGAAACCGCGGTTGTCGAGCACGCCCTTCTCACGCCCCGGCCGATAAACCGCGGGCACCTCGAAACGCGACAGCCAGCGGCCGTAGGCATCAAACACCTGAACCGACGGCCCGTATTCATCCGCCACGACCAACCGCCCATCATCCAGCGCGACAATCGCCTCGGCGTCGAATAAACGCTCGGTTTGTCGGCCGGCGTGAGAACGACGGTTTAACCACGGTCGGCCCAAGTGGTCCATGAGTGGGATCGCGTCGCCGTCTTGTCTCAGACGCAGCCCCCATCGCGTGCTGCCGCTCTCTTCGATCTGCAGCCGATGCAGCCGGTTGCCCAGCCACGGTGCCTCATGAGGCCCACGGTTCGACACCGCCAGATAGCCCCCGGTCTGCGGCACATAGGTCAGCCCGCTCAATCCGCCGACCCAGGCCGGTGTGGCCCGCGAAAGGTCGGGGACCGTGCGATCAGACACCTGCTCCGGGATCATCATCAACCCGCCGGCACCGACCACTTCGCCGGGCGTCCTGCCCGGCAGAATCATGGCCAGCGTGCAGGCCAGGGTCACCAACACGCAACTCGAAGCGGTCGCCTTACCCGGCCAGGTCACAAGCCACGCCCGCATATCCGTCAGGTGCCAACCCGCAAACGGCAGCCACGCCGCCCACGACCACGCCGGACGATGTGGCCTCGGGCTCGTTTCAGGCACCAGCAACACGTAGCCCTGCCCCGGCAACGATAAGATCGCCTTGCCCTCCTCACCCAGTTTCTTGCGCAGGCGCTGCACCCGCCGTGACAACGTGCGGTCGTCCAGATCGATGCCCGCCCCCATCCGCTTGCGCATCACCCGGTACGTCACCAGTTCGTTGGACTGCTTGGCTAGCAGCGCCAGAAGATTCAACTCCCCGGTCGTCAGCGTCACCGCCTGCCCGCGCACCCGCGCCTCGCAACGCTCGGCATCTACCTCGATCGTGCCCGCTCGGATCACCCGTTCAGCCATGCCCGCCTCATCTTCGGATTCGATGCCGCGTAACCCGTGCTCCGTCCACACGATGCCCGTCAAGGGTGAGTTTCGGACCATGCGCGTCTCCCGCGTGACGCCGCGGAGACAACCCCCGCGCCGTCGGGGTCCACTCTATCCGCTCCCTTCGGCTCAAGGAAGCGTATTGCTGGACCCCGCACCGATTTCTAACAACCCCGTCGCCGCGGCGACAAGACGGCCCCGCAACATGTGAAAGACCCCCGGAACCCGTCCAATCCCGCGTCAAACCGCCCCTGCGCGTCCACGCCGAACATTATCGCAATCCTTATCGACTCCTCATCCCGCTGTCGCACCTGCGACAAGGCATCGCTGGATACTACGCCCGACTTGGAGGGCCGGCCGCGAGGTGGCCGGGACCAAACGTCAGGTTTGCCACGAAGTAACCCCGAAGGAGGAGAACACCCCTGAACCACAACGGATCAAACACTCACTTGGAACAGGACTGCAGACTGTGTGATCTTTTCAAACCGTCTGTGCAAGGTGTACGGACGCAACACAAGAACTGCAACCAATGCAACGGAGAAATCGCAATGAACAAGCTCAACATGAATGAAGTGTCTCGCAGGAGATGGACGAAGACCGGCGCGGCTTTCGCGGCTACCGCGGCCGCGGTGGTGTTGCCGCTGGGTCTGGCCACACCCAGCCACGCGGAGGACATCGCCTACTGGTCTTTCAACAACCGGACCACAGGGTCCTATCAAACAACCGATTTCCCATATCAAGCGGAGTTTGGCAGTCAGGCGGGCACGGCAACTTTTACCGTGG
>CAZTLX010000331.1:0-2590 GCA_964614575.1 uncultured Phycisphaeraceae bacterium | reverse complement strand
AGACCGGCCACGTCACCAACCAGGCCATGCGCGAGGTCCACGGCAAGGTGGATAAAACCGTCGATGCGTTCTACCTCGCGGTGCAGATCCAAAAGCCCCACGGCAACCCCGAGCTCGCGCCCCTCATCGACTACCGGCCCGACACCCCCGTCGCGCAGGCGCTGAGCAACCTGACCGCCGCGATCCTGCGCCCCAAGAACCCCGCCAAGGCCCACTTCAAGACCGCTGCGGACATCCTCCGCGCCATCGACCGCATCGAACGCCGGGTCGAGGACATCAACGAACCACCCCCCCGCGCCCGCGTCCCGGCCGGGGCGTAACGCCTCAGTTTTGCCGTTTAGCGGGCGGCACGAAGTGCCCCGTTCGGGGAATGTCGAAACCAGTATGACGACAATGGCGATCCGCACCGCTTTTCGTCATTCTGGTTTCGACATTCGTCATTCGACACCGCGGCACTCCTGCCATCCGCTAAACACAATTGCCCCACATCCATTAGCAAACCGTGAGCGCCCACCCCGCCCACTGGGGTATCATGGCCCGATTATGCAACCGCCCCCCGCTTCCAGCCCGCAAGCCACCGCGTCCCGGCGCGCCGCCTCGCCTTCCGCCCGCAGCGCCTCGGCCGCGGGCAGCACCCCCGCGTCGCTGGCGCACCAGCCGCTGGGCGAGTTCCTCAACCGCGAGCTGAGCTGGCTGGAGTTCAACCGCCGGGTGCTCCACGAGGCGCTCGACGAGCGCACGCCGCTGCTGGAGCGCGTCTCGTTCCTGGCGATCTTCACCTCGAACCTCGACGAGTATTACCAGAAGCGGGTCGGCGGGCTCAAGCGGCAGATCGTGGCGGGGGTGCAGACGCGGTCGGTCGATGGCCTCTCGGCCGAGGAAACCATCAAGCTCATCCGCGCCGCCATCCTGCCGATGGTCAAGACCCAGGCGCACGCGTACCTGACCCAGATCAAGCCCGCCCTCGCGGAGCAGGGCATCCACCTGCTGGCCTGGAAGGAGCTGACCGACGCCCAGCGTCAGAAGGCCAACGCGTATTTTCAGCGGAACCTCTTCCCGGTGCTCACGCCGCTGAGCGTCGATCCGGGCCACCCGTTCCCGTTCATCTCGAACCTGAGCACGTCGCTGGGCGTGCTGCTGCGTCACCCCGGCGAACCGGGCGGGGCGCACGAGGCGGAGGGGGACGACACGGGCGAGCGGTTCGCGCGGGTGAAGGTGCCCGGCGTCCTGCCGCGCTGGGTGCCGCTGGAGAGCGACGAGGTCTCGGGCGAGTACCGCTACGTCGCGCTCGAAGACATCATCCGCCACAACCTCGACCAGCTCTTCGAGGGCATGAGCATCGAGGCGATCGAGCCGTTCCGCGTCACCCGCAACGCGGATGTCGAGCGCGACGAGGAAGACGCCGAAGACCTGCTGGACCTGATCGAGCAGGAGCTGCGTGATCGGCGGTTCGCGAAGGTGATCCGGCTGGAGACCGACGACAGCCCGTCGCTGCCGATCAACCAGTTCCTGATCCGCGAGCTGGGGTTGCACGGCGAGGACGTCTACGAGATGCCGGGGCTGCTGGATTACACGCCGCTGTTTGCGATCTGTGGCATCAACCGCCCGGACCTCAAGCACAAGGCCTGGACCCCCATCGTCCCGCCCCGCCTCGCCGATGAAGACGCGAGCATCTTCTCGATCATCCGCCAGGGCGACGTGATGGTGCATCACCCCTACGAGAGCTTCGCCGGCAGCGTCGAGCGGTTCATCCGCACCGCGTCGCGCGACCCGGACGTCGTCGCCATCAAGCTCACCCTCTACCGCACCGCCGCCGATTCACCCTTCATCCCCGACCTGATCAAAGCCGCGGAGTCCGGCAAACAGGTGGTCGTGCTCGTCGAACTCAAGGCCCGCTTCGACGAACAACGCAACGTCCACCTCGCCCAGCAGCTCGAGAAGCACGGCATCCACGTGGTGTACGGGCTGGTCGGCTACAAGACCCACACCAAGACCTCCCTGGTCGTCCGCCGCGAGTCCGACGGCATGCGCTGCTACGCCCACATCGGCACGGGCAACTACCACTCCAAGACGGCCAACCTCTACACCGACCTGGGCCTGCTCACCGCCGACCCGCGCATCACCAACGACCTGGTCGAGCTGTTCCACTACCTCACCGGCCGGGCGGTGAAAAAAGACTTCAAGCACCTGCTGATCGCGCCGATCAACATGCGCCGCCGGTTCGATCAGCTCATCGACCGCGAGATCGCCCACGCCGAGGCCTGGCGCAACCGCGGCGCCAAGGCCGACGACCCCGACCGACCCCGCATCATCGCCAAGATGAACAGCCTCGAAGACATGAAACTCATCCGCCGGCTCTACGAGGCGTCCAACGCGGGGGTGAAGATCGACCTGATCGTCCGCGGGTTCTGCGTGCTGCGCCCCGGCGTGCCGGGCATGAGCGAAAACATCACCGTCACCTCCGTCATCGGCCGGTTCCTCGAACACTCACGCATCTACTGCTTCCACAACGCCGGCAGCCCGGAGTATTTCATCGGCTCGGCCGACTGGATGTACCGCAACCTCAACAACCGCGTCGAGTGCATCACCC
>CAZTLX010000330.1:0-2594 GCA_964614575.1 uncultured Phycisphaeraceae bacterium | reverse complement strand
CGTGATGCCTCACTTTTGCTTACCCGGTGTTGCGCTTCGGAATTGAATCTGCCGAAGATCGTCGACCAGGCCAACCACGCCGGCGGACCGCCGGTGGTGGATTTGTCGTCGTCATGGATATCGAGGAACTCGTTTTCCATGTCTAACGGTAGGCAGCGTCCTCCGGGTATTCAAGACGCATCAATATCCTGTGATCCGTTCTGGGGCTTCAATAAAGGCCGTCGGGGCCGGCGCAGCGCGACCAGCAGCACCAGCACGCCACAAGCCACCACCGCCCACGCCATCCCCGGGTAGGCCGCGTCGGTGACCCCTCTCACCCAGAGAATCGCTTCCCGATCCCACATCCCATCGGGCAGCGAGCGGCGGCGGCCGAAGTTGGCCCCGATCATCGTGCGCACGGTCATCAGCGTCGTGGAGATGCACAGCAGCGCGGTCATCAGCGCGTAGCGCCAATCGATCGCGACCAGCGTCGCGCTCAGCAGGGTCGCGAACAACAGGTAACGCTCGTGCATCTGGGGCAGCAGCAGGAACATCCACAACCAGACGCCGACGGCCGCGGCCAGGAAGCGTGGATCGCGCGCCCGCAGGTGGCGGCCGGCCGCCAACGACAACACCACCAGCGTCGCGAAGAACAACGCCTTGAGCAGCGTGGTGAGCTTGAGCGTGAGCGGGGGCAGCAGCCAGAGCGGCCCGAGCGAATCACGGCTGAAGGTGAACAGTTCGAGCTCCATCGCACGACGGTTATCGAGGCCGAACTGGCCGACCATGATGCCGGGGATGTTGTGCGCATCGGCGACCTGCAGCATGGGGAACAGCTCGGTGCCGCGCTGATAGCCGATGGTCAGCCAGCCGGTGCTCGCCCCGAACAGCGGCATGCACAGCAGCAGCGCCGCGCCCCCGGCCAGGGCGATCAGCGGCCCGTGCAGCCGCCGCGGGAACCCCCACACCGCCGCGGCCAGGCCGATCACCGCCGGCGCCGCGGCCCACCACCATCGGCCTTCGCCGAGCACGAGAAATATCGTCAGCAACAAGCCGGCACCGGCCGCGGCAGCGAGCGCGTGGATTCGCGGGCCGCCCCGCCGTGTCCAGTGCCCCAGCCCCATCACCGCCGTCAGCGCGACCACCACCGCCACCCACCCCATCGCCGCCCGATTCCACCGCGCCCCGGCCGGGTCGCGCAGCGGCATGCGCTGCGGGTCCGGGTGCGGCAACGTCGCGGCCAGTTCATAAGGCACCCCGATCATCCACACCGACACGCACAAGCCCAACGCGCCGACAAACCCCGCGACCCAGCGCAACGCCGCGTCCGGCTTACCCATGAAAAGTGCCGCAAACACGAACCAAGGCGCGACGATGAGTTGCTGGCCCTTGAACATCGCCCCCACCGCGATCAGCGTGCCCGCCCAGAACCAGCGGTCGTAGCTGATCAGCAGCACCGCCGCGAGAAAGAACGGCACGATCCAGATATCCCACAGCGGCCAGCCGTGCGCGTTCATCAGCGAAGCGGGGTTGAACCACACCAGCCCCGCGCCCAGCAGCGCGAGCCCGGCCGCGCCGGCGCGGCGGGCGTCGGGCGTGCGGGCTTGATCGGGCCGGGGCGGCGCGCGCCCGATCCAGCAGAAAACCAGCGCGCCGACCAGCGCCGCGGCAACCAGCTCCATCGCCGTGTTGAGCCGAAGCACCGGCGCGGAGAACGGGCGATCATCCTGCCAGCGGTCGGCGTGGTTGTAGCCGTTGGCATCATTGGCGTTGATCGCCGCCCAGCCGGTCATGGCCAGGAGGCGGAACGGGCCGTAGTTAAAGTGCAGGCGATCGCCGGTCTTCGCTTCGTGCGCCAGCGCGCGGTCGTAGATGTCGGCGTACCCGTCGGCCCAGGCCCGGTGGCCGTAGTCAAAGCCCCGGCTGATATCGCTGCGGAAGCGGATTTGCCGCGTCGCGTCGAAGGTCGCGCGTCGCAGGTCCAGACCGATGACCCCCGCGCCGACAACCAGCACCAGCAAGGCCAGGGTCAGCAGAACACGGATGGCGGGGGAAGCGGTGAAGCCCATGCGGGGTGATCGATTGAAAAAAGGCGGGGCGGGGCGGGGCACGGCCGGCTCACACCGCGACGAGCGCGGTTTCGCGGTGCGGCGAGACCCAGTGGCCCGGCTCGCCGGGGACCTCTTGCAGCGGCGGCCGGTTGAGCAGCGAGGAACGCGTGATGTACTCCACGCCCGCCTCGCGCTCCGCTTCCATCTCCGCCCGCTCGTCGCCGGTCATCACCCCGCCGGTGTGTTCGCCCCCGGCTTCGGCGTGCGCGTTGGCCTCGTCGGCGAACATCACGATGGGGCTGGGCACATCGCCCAGCAGCATGATGCGCTGGCGCTGCGCGACCGGGTCGGGCATGGGCGCGGCCGAGAGCAGCGCGCGGGTGTAGGGGTGCAGCGGGTTGGCGTAGAGCGTGTCGCGCGGGGCCAGCTCGACGATCCGCCCCAGATACATCACCGCGACGCGGTCGCAGAAGTGCTCGACCACCGCGAGGTTGTGGGCGATGAACAGGTAGCTGAGGTCGAACTCGTCCTGCAGGTCGTTGAGCAGGTTGAGGATCTGCGACT
>CAZTLX010000329.1:0-2601 GCA_964614575.1 uncultured Phycisphaeraceae bacterium | reverse complement strand
ATCGTCATCACCCAGGGCCAGCGCCGCATCCCCATCCAGCAGGCCAAGCACACCCGCGGCCGCCGGGTGTATGGCGGGCAGAAGAGCTACCTGCCCCTGCGCGTGAACCACGGCGGCGTCATGCCGATCATCTTCGCCTCCTCGCTGATGATCTTCCCGTCGATGCTCTTCGGCTATATGTCCCACGCCGCGCCCGCGGCCGACGCGATGGACCCCACCCGCTGGCAGCAATCCGGCTGGTTCTACCGCACCTACGCCGAGACCATGTCGTTTCTTAACGACAACTTCGCCGATATGACCGGCTACCTGTATGCCGTGGTCTACATCGCCCTGATCTACTTCTTCGCCTACTTCTGGACGACCGTGCAGTTCCAGCCCAAGGAGATGGCGACGCAGTTGCGGGACAACGGCAGCTTCATCCCCGGCCTGCGCCCCGGGCCGCGGACCGCCGAGTACCTCGAAACCGTGATGGAGCGGATCACCTACGTCGGGGCCGGCTTCCTGGCGGTGATCGCGGTGATCCCGACGATCGTCTCGGGGATGTTCGGCATCCCGTTTATCGTGACCCAGTTCCTCGGCGGGACGGGGCTGCTGATCGCGGTGAGCGTGATGCTCGACTTCGTGCAGCGGATCGAGGCGCACCTGCTGATGCGCAATTACCAGGGCTTCCTGGCCTCGGGCGAGAGCGGCCGGGGCCCGCGGATCCGCGGCGCGCGACACGGAGCGATCTGACCGTGGGCACCGGTTTGTTCCAGAACGCGCGGGCGGTTAAGATATGCGGCTCGGCGAAGCGCAGGAGCGTTTCGGCGAGCCGCCGGTCGGGAGGCGTCGTCTGATGGCGGTCGTCCTCAAGAACCGGGCGCAGCTCGCGAAGATGCGAGCCGCCGGACGGGTGGTCCAGCAGATCCACCGGCTTTGCCGGCAGATGTGCAAGCCCGGCGTGACCACGCGGCAGATCGACGAGGCCGCGGGCAAAGCGATCGCGGACGCGGGTGCGATCGGGTTGTTCAAGAACTACCCGACCTACAAGCCCGGCGAGGGCTTCCCCAGCCACCTGTGCATCTCGGTCAATGAAGTGGTGGTGCATGGCATCGCCGATGACCGGGTGATCCGCGACGGCGACTGCGTCGGGATCGACTGCGGGGTGATGCTTGACGGTTGGTGCGGGGACGCGGCGACGACGATCATGGTCGGCAACGTGTCCAGGGCCGACCGCGAATTGTGCGAAGCGACGCAGCACGTGCTGCAGATCGCGATCGAGAACATGAAGCCGGGCCGGCGCTGGAGCCAGATCGCCCGGTTGATGCAGCGATACGCCGAGAGCAAGGGCTACGGCGTGGTGCGGGACTTTGTGGGCCACGGCATCGGGCAGAAGATGCACGAGGACCCGAAGGTTCCGAATTTCGTCTCGCGCGACTTGCTGCGGGACGACATCGTGCTCCGCGAGGGTGTGGTCCTCGCGGTCGAGCCGATGTGCAACATGGGCACCCACGAAGTGAAGGTGCTTGAAGACGGTTGGACGGTCGTCACCGCGGACGGCAAACCCAGTGCTCACTACGAGCATACCCTGGCCGTGACCGCCAACGGTGTGGACATCCTCACCGACGGGAACTAAGTCCGCCGCTTGCGGCGACACGAAAGCAGACAGGTAACAATTTGCCCAAAGAAGAAAAGATCCAGTTCGAGGGCGAGGTCATCGACGCCATGCCCAGCGCCATGTTCAAGGTCAAGCTTGAGAATGACCACGAGGTGCTGGCGACGATCTCCGGCAAGATGCGCAAGTTCTACATCCGCATCCTCCCCGGCGACCGCGTCACCGTCGAGATCAGCCCCTACGACCTGACCCGTGGCCGGATCACGTACCGGCACTGAGGTAAGAAGCCAGAAGACCGCAAAGACAAGCCGAATGCCAAGCGACCGCGAGGCGTCGGATTCCCCCCGAGGTGACCCATGAAAGTCCGCAGCTCCGTCAAACGTATTTGTGAACACTGCAAGATCGTCCGGCGCAAAGGCGTCGTTCGTGTCATCTGCACCAACCCCAAGCACAAGCAACGGCAGGGCTGAAGCCCTGCAATGACGAAGCCCGAATGACGAATGACTAAGTCGTCGTCCGGCCAGGCAAGATGCCCGCTTCGTCATGCGTCATTCGTCATTCCTCACTCGTCATTGAAAGCGGAGCGCTCTATGCCTCGTATCGCCGGCACCGAAATCCCCGACAACAAGCCGCTGCGCATCGCGCTGCGGTACATCTATGGCATCGGCCCCAAGTTCGCCGACGACATCTGCAAGGCGGTCGAGATCGACGGCCAGGTCCGCGCCAACACGCTGACCGAGGACCAGCTCGCCCAGATCGCCGGCATCCTCGAGGGCGGTTACGTCGTCGAGGGCGCCCTGCGCCGTCAGGTCTCACAGAACATCCAGCGCCTGCGCGACATCCGCAGCTACCGCGGCAGCCGCCACCGCAACGGGCTGCCGGTCCGCGGCCAACGCACCAAGACCAACGCCCGCACCCGCAAGGGACGCAAGAAAACCGTCGCCGGCAAGAAGTCCGTCAAGACGATGAAGTAACCCCCGCCCCCGGAAGTAACCCCCGGAAGTAAC
>CAZTLX010000328.1:0-2611 GCA_964614575.1 uncultured Phycisphaeraceae bacterium | reverse complement strand
CACCCACAACGTGATGATCGTTTATGTCTGGGGAGGGTTTCTACAGGGCAGGTCGAGAATGAATTGCTGTAGCCGGCGAAGATATAGTCGCGTTCCCCCCAGGGGCGTGGGCTGCCGACTTTAGGGTCCACGCTCCACGACGAACTCCCATCGATGAACGCGGCGTGCTGCCCGCGCTCGTCGCCGCCATCGCCGTGGACGTTGCTGCGGTCGAACGGGACCACGAGCGAGTTGTCGCTCGTGCCGCAGCAGGGCGGGCCTTGGTCGGCGAACACCGCGAAGCCCGGCTCCGCGCTGTCGAGCGAAAGCGCATAGTTTGACATGCCCTCGGGTCCCGGCCCGCCGTAGCCCGCATACGGATTGCTGTAGCCGTAGCTGAGGTTGCTGTCCGAATCGCGGTTGACACCGATGAGCGTGAACGTGCTCTGATCGCGTGGGGATGATCCGAAGCCGTAGGTATCGGGCACATGATTCGGCAGCACCGGTGAGACAAACACCGCAGAGGAAGTGAGGTAATCCCCGCGCAGCAGCAGGAACATCGCCGCGGGGATATCGTTCGCCGGCGCGGTGAGCGAGAACGGGTCGGTCAGCCCGGCTTGCGCGGGCGACTTGTTGACGTCATTGCCGCCGAGATTTGGTGTTTCCATCCGCGCGCGGGGGAAGATGCCCTTGCCTTCGGTGGCGTAGTTGATTGCCGCGGCGCTGATCTGTTTGAGGTGATTAGCGCACTGCACGTCGCGGGCAGCGGACCGCGCTGCGCCCAGGGCGGGGAGCAGGATGCCGATCAGCAAGGCGATGATACTGATCACGACCAAAAGCTCGATCAGCGTGAAGCCACCGAATCTGACGCAGGTACGATGGGGGCATGGGGCCATGACATGACTCCGACCGGGGTGGACGATCGAAGTCAGTAGTTTAACCCAAGACGCGCCCGGCCCAAAGCGGGTCTTCGCGATTAACCTGTGAAATCCCGGTTAGAACGCGGCATCACCCCCTCACGGCCGGGGGTGGAACTTGCTGATCACCTCGCTGAGCCGCGAGCGGTCCACGTGGGTGTACACCTGTGTGGTGCGGATGTTCGAGTGGCCCAGCAGCTCCTGCACGACGCGCAGGTCGGCGCCGCCGGCGAGCATGTGCGTCGCGAAGGAGTGGCGCAGCGTGTGCGGATGCACGTCGCTGAGGCCCGCGCGTTTGGCCAGCCGCGTCACGATCTGCCAGACCACCACACGAGTGATCTCGTGGCCGGTGCGCGAGAGGAACAGCTTGTCGTTGGGGTGGTCGGGCTTGGACAGCGCGGGGCGCAGGTCCAGCAGGTAGCGCTGCACCGCTTCGATGGCCGGACGACCGATCGGCACGATCCGCTCCTTCGAGCCCTTACCCATCACCCGTACGATGCCCAGGTCCATCTTCACCGAATCCATATCCAGCCCCGCCACCTCCGACGCCCGCAGGCCCCCCGCGTACATCAACTCCAGCAGCGCGACATCACGCAGATAGAACGGGTCGTCCGGCGAAGGCGCGGCGAGCAGCTTCTTGATGTTGTCCTCCGCCATCACGTTGGGCAGGCGCTGCCAGCCGCGCGGCTGGGTCAGTTGCTCGGCCGGGTTGGTCTCGATGAACCCGCGCTGCTCCATGAAGCGACAGAACACGCGGATCGTCGCGACGTGGCGTGCGATGGTCGAGGTCTCGTGGCCCTTGGCCTGCAGGTCGCGCAGGTGTTGGCCGATCAGGTCGAGCGTGAGCGACCCCCAGCCGCGCTGCTCGTGCTCGACCATCCACACCCACAGGTCGCGGATGTCGCCGGCATAGGCGGCGATGGTCGCGGAGGCGAAGCCGCACTCGACTTTGCAGTACGCGAGGAACTCACGTGCCGGTCCTTCGTAGGCCGAGACTGACCGTTTGGGGCCTTGGGTCGGCGAAGGGCCCGCTGACGGGCCGTCCGCGGAGGGTGAGGACGGGGCGTGGGGCCGTGCGGTGAAGGGGGCCTGGCTCATGGTTTCTCGGCTCCCGGGCGAGTTGGTGGTAAACGGGGCACGCGATCGGTGCCCCAAAACAAAAGTCGAAGGCCTGGTTGAGCTTGGTCAGACTCAGGCGGGAAGCACAACGCGCATCGTCGCAATCCAGGAACGGGCAGGACTCGTTGGCGTGGGGTTGGCCTGGGTGCATGCCCGTCCTTGCAAAGCGTGCGGCGAAGCAGGTGCCGAACCTTTGCATCGGTCAGAGCAACAGCAGTTGGACAAAAGCGTGGGTTCGCGCGGTTATCCGGGCGTTGAGCGCGCGCCACCGCACGTCATCGCCCCATGGCCACCCCGCGCAAAGGTCAGATAACCAAGCTCCTCAGACCCACCCGCCCGCGCCGTCAACGGTCGATCAAGCCCACTCCCTCAAGCCCTCCGATGCACCGCCCCTTTGGCGGGCGAAGCGTCGGCGGATTCTGACCATCCCCGTCTCCGCCCCGCGGCCCGCCCGATCGCCGTTTGCCCCCCGCCCCTCATTTCCTACAATGCGGGGCTTGCCCGGCGACGTAGCTCAGTTGGTAGAGCAAGGGATTCATAAGCCCTGGGTCACTGGTTCGAGTCCAGTCGTCGCCATTGCCTTTTTCTCCCGCGAA
>CAZTLX010000327.1:0-2612 GCA_964614575.1 uncultured Phycisphaeraceae bacterium | reverse complement strand
CACCCAGCTCGAAAACACCCTCGCCCCCACCGCCGACGCGGATGCGATCCCGCCGCTGGCCGCGCGTTGGCGTGCCGCGCTGACCGATGCCACCGCGCGCACGCAACTGCTGGCCGGGCTGCGGCGCAGCGGCCCGCGGGCCGAGGCGTTGGCCGCGCTCGAAGCGTCGCTGGGCGCGATCGACCTGTTCGACGCCGTGTGGCTCACCCGCATCCGTGCCGCCATCCGCGGCGGGAAGCGCTTCAGCGAAGCGATGACCCAACTCGCCGCCCGCTTCGACGACCTCGAAGCGGTGCTCCGCGTGCAGCAGGGCCTGCGCGAGCTGCCGGTGGCGTTCGGCGAGGCGGCGGGCCGCGTGGTCCGCAGCGGCGCGTCACCCGAACAAGGCCTGGCGGCGTTGCAGCGCGTCACGCTGGCCGGGGCGCTGCGCCGCCGCGTGGCCGAGCAACCGGCGCTGCGCGACCTGGACCCGCGGAAGCTGGATCACCACTTCACGCGCTACACGCAGCTCGAAGACGAAAAACGCCGCCTGGTCACCGACGCGATCCTCCACCGCTGGGTGTCCGCCCAGCAGCAACGCCTGCTCGTCGGCACGGGGTCGCGGCTTAACAGCGACGGCGCGGCCCTGCGAAACCGCCTCTTCGTCCGCGGCAAACGCGCGATGCGCCTGCGGCAGGTCATCGCGGTGGGCGAAGGCATTGCCGGCGGCGATCCGCTGTTTGAGATGTGCCCCGTCTGGCTCGCCAGCCCGGAGACGGTGGCGCAGGTGTTCCCGCGGCAGCCGATGTTCGATGTGGCTATCTTCGACGAGGCGTCGCAGTGTCGGCTCGAAGAAGCCTTGCCCGTGCTCACCCGCGCGCAGCGGGTCGTCATCGCCGGCGACCCGAAGCAGCTCCCGCCGACGCGCTTCTTCGAGGCGGCGATCGCCAGCAGCGATGACGACGAGCTCGAGACGCTCGACGACGTGTTCGAGGCCCAGCAGTCGGAGGTCGAAGACCTGCTGGCCGCGGCTTTGAACCTTCAGGTGCAGGAGAGCTACCTCGATGTCCACTACCGCTCGCGCAACGCCGACCTGATCGAGTTTTCCAACCAGCAGTTCTACCATTCGCGCCTGCAGGCGATCCCCGGCCACCCGCGGAACCGGACCAAGTGGCCGCCGATTCAGTTGCACCGCGCCGACGGCGTGTATGAAGACCGCGCCAACCCGATCGAGGCGCAGCGGGTGTGTGCGCTGGTGCAGGAGTTGCTCAAGCGGGCCGAGCCGCCGTCGATCGGCATCGCGACGTTCAACCTCGTGCAGCGCGACCTGATCGCGCAGATGCTCGACGATTTGGCGACCGATGACGCGGCGTTCGCCCGCAAGCTCGCCGCCGCGCGCACGCGCACCGGCGAGGGCTCGTTCGAGGGCCTGTTCGTCAAGAACCTGGAGAACGTGCAGGGCGACGAGCGCGACCACATCATCATCTCCACGACGTACGGCCCAACCGCCGAGGGCAAGTTCTACCGACGCTTTGGTCCGCTGCGGCAGGCGGGCGGCGGGCGGCGGCTCAACGTGCTGGTCACGCGGGCCCGGCACGAGGTGCATCTGGTCACGTCGATCCCGCGGCAGGAGTATGCCGCGGCCGAGCCGATCCCCCAGGGCGTGACGCCCCACGGCGGGTGGCTGCTCTTCGCGTATCTGCGTTACGCGGAGGAACTGGCGGAGTTGTACGGCATCGACCGCGACGCCATGACGGCGGCGCTGCACGCGGCGGGGCACGAGGTCGCGCCGACCAACGGCCACGACGAGCCGGTGCCCGAGCAGGTCCACGCTTATCCCATCGACCCGCCGTCACATTTCGCGATCGCCCTGGCGCACACGCTGGCGGCCGGCCGACAGATGAGCAGCCAGGCCCACTGGGGCAACGCGGGCTTCTGCATCGACGCGGCGCTGCGACACCCCACGCGCCCCGACGATGTGACGCTGGGCCTGCTCTGCGACTTTAACCGCTTCCCCCACGCGACCGACCCCGTCGCGTGGGAGGTCTTCCGCAGCGAGATCCTGCGGTGGCAGGGCTGGACGCTGCACCGCGTGTGGTCGCCGAGCTTCTTCCGCGACCCGACGCGCGAGCTCAACGCCATCGCCACCCACGCGGACCAGGCCGCGGCGTCGAGCGTGGTGGAGGGATGATGTTTTTTGACGGTTACTTTTTATCGCGAAGAGCGCGGAGGAAGACATTGAAGGCAGTTAACCACAGATTTCACAGATGGCGCAGATCAAGAAAACCAGTTTTGCCACAAGAAGGCACAGAAGGCACAAAAAGGGAGGGACGGAAAAACTTTTGGTTGAACCGCGAAGATGCGAAGGAAGCGAAGGCCGCAAAGTTTCAGTGGTAAAGAAAAAGCCTCGCTTCGCGCCCTTCGCTCGCTTCGCGACATCGCGGTAATTCAGGAAACCCGCTTGTTTTTTGCCTTGAGGTGGCGGCCACGCCTTGAATCTGGGTTATCCGAGCAATCTGTGGTGACCCGCCTTCCTCCGCGTCTCCGCCTCTCCGCGTCCTCCGCGTCCTCCGCGATCAATACTGGCAGATTCAATTCCGAAGCGCAACACCGGGTAAGCAAAAGTGAGGCAT
>CAZTLX010000326.1:0-2624 GCA_964614575.1 uncultured Phycisphaeraceae bacterium | reverse complement strand
GCATCAGCCGCACCAAGGCCGACGAGCTGGCCCTGCGCCCTGGCGGCGTGGTCGATCTGACGCACCGCCGCTACGGCCTCAGCATCGGCAAGAATCTGCTGGTCATCGTAATCGAGCCGCAGCTCATGTCGCCCACCGTCTCGCTCACTCTGTGGGGCTGACCATGGATCTCGAAACCATCCGAGCCGCCGAGGCAGAGCAGCAGGCCGATCAGGCCAAGCTCGACCGCATCGCGGACAACATCGCCGACCTGAGCCCCGTCGCCGCCAGCAGGGTCAGCCAGCGCATCGATGACCGCATGCGCACGCGGACCGGGTACATCGGGCAGATAGTCGCCGAGCTTCGCCGCCTGCGCGCTGATCTAGCAGCCGGTGCAACGATTCGGCAGTCTTGGATTGACGCCGAGCGCGACAACATTGACGAGCTCCGCCTGCTGCGGCGGCTGGACGAGATCACCCGCGAAGAGTCCGAACAGCGCATCGAATCCGCCCGAGCCAACGTCCGCGACGCCCGCGACACCCTGCGCGACATCAACACCAAGCTGGCCGAGATCGATCAGGCCCTGGCCGGCTATCCCGAGGAGTCCGAGCGATGAGCGGCGCGCTGAGTTGGGTCAACAAGGTCCGCGACGATGCGGACGGCGCGGTGGTCGCCGGCAGCGCGGCCGGATCGTTCACCTCAAACGTGATCGACAGCGCCTACCCCGGCCGCAACGCGGTCAATCCCGACCCATCGCTGGTCACACAGGTCGACTACCAGACTGCCGGCAGCGCGCCGTACGAGTCATACCTCGAAGCCAACTGGACCAGCAATGCTCCTGTGCGCATCGTGGCCGCGATCAACGTCAGGCTGCCGAGCACGGCTGTCGGCGTGCGGTTCCAAGTGATCAACGACGCCGGCACAACGCTGGAGACCACGGCCCAGATCCCGCTGGCCTCGCTCATCCCCATCCCGGGCACGACCGATCGCTACAACGTCTACGCCGTGCTGAGCGCCACCCGCAGCGTCAACCGCCTGAGATTCCGCGTGCAGGTAGCCGCCAGTTCGACGGACTACTATGAAGTCGGCGTCCTGTGGGCGGGTGATGGGCTCGTCTTCCCGAACGGCCTCGGGCTCGACTGGTCGGTTGGCGTGGACGATCAGAGCATCGTCGATCGCGGATGGTCCGGCGGTTATGCCTCCTACCCCTACCAGACCCTTGACGTGCTCAGTGTCGGCAAGCGCGGACTCACCGAAGCGGAGGGCCTCGGCGCCGCCGGCAGCGTCAACAGCATCCGCCACATGCTCCGAGTCGCGGGCAAGCACTCGCCCATCGTCGTGATCAGCTCCGATGCGAACGCCGCCCGCGCCCAGCTGATGAGCTGCTACGGCCTGATCGAAGACGCCCAAGGAGTCGGAACTCTCGGCCGCGGCGACCTGTTCGGCACCGCAATGCGCGTCAAGCAGATCCGCTGAATCGCAGCGCCCGCTCGGATAGTGATCGGCCGGCGCGTTCGTTTCGCAACATGGCTGCTTGCTCGGGCGTCAGCTTCGGCACAACTGTGAGTTCGAGCTGACCGCCTTCCTGCGATTCTGTGCTCATTGATCTTCTCCAGTGGGGCGGCGCTCTGCTGCGATCAACCCGAGCGCATCCCGCGCATCGGCTGGAGGGGCGCCAAACCAGTACGGCACCGCTTCAATCGGCTTGCTTCCGTTGACTTCGACACCGCTGTTGAATCGCACCACCGTGCCGTCATTGAGAGGGCTCGGGTAGCGGTAGGCGTAGCCGTCAGGCTTGCGCGGCTCCGCGCTGCCCGGTGCAGGCTGTGATGCACGCTTGCCGAACTTCGCAAGGATCTCCAGCGCGATCTGCTCATAGCCCTCTGGATCGCAGAAAAGGAAATGCTGTTCTTCCGCGCCGAACGCAAATAGTTCGTCTTCTGTCTGCCAGAAAGGCTGCTGCGCCTCGTTGGCAGCGGGCGGGGGAGGGGCGACCTCCAGTTTCCGTACTCCTAGCTCGCGTAATTTCCGCTGGATTTCGTCGAGATTCGCGCCGCGCGAAGCCATCGCCGAGATTTCGTGCCAAGCCTGACTCTCGCTCTGAGGCATGGGGACTGAATGGCCGCTGGCAGCGGACGGGGGAGGGGCGGCGGAGAGGACATGCAGCAAGCAGCGAACGTGGCTGTCTGGCATCGTCTTGACGTACCGCTGAGACACGCGCTTCACCGATTCCATGTCGGTGAAATAACAGCCTTCACCAGCGTACTCCTCCAGCAGTTGTTCAATCGGCACGCAGGTGCGCTCCGCCTGCTGCCTCTCTCCGGCCAGCGATGCCTGAAACTCGTCGGCAGCTTTGCGGCTATCGAACGTCACCACTACGCTATGGCCGTCTGCGTCAGACAGCAGCAGTGAGCTTGTGTAGCCGTGAGGAGCCTGCTGCCTCGCTTCGGCGAGGGCGGATTCCAGCCGCTCGATTTCGACCGCGTCGCGCAGCCGCTCATCTATCGTGTTCATTCCTGTTCTCCTTCCCGTGCCGTGTCATCAAGCAACCCGTTCCAGCACACCTCGCAGAGCGGCACACCTTCCGAGTCGTGGTGCGTCACCGGGCCGCATTCAGGCTGGCCGCTTTCGCAGGTTTCCTCTTG
>CAZTLX010000325.1:0-2657 GCA_964614575.1 uncultured Phycisphaeraceae bacterium | reverse complement strand
TCACGTGTTCAAACCACATGCCGTGCTGATTGACCCCCGACTCGATCACCCCCCGGCCGTCGTGCATGCGGTAACGGATGCGGATGAGGTAGGGCCACTTGCTGACGGTTCCCGGATTTGGCGTGGCTTTATTCCACGGCTCGGCATCGTCATGCTGAAAGACAAACGCACCGCTCGCGTTTGCGTTGTGGGGGGCAGACACCGAATTGTCATAAGGAGCCCAGCCGGTGGGAGGTTCATAAACGGTGGGTTCATCGGGGTCGTATGCGAGCGCCGGCCCGGTCGGATTCACGGGGTTTCGCTTTCCCTGCGCGGGATTGTTGAACCAATAACTGTACCACTTGATCTGATCGTTATTGTCAACATCGATCTGCCCGTCGGGGTTGACGGTCGTGCCGGTACCCGTCGAAATGTCCGCGGCGAACTCGACGATGAAATCGCTACAGTGCGCCATGAAGATGGGGTGTTGCTGAGCTATCTGCCAAGATGCAATACCGTAGATGTTGTTGGCAATCAGTTGCGGGCTGTCATTCGCCCACAAGCGTTCGGCAAGGTAGGAATACTCATAAGCGCGTGTACGATAATTCGATGCCGAAGAAAGGTCTTCAAGGATTGACGTGATACCCGGCGTCGTACTTACAGGGCCGAGCATTTGTCGTGACATATCGGCATACGCCGCATAAACGACGCGCGGCACCGTACCGGACGGGGGGGATGTCGCATCTCCGTAACCATTGACTTGGGCGTTATACCGCGCCGATAGCGCCTGAACGTGAGTAGGTGCCAGGTCCCATTTACCGTCAGCGCTCACCGTCGAGGAGTTGGGGTCTTCGAGGCCCTGATCCACCAAAAACATAGCCTGCCGACCCAAGATCCAGTCGTCGCCCGTCTGCTGCACGAGAGCACCCCGCCCGCCAAGGCGATCGAACGCATCTACCTCGAATGCCTCACCCGCGAGCCGACCCCGGAAGAATTAGAAACCGCCGAGACGATCTTCCGGGGGTATGAGCACCGCGAAGACGCCATCGCCGACCTGCGCTGGGCGATCTTCAACAGCCACGAATTCCGATACCTGCCTTGAAATGGATGTAGCCGCAGATGAACGCGAATGAACGCGAATCAAGACAAACAAGACACTTAACCACAGATTTCACAGATGACGCAGATTCAAGACAAACTTGCTTGTTTGATCTGTGCAATCTGGGAAATCTGTGGTTAAACCTGTCTTGATTCGCGTTCATTCGCGTTCATTCGCGGCTAAATAAGGAGCCCGTCATGCACACCGGTTGCCGATCGTATCACCTGACCCGTCGCAGCTTCCTCAAGTATGGATCGCTGGGCATCGGGACGCTGCTGGGCATGCGCGTCGGCGACCTGGTCGCCCTCGCCGCGGAGGCCGAGAAACGTGCCGCGGACCACGTCATCCTTTTATGGATGGGCGGCGGGATGTCGCACATCGACACCTTCGACCCCAAGCCCGGCCGGCCGACCGCCGGCGAATTTGCCCCCATCAAGACCACCGCCCCCGGCATCGAGATCGCCGAGGTGCTGCCCAACCTCGCCCAGCAGATGAAGCACGCCTCGATCATCCGCTCGGTCACCGGCAACTCCGGGGACCACGGCGGGGCGACCTACAACCTCATGACCGGCTACACCCGCGCGCCCCAACTGGTCCACCCCTCGCTCGGGTCCATGATCGTCCACGAGAAAGAACCCATCGGTGCCCTGCCCGCCTTCATCTCCGTCTCCGGCCGGGCCCACTCCTCGGGGTACCTCGGCCAGGCGTGCGAGGCCTACTTCGTCGCCCGCGCCGGCACGCCCGACCCCTACGTCCGCCTGCCCGAGGGCATCGCCAAGGTCCGCGCCGATCAGCGCATGGCCATGCTCGAACAGCTCAACGCCCGCTTCCGCGAGAAGCACCCCGACCTGCAGATCGACGCGATCGATGAGTCGTACCAGGCCGCGGTCAACTTCATGCAGAGCCCCGCCCTCAAGGCCTTCGACCTCGACGACGAGACCGTCGAAACCAAGGAGCGCTACGGCCCGTCCGACTTCGGGCGCGGGTGTCTTTTGGCGCGGCGGCTGGTGGAGAACGGCGTGCGGTTCGTGCAGGTCAACAAGGGCGGGTTCGACACCCACGCCAACAACTTCCCCGCGATGCGGCGGCTGGGCGGGGAGATCGACCTGGGCATCGCCGCGCTGCTCGACGACCTGGCCGCGTCGGGCATGCTCAGCCGCACCCTGGTGCTGGTGCTCAGCGAGTTCGGCCGCACCCCGCGGATCAACGGCAACGCCGGCCGCGACCACTGGCCACGCGTGTTCAGCTCGCTGATCGCCGGCGGCGGGGTCAAGGCCGGGCAATTGATCGGCGCGTCCGACATCGACGGCTTCGAGGTCGCCGAGCGAGCCGTCCAGGTCAACGACCTGCACGCCACCGTCTGCTCCGCGCTGGGCATCGACCACACCAAGCAGGTCCAGACGCCCCTGGGACGCCCCATGAAACTCGTCGACGGCGGCAATCCGATCACCGAATTGCTGGGCTAAGCCAACTCCCACGCAAACGCCCATCCGCGCTCCGCGGGCGGGTCAAAACCAGGCGGGCACTTCGTGCCACCCGCTAATCTGTGGATTTATTTATCTTATGTTTAGCGGGTGGC
>CAZTLX010000324.1:0-2659 GCA_964614575.1 uncultured Phycisphaeraceae bacterium | reverse complement strand
GACCGAGGTCCTCAACGCTTTACCCGGTGTTGCGCTTCGGAATTGAATCTGCCCATAAATTCCGGAAACCTTCGCAATGACAACGATCCCGGTTGAGTCGTGGGAGAAGTTTCGAGAACGTCTTCTGGGCTTCGCTCAGTTGACGCGTGACAAACGCAACAGTTGGTGGTTCCGTGGCGAACCTGAAGCCTCCAACGAACTCTCGCCGACCGTTGACCGGGGGCGGAAATTCAAGTCCGACGCTGAGCGTGAAGAGCACATCCAGAGTTTGCTGCGTGAATTTCGGCGTGAGGTCGTGGGACTCGGGTTGGGTGCGTCGGTCCATCTCGATGATGCATTTGAATTGTTAGCGCGGCATCATGGTTTGCCGTCTCCCCACCTCGACTGGACGCGCTCGCCGTGGATCGCTGCGTTCTTCGCGTATGAAAGCGCCCCGATCAACGGTACCGGGTCCGTGGCGATCTACGGCCTCGACCGACACCAACTCCCGGCATCGACGCTTCAACCGCCTGAGGCCATCCGCCCGGGTGTCGAACTGATCGATGATTCGGAACTCGTGCTGCGAAACGCTCGCGCCGTGCGTCAACGAGGTGTTTTTCTACGTCGATCCACCATGACCCGTTCACTGGAAGACCTGCTTGGCCCCGCCTTGTTCAAGTTTGTCCTGCCGGTCAGGGATGCGGCGGTGGCTTTGGCCGATCTGGACCAGATGCTTCTGAATTCGAGCATGTTGATGTACGATTTAGATGGGGCGGCCAAGACCGCCGCCCGACGCATCGCCTAGGATATTGATCATGACGCTTGAACAATTCAAATGGGAAGGCCCCGCGATCTCTGCCGACGACCAAGCCCTGATCGAGGCCTATCAGCGGACAGGTATTCCCTTAGATAGCCTGGCCTATACCGATGAGTTTCAGCATCTGGTCGAAGAAGTGGAGGGTGATCCCGATGATTATGGGGATCTACGCAAGGTCTATCGCCGGCTTTTGAGCCTCCGCAAACGAGGACTACTCCCCCGTCTATATGCGGGTGCCGCGATCGAAGACGAATAATCACCCACACGACTGCCGCGGCGGGTCATGCGTGGTCCCGCGTTTGAACCCACGCTCGCCTCAAAACCGCGCCACCGCCAGACGGCGGGCGTGGCAGAGGGCGATGGCGATGGCGTCGGCGACGTCGGGGGGGGAGGGGGGCTCGGCCAGGCCGCACTGGGTCATCACCGCCCGCTGCATCTGTTCTTTCGACGCGTGGCCGTAGCCGGTCACCGCTTTCTTGACCTCGGTGCTGGGCAGGTCGTGGGTCGTGAGGCCGCGCTGCTTGGCGCAGAGCAGGATCACCCCGCGGGCGTGGGCCATGAGGATGGCGGTGCGTGGGTGTTTGTAGTGGGCGTAGAGTTTTTCCACCGCGAGGGCGGCGGGGGTGTGGGTGTCGATCAGCGCGGCCAGCTCGTGGTGCAGCGTGGTCAGCCGGGCGTCGATCGCCAGCTTGCCGTCGAGCTTGATGATGCCCGCCTCGATCAGCCGCGGCTCAAGCGCCCCCGCATCCAGTTCGACCAGCCCGTAGCCGGTGATGCGCAAGCCGGGATCGATGCCGAGCACGCGGGTCATGGGGGGAGGATAGGGGATGTAAACGGAAAAGCGAAAAAACGGAAAAGCGAAAAAACGGAAGATCAGAACCGATCACGAGCCGTGTCTTGATTTTTCGCTATTCCGCTATTCCGCTTTACAGCGGCGACATCCGCCACACCGCGCGGAACATCCCCGCGACCTGCTCGCGTGGGACCACGCGTGGGGGGAACCGGGGGTTGAGCGGCTGAAGGCGGATCAGCTCCGAGCCGTCCGCCGCCCGATCGAAGAACACCCGCTTGAAGGTCGCCTCGTGGTCCGGCTCCAGCCGCACGAAGCAGTCGTCGCCGGGCGACACATCCGCCCGGGGCGAGAAGACGACCAGGTCGCCGGGTTTGTAGTCGGGCAGCATCGACTCGCCGGTGACCCGGGCGCTGAAGCGGTCCGGATCGTGTACCCCGGGTGAGCGGGGGGGTTCGCCGGTCTCGGGCGCCGGGACCTGCTCGTCGCCGATGCCCGGCGGGTAGTCCAGGTCGGTATAGCCCTCGGGCCCGCCCGCCGCCACCTTGTTGATCAGCGGGATCGGGGGCCACGCCGCGCCGGCGTCCTCGGCATCGAGCACGCGTGGCGTGTCCGCCGCCGACCCCCGGGCCTTGATCTGCTCCGCCAACGCCCGCACGGCCGCGGCCCGGTCCTGATCCAGGCGCTGAACCTGCGCACGGACCTGAGGCGGGGTCTGCTCCCAGGCCGCGGCCTCGAGCAACGGCCGCGGGTCGATCCCCAGCGCCTCGGCCAACGCCCGCAGCCGAGCCACCGAAGGCGGGTGCGCCACCCGGCCGTTCTCAATCATCGACAGATAGCTGGCCGCCATCCCCGCCCGCCCGGCGACCTGCGCCAAGGTCCACCCCCCGGCCGCCCGGGCCTCGCGCAGCAGCACCCCCACGGCCCGCCGCCCGGACGAACCGTGTTCACGCTCGCCATGAGTATCGTTCACATCCGGCATGAGCGGCGTTCACTTTCGACCCACAGTTCAATAAAGCTTGAATGCATGGTTCGTATTGCGCCTCTTTTCAGAGCGATTAAACCAGCATAAC
>CAZTLX010000323.1:0-2664 GCA_964614575.1 uncultured Phycisphaeraceae bacterium | reverse complement strand
AAATGAGATACGCGTCTCTAGTTTCAATCCGCACCTCCGCGTGGGAGGTGACTCCAGACCTCCTGACCTACCCTTATTCGAAAATGTCCGGTGGGGCCGGATCTGAGGTGCAGCGAGAGCCTGGGAAGGCGAGGCTCCTGGGCGGTTCGGGCTTGACCGTGAAGCGTAGCTGGAGGTGGGTGCCGGGGAAGTGGGTGGCGGTGGCGTTGAGTTGCTCGCAGACGGCGGCCAGCGCCTGGGTCTTGTGGGGCGAGCTGAGCGGATCGAGAGCGACGCGTAGCTCGGTGGCGCTGACCTCGAGGTCGCCGCTGGCGGCGAGGGCGTTTTGGATGAGGGTGCGGCCCTCCTGCTCGGCGCGGTGGTAGTGCGGGGCAAGGAGCCGTACCAGATCACTCTCGGCTTGGTAGGCAACCATTTTGAGCAGATCGGTGAGGTGCTTGCGCTCGACGCAGAGCTTGACGACGTCGTCGTGGACGATCTCCTGTACCGGCACGCGGACGGGCAGAGTGGCTCGCTTCTTCTCCAGCTCGTGGACACGCCGCATGGCTTCGCGCACGCGAGCGGCGTATTCGGCGTCGGCGATCTTGAAGCCGCGCATCGTTAGTCGTTGTCGTTTTTTGGTGTCGAGCGCGGCGAGCCCATAGTGGGCCTGGAGCTGCTGAAGCCGGGCGCGGGCCTGGCGCAGCTCGGCGTCGAGCTTGCGCCGTTCGGGATTGGGCACCTGCCGTTCGGCGTCGGCGGGCTCGGTGCCGTAGTCCACCAGGGCGTCGAGGGCGAACTCCTCGCGCAGGTACTTGAAGAAGTTCTCCTGCCCCCAGCGCTCGAACATGCGGCAGGCCACCTCGGAGGCGGCGAGGTCGCGGCGCGAGGTGATGATCGACGTTTGGTGACCGCTGTCGTTGAGTCGAGTGACCTGGCGCAGGGCGAGGCGCTTACGCGTGCGCTTCGATTGATAGGTGAGGCGGATGGGCTGGTCGGCAAGCCAGAAGTCGAGGACGCGTCCGCCGAGGGTGACTCGGTGGCGGCGGAATCGGCTCATGGGCACCGGGCGGATCGGGGCCTTGCGATAGGTGAGCAAGTCGAAGCCGCCGGCGAGTAGTTGGGCAAAGAGTTTCGGGCTCCATCCACCGCGGTCGAAGACGATGGTGACACGGCGATCCAAGACGAGCTTGCGCACCTCGGCAAGAATGCCAGGGAGCATCGCGACAAGTCCCCGGTTGGCCTCGGTGGGCACCACGAAGAGCGGCTCACGGTCGGCATCGTGGATCCAGTAGTCGGTAGTGGCCGGCATCGAGATGCGCATGCGGGCGAGATGGGTTTTGGGGATCTCACGGCCGCCGTGATAGGCGCGCACGTGGCCGTCGACGTAGAGGAAGCCCAGGGCGTGTCCCCGGGTGGCCACCCGATGTCGTGCCAGGGCACGGCCGAGCTCGGCGGCCCGCCCCTGGGCGGCGAGCTGGGCGAGTTTACGGCGCAGGGTCTTCACCTCAGGTGCGCGGTCGAGCCCAAGCACTTGGCCGAGCTGGCGCGGCGAGCGCTCCTTGAGCCCCTCGGGTCGCTTGACGCGCAAAAGCGCCATGAGCACGAGGGTCACCACCGTCGTGCGCAGCCCGTAGAAGGCTGGCCCGAGGCCGCTGTAGACCTTGCGGACGGCCGAGAGCACGCCGCTGTCGACGAGCGCCGGCACCGCCAGCAGGGCTCCGAGACCGGGCACCTGGGGGCTCGCGCCGAACAGCGGCGCGGCATCCTCGAGCAGCCCCAGCCTGGCCAACAGCCGATCGCTCGAGCGGTCCGCCGGGTTGCGGTCGAGCGACCGCGGCACCGCCTCCGATTCTTCGGCAGCGGACAGTTTTGGGTCCGCAGTGGTGCCCCCTACCCCCGGTGCCTGCACCCGCGTCTCCACGGCCGCAACGCTGCTCGAAGCGACGGCAGCGGACAGTTTTGGGTCCGCAGCCGTGCCCCCTGCCCCCGGTGCCTGCACCCGCGTCTCCACGGCCGCAACGCTGCTCGAAGCGACGGCAGCGGACAGTTTTGGGTCCGCAGGCTCAAAGGGGATCATCCGCTGCTCGGCGCCACGCTCCTCCTGCCAGCCCAGGCGCCGGAGGAGCTTGCGGACGGCCTTCTCGTCAATGCCCAGACGCCGAGCCATCTCGCGATTGGAGGCCCCCTCGGCCTTCCACCGATTCACGGCTTCCTTGCGGCTCTGCGGCACCCGGGAACGGCCCTTGGGAAACCCCCGCGACCGCCCCAGGGCAGCCAGCCCACCTTCCTCGAACCGCCGCTGGTGCCGACGCACAGTCCGCACGTCGCAGTCGAAGGCGCGTGCCACCTCGTCTTGCCGCGCCCAGCCCAGGCCGATCAGGCTGACCATCGCATAGGCCTCACCGGCCCGGTCGCCGGCTGCAAAGTGCGCCAGCGGCAGACCCGACACGTTCACCACCCGGTACCCGTCACGTTCCAGGACCCGGCAGCGGCCGTTGATGACCACCACGCCTTCTGACAAGGTGGAGAACGCGGGGAAGAGGGTGGGATCGTCGATCGTCGGCGCCATGGCCGAAATCATCCCGCAGCGCCGCCGAAAAGCGGACACTATTGGGTCCGCACCCCCGAGAAAGGGTGATCCTTTGTTTTCAGCGAGTTACGATAGGTAGGTCAGGAGGTCTG
>CAZTLX010000322.1:0-2709 GCA_964614575.1 uncultured Phycisphaeraceae bacterium | reverse complement strand
CTTCCTGGAAGCCGCGCTGGACCGCCCGATTGTCGATCGTCTGTTCCAAAGGGACTGTGAACGGCGCCAAGAAAACGGAGCGCCGGGCGGTTAGAAAGCGTAGCGCTCGGAATGGAAGAAGCTTGGGTTTAGGTTAGCCTCCAGAGTAAAGGAAAGTCAATTCCTCCGCCCCTCCTCCGGAGGAGGGGCGGATTTTGCGGATTGTGATGCTCGGTCGCTTTGCGCGGGTTCTGCGGCGGCGGCCTTTCGTGGACCCGACCGCCGGCGTTGGGCGTCTTTCAGCCGATAGCTCTCGCCCGTGGCCTCCAGGATGTGGCAGCGATGGGTCAGCCGATCGAGCGTGGCGCCCGTCAGTCGTTCGCTGCCGAGTACGTCGGTCCACTGCTCGAAGGGCAGGTTCGTCGTGACGATGATGCTGGTGCGTTCGTACGCCGTGCTGATCACGTCGAAGAGCAGTTCCGCCCCGAGCTTGCTGGTGGGCACGTAGCCCAACTCGTCGAGGATCAACAGATCGAGCCGGGCGAGCTGCTTCTTCATCCGCAGCAACTGCCGCTCTTCGCGGGCCTCCATCAGCGTGGTGATCAGCTCGGTCACCTTCCAGAAGCGGACCCGCTTGCCCTGTCCGCAGGCGGCGATCCCCAGGGCCGTGGCGACGTGTGTCTTACCGGTGCCGGGGTTGCCGACCAGAATCACGGACTCGCGGCGGTCGAGGTACGCGCCGCGCATCAGCTCGCCGATCAGCACTCGGTTGAGCGACGGCTGCGCGGCGAAGTCGAAGTCGTCGAGTGTCTTGGTGTTGGGGAATTGGGCGTCCTTCAATCGCCGAGCGGCGGAACGCTTCTCGCGATCGAGCAGTTCCAACTCACAGAGTTGCAGCAGAAAGCCCAGATGGTCGACGTTGTCTTTCGCGCACCGGGCGGCCACCTTCTCGCACTCGGCGTGGATCGTTGGCAGCCGTAGCGCCTTGAGATGGTGCTTCAGCAGCACGGTGCTCTTGGTTTCGATCTTGTTCATACGCTGCCTCCCGTGCTCAGGCAGGAGTAGGCACGAAGATTCGGCACGGGAACCGCGACGGCCGCCAGGTGAGGTCGGCCGTCGAGCCGGAACCACCGGGTAGGCTCTTCACGCTGCGACTCGAGAATCAGCCGAATCGCATCGGCCGTGTTCGCCCCGATCGCCAGGGCCCGCTCGATGGCCGCGGCAAGCTGCTTCTGCGTGGCATGCTCCAACAGCCGCAGCACTTTGATGAACTCTCGCGTGCCAAGCCGATCCATGTCGGCCTCCAGACGTCGCCGCAAGGTCGTGAAACACGCGGGCAAGTCCCAGTTCTCCAGCGGCCGGGCGTAATCCAGCGCTCCCGGCTTCCGCTCCAGCAGTGCCAGATAGTGACGAGGATCGAAGAACGTTTGCTCTTTGTCCCAGCAACGTGGGTGTCGCGCCACCACTTGATCATTCACGACCAGTCGAACCTCGTCGATGCCGCCGACCGCCGTGACCTGACGGTGGGCATACGCGGTCGGCACCGAGTAGTCGTTGCGATCGAACCGCACCAGCGACAGCGAATTGGCCTTGGGCGTCTCGATCCGTCGGGCCTCGAAGGGCTGCTTCGGCAGCGAGAGGAGTTGTTCCCGCTCTTCGGCCAGCAGCGCGGTCTTCGTCGCCGGCTTGCCGCGCAGCGTGCGCTCAAGATCCTCACGACACCGCCCGGCAAGCTCCTCGTTGAGTGCCTCCAGGCTGTCGACCTCGGGCACCGGCACCAGGTAATTCCGGCGGGCGAACCCAAGCAGGCTCTCCACATGCCCCTTCTCGTTAGCCCGGCGGACCAGGCAGAAGTGATGGTCGAAGAGGTAATGGCTCTGGAGTCGCAGGAATTCTCGCGTCGGCGTCTCGCCCCGGCGACCAACAATCGTCGCCACGGCGATCTTGCTGTTGTCGTAGCTGATCCGCCGTGGCACGCCGCCGAAGAACTCAAACGCCCGACGATGGCCTTCCTGGAACGTCTCGGTGCATTCGCGAGGGAAGACCTGGCAGAAGATGGCGTCGGAGTACAGCAGCGTCATCACGAAGAAAGCCACCTTGACCGGCTCGCCGCCGATCCGCACCGTTGCCTCGCCGTAGTCGGCCTGGGCGTGGGCCGGTGGGTGGCTCAGGGGGACGAACACCTCGGCCTTCCCCTGTCGCCAGGCCCGTACGGCGTCCTTGACGACCGTCTCGCCGCCTTCGTACCCGTACTCAGTGCGAAGCCGATCAAAGATCCGCTTGGCCGTATGACGCTGCTTCTTCGGAGCCTTGCGGTCCTGCTCCAGGATCTCCTGAATCACCGGCAGGAACGGCCCCAGCACCGGCTTCGGCCGCGACTGTTTCCGCCGGTAGCCCGGCGGCTCTGCGTGCTCAAGGATCTTCTTGAGCGTCTCCCAATGGATGTTGTACTCGCGGCAAATCGCCCGCTTGCTCGTCTCCTCCACCAGCACCCGCCGGCGGATCTCGCTCCACATGCTCATGTCCTGATACACTCCGCTTACCCCGCTGCCGGTGAGGTCTGTGACGATTGTTACGTCACAAACATGGCTCACCAATTCAGCAGGTCAGGTCATAAGCGCCACACTTTTCAGCCGCCCGCCGGCCCCGCTCCGGCGCTCCGTTTTCTTGGCGCCGTTCACAAGCGTTTCCCTTGCCGCCGTTTGCTTCAGATCAAGCACATCCTTGACA
>CAZTLX010000321.1:0-2743 GCA_964614575.1 uncultured Phycisphaeraceae bacterium | reverse complement strand
TGTAGGGATTCACCGCACCAGGCCTGAGTTTTTCTTGTGATGCGTGTCACTTCCAATCTCCCCCGGGCGATCAGGTGTAGTCCGATTCCCTGACCTGATTCATGATCTGATCGATGACGCCGGCGGGGCTAAGCCCGTCGCCGGTTGCCGCGTAGTTGAGCAGCACGCGGTGACGCAGCACCGAGCTGGCCACACGGCGCACATGCTCGCACGCCGGGGCAGGCTCACCGGACATCGCCGCCAGCGCCTTGGCCCCGTGGATCAGATACTGCCCGGCCCGCGGCCCGGCACCCCAGGCGACATAATCCCGAGTGACCTGCGGCGCATCAGGATCGCCCGGCCGCGTCGCTCGCGCCAGGCTCACCGCGTAATCCACCACGTGATCCGCCACCGGCATCCGCCAGATCAGCTCGGCCGCACGCAGCAGCGCCTGCGCATCAACCACCGGCGTGATCGACTCGCTGTGGATCCGGGGCGTGTCAGCCACGATCCGCTTCTCATCCTCTTTCCCCGGGTAATCCATCCACAACGAAAACATGAAACGGTCAAGCTGCGCCTCGGGCAGCGGGTACGTCCCTTCCTGCTCGATCGGGTTCTGCGTCGCCACCACGATGAAAGGCTCGGCCAGCGCCATCGTCTGCCCCGACACCGTCACCTGATGCTCCGCCATCGCTTCGAGCAGCGCCGCCTGCGTCTTGGGCGGCGTGCGGTTGATCTCGTCCGCCAGGATGAGCTGCGCGAACACCGGGCCCTTCACGAACCGCAGGTGACGCTGGCCCGTCTCCGCGTCTTCCTGGATCAGCTCGGTGCCGAGGATGTCCGAGGGCATCATGTCCGGTGTGAACTGGATGCGGTGAAAGGACAGGTCCAGCGCCCGCGCGAGGCTGCGCACCAGCAGCGTCTTGGCCAGCCCCGGCACACCGACGATCAGCACGTGCCCCCGGCAGAGCACGCCGGTCAGCAGCGCGGTGATGATGTCGTCCTGCCCGACAATCACCCGCGAAAGCTGCTGCCGCAGCGCCTCCAGCCGAGAAGCGATCTGATCAAACGCGGCCACATCGGATTGTGCGACATCATCCGGCATCGCCAGATGATAAGCCCTCCTCCAAGCCGCTGCAGCCATGACACCGGTGCCCCCGCCGCCGACGCGCAAGGTGCGGGCGGTTGTCCTAGAATCGAATCTGTGTTGCCGGCCATCCCGGCCGCATTTGATCCCCCCTGATCTTTGGAGCCCCCGGCCATGGCCGACCCCACCTCATTCGACCTGATCGTCATCGGCGGCGGGCCCGGCGGATACGTCGGCGCCATCCGCGCTTCCCAACTGGGCATGAAAGTCGCCTGCGTTGAGCGCGACAAGCTCGGCGGCGTGTGCCTGAACTGGGGCTGCATCCCGACCAAGGCCTTGCTCGCCGGCGCGGAATTCTATCACAAGCTCACCCACGACGCCGCGGACTGGGGCATCCACGCCAAGGACGTGTCCTTCGACTGGGAGAAGGTCATCGGCCGCTCACGCAAGGTCGCGGGCAACCTCAACAAGGGCGTCCACCACCTGTTCAAGAAGAACAAGATCGAGCACTTCGACGGCCACGCGTTTATCCCCAAAGCCGGGACCGTCGAGGTCTATGACCGCAAGGATGTCGATACCGACCCCAAGCGCCCCGCGATCGACCAGGACATGCCCGCGGAGGTACGCTTCAGCGCCAAGCCCAAACAGGTGCTCAAGGCCAAGCACATCATCATCGCCACCGGCGCCGCGCCCCGCGCGCTGCCGGGCGCGCCGTTCGACGGCGAGACGATCATCTCCTCCAAGGAGGCGATGGTGCTGCCGCAGCGGCCCGAGAGTCTTTTGATCGTCGGCTCGGGCGCGATCGGCATGGAGTTCGCCTACTTCTACAACGCCTTCGGCACGAAGGTCACCGTCGTCGAGATGCTCGACCGCGTGCTGCCGATCGAAGACCATGAGGTCTCCAAAGCGGCACAGAAGGCGTTCAAGAAGCAGGGCATCGAGGTCCTCACCGGGCAGACTGTCAAGTCGATCGAGAAGACCGGCGCGGGCATCAAGGCCACGATCGTGCCGGCCGACGAATCGAAGGGCGGTTCGCCCAAAACGCTCGAAGCGGACAAGGTGCTGGTCGCCATCGGCGTCCGCGGCCGTTTCGACGGGCTCTTCGACGATCAGCTGGGCATCGAGCTGGTCAAGGGCCACATCAAGACCAACTACCGCACCCCCGGGAGCAAGTACCAGACGTCGGTGAAGGGGATTTATG
Source organism: uncultured Phycisphaeraceae bacterium (assembly GCA_964614575.1). Classification (GTDB taxonomy): domain Bacteria; phylum Planctomycetota; class Phycisphaerae; order Phycisphaerales; family Phycisphaeraceae; genus JBGTLW01. The sequence continues at coordinate 476 of CAZTLX010000321.1, read as the reverse complement.
CGATCGGCGACGTGATCGGCCCGCCTTGGCTGGCGCACGTCGCGTCGGAGGAGGCGATCGTCTGCGTCGAGCGCCTCGCGGGGCACGAAGCGGAGGATATCGACTACGACTCGATCCCCGGCTGCACCTACTGCCAGCCGCAGGTCGCGTCGATCGGCTTCACCGAGCAGCGCTGCAAGGAAGAAGGCATCGAGTACAACGCCGGCACCTTCCCCTTCCAGGCCAGCGGCAAGGCGCAGGCGCTGGGCGAGACCGCGGGCTTCGTCAAGCTCATCACCGGCAAGAAGCACGGCGAGGTGCTGGGCGCGCACATGATCGGCGAGGGCGTCACCGAGCTGATCGCCGAGATGGCCCTGGCCCGCAAGCTCGAAGCCACCGCCGAGGAAGTCATCGCCACGATCCACGCCCACCCGACGATGAGCGAAGCCGTCCACGAAGCCGCCCTGGGCGTGGACGGACGGATGATCCACTTCTAA
>CAZTLX010000320.1:0-2786 GCA_964614575.1 uncultured Phycisphaeraceae bacterium | reverse complement strand
GCTCGCGCCGGACTTCCTGACGGTGCACGGCGACCCGCATGTGGTGCGCGCGGCGATCGAGGGGCGCGGGGACGCGGCGACAGCCGCGGGCCGCAGAACGCAACAAGGTAATCCCGCCCGGCAGCGCCGTCAAGGGCGGCGTGTCACGGTTTGCGTTTAGCCCGGCGGTTGTTATGCTACTCGGCTCGCTTGACCGTGAGCGACAACCCCGGCCGCGCTGCGGCTTGGCGCGGGGCCTGGGCCAGGTAGCTCAGTTGGTAGAGCACGGCACTGAAAATGCCGGTGTCGCCGGTTCGATCCCGGCCCTGGCCACTGCACAACCCACCCCGGCCAACCACGAGCCGGTTTGAAAATCGTGGGAGATACGCCCGTCACCCGCGGGCAAATCGAAAGGAGGCCCCCGTGGCCAAGAAAGAGATCACGTCCGTCTTCAAAATCCAGGCGCCCGGCGGCTCGGCGACCCCCGCGCCGCCCATCGGCCCGGCCCTCGGCCAGCACGGCGTCAACCCCGGCCAGTTCATCCAGCAGTTCAACGCCGCCTCCGCCCATCTCAACGGCAAGGTCGTCGGCTGCGTGATCACCGTCTACAAAGACCGCTCCTTCGAGTTCGAGCTCAAGAGCCCCCCCGCCGCCGTCCTCATCAAGGACGCCGCCGGCGTGGACAAGGGCTCGGGCGTGCCCAACAAGGACAAGGTCGGCAAGGTCACCCAGGACCAGCTCCGCAAGATCGCCGAGGAAAAAGGCAAGGAACTGACCGGCCACAGCACCGAAGCCATGATGCGAACCCTCGCCGGCACCGCCCGGTCGATGGGCATCGATGTTGTTGATTGATTTTCGATTTTCGATTTCGCGATTTTCGATTGGTCGGCAGGACGCAACCGCGAGAATCGCCCCAATCGAAAATCGAAATTCACGAAATCGAAAATAACGCACCCGGTTGACCACGGACCGCCGCAAACCGTGGAAGATGAACGCCAAATCCCTGGCGCATCGAAAGGAAAAGACCATGCCCCGACAAGGCAAACGCTACCGCTCGGACGCGGAACGCACCTCCCAGAAGATCACCCTGCCGATCGAAGACGCGATCGCCAAGCTCAAGACCTTCAAGGCCACCAAGTTCGACCAGTCGGTGGACCTGGTCGTCCACCTGGGCATCGACCCTGCCCAAGCCGAGCAGAACCTGCGCGGCTCGCTGAGCCTGCCGCACGGCATCGGCAAGACCAAACGCGTGGTCGCGTTCGTCTCCGACGACAAGGTCGCCGCCGCGAAGGAAGCCGGGGCGATCGAGGCCGGCGGCGAGGACCTGGTCAAGAAGATCGAGGGCGGCTGGATGGACTTCGACGTCGCGATCGCCGAGCCGGCGATGATGAAGGTCGTCTCGCGCCTCGGCCGGACGCTGGGCCCCAAGGGCCTGATGCCCTCGCCCAAGGCCGGCACCGTGACCCCCCAGGCCGCCGCGGCCGTCAAGGAGTTCGCCGCGGGCAAGGTCGAGTACCGCAACGATAAGTTCGGCAACATCGCCGCGGCCATCGGCAAGTTCAGCTTCGACCAGCAGCAACTGGTCGAGAACGCCAAGGCGTTCCTCGAGCACATCCACAAGATCCGCCCCTCGACCGCCAAGGGTCAGTACGTCAAGAAGATCGCCGTCAGCGCCACCATGACCCCCAGCGTCCTGATCGCCGAGTAATGCTCAGGGCTCAGGGAACGGGGATCAGGGACCAGACAAGCGTCCCGCCCGTGACCCATCCCTGATCCCTGATCCCCGAACCCCGTACCCTGGAGCTCGCCATGAGCAAGCCCGTTAAAAACCTGATCACCGACAGCTACAAGAGCCGCTTCGAGGGCATCACCGGCGGCGTGCTGGTCGATATCCGAGGCATCGCCTCCAACACGACCAACGAGATGCGCGTGGGCCTGGCCCAGAAGCAGATCAAGATCACCGTCGTGAAGAACTCGCTGGCCAAGCGGGCCTTCACCGGCACCGAGCTCGAAGGCTTCAACGAGCTGATCGAAGGCTCCAACGCCGTGGTCTATCCCGTCGGCGAAGACACCTCCGTCGTCTCCGTCGCCCGCGAGCTGATCGACTGGGCTAAGAAGGTCCAGAACATGCAGTTCAAGGGGGCGTTGCTCGACGGCATCAAGTTCGGCCCCAACGAGATCAAGAAGCTCTCCGAATACCCGACCAAGGAAGAGGCGCAGGCGAAGGTCGTGCAGATCCTGCTCACGCCGGGCCAGAAGCTGGTCGGCTCGATCCTCGGCCCCGGCCGCAAGCTCGCCTCGCTCGTCAAGGCGATCGAAGAGAAGCTCGAAAAGGGCGAAGAGATCAAGAAAGTCGCGTGACTTCACGTTCAATTTAGCCGCGGGGCTTGCCCCGCGCGTGGTTGACCAAAACAGATTTAGAAACCCGTTCCCACTGGCCCCGCGGGGTTAAACGGCCGACGTTCGGTCGCCTCTGGGAAGGACAACGCAACGGAGTATTGAACCATGGCAGAAGCAGCGATTGCAGAACTGGGCGACAAGCTCGTCGGCCTGACCCTCAAGGAAGCCGTCGAACTCGGCGACTACCTCAAGGAGACCTACGGCATCGAGCCGGCGGCGGGCGGCGCGATGATGATGGCCGGCCCCGCGGCCGCGGCCGAAGAGGTCGAAGAGAAGACCGAGTTCGACGTGGTCCTCAAGTCGGCCGGCGACCAGAAGATCAAGGTCATCAAGGCCGTCCGCGAAGCCACCGGCCTGGGCCTGAAGGAAGCCAAGGACCTGGTCGACGGCGCGCCCAGCACCGTCAA
>CAZTLX010000319.1:0-2809 GCA_964614575.1 uncultured Phycisphaeraceae bacterium | reverse complement strand
CGACGCCGCCCGCAAACGACGCCGCCGGTACCACCCCCCCGCCGCCGACACCGCCGGCACAGATCACCCTCGGCCAGCCCCAGACCTCACCCGATGGCTCCACCGGGGCCAACGACGATCTGATGGCCAGCATCAATGCCCTTCGCCGCGGCGCGGCACTGCCGCCGCGCGATACCACCACTGCGGACACCTCGGACACCCCGGCGAACGCCGCTGAAACCTCCGCCGACACCGCCGGCCAGCAGCCCGGCGAGGTGGCGACCGCCTTGCCGCCCCCCATGGCCACCGAAGACGAAACCCCTTCGCCGGCCATCGCCAACCCGCCGACCCCCCTGACCACCGCGCCCCCGCGGCCTACGCCGCCCGCGACCACCTCACCCACGACCGCCACCACCCCCCCGCGGACCTACACCGTCGAGGCCGGCGACAACTTCTTCCGCATCTCCGAAAGGGTCTACGGCTCGGATCGTTACTGGCAGGCCATCGCACAAGCCAACCCGTTGGTCGATCCGGCCCGGCTGAAGATCGGTCAGGAACTGAAGCTGCCGCCCAAGGGCGATGTGGTCGAGGAAGAGCTCGACGACATCGAGGCCCCGGCCAACACCGTCATCCACACCGTTAAGGCCGGCGAAAACCTTTCGAACATTGCCGCGCAGTATTACACCGACCCGACGCGATGGAACCTGATCTACAACGCGAATCGGGACCGCATCGGCTCGAACCCCGACCGCCTGCAGGCCGGGATGAAGCTGGCCATCCCCCCCGCCCTGCCGCGCTAAGCCCCGGAAGTTCGCGGAGGGACGACCGCGCTCGGTTCGCTCCAGACTTCGCCACGGAACCGCCCCCATGAATATCGTGATCACCGGCGGCGCGGGCTTCGTCGGCGCCAACCTGACCCGAACCCTTCAGCAGCAGCACCCCGACGCGAAGCTACTGGTCATCGACGACCTGCGCGTCGGCACCTTCGCGAACCTCTCTGGCGAAGGCCCCACCGGCTGGACCTACCGGGGCGACTTCATCGCCCGCCCGCTGCACGAGTTGGATTTCGAATCGCTCTGCGATGCGTTCGAGCCGGATGTGGTGTACCACGAGGCGTCGATCACCGACACGACGGTGACCGATGAGGCGAAGATGATCGCCGACAACGTCGAGCCGTTTCAGATCATGCTCGACGTGTGCATCGAGCGCGGCATCAAGCTCGTCTGGGCCAGCTCGGCCGCGACCTACGGCACCACGGCCAACGGCAAGACCGCCGCCCGAACGCCCTTTACCCTCGACGACGCCGGCCGACCCGCCAACGTCTACGGCTTCTCCAAGTGGGTCATGGAAAACCTGCACCGCCAGGCGCTCGCCCAGCACCCCGACGCCCACGTCGTCGGCCTGCGCTACTTCAACGTCTTCGGCCCCGGCGAGCAGCACAAGGGCAAGATGGCGTCGATGATCTACCAGCTCGCGAAGCAGATGCTCGCCGGCCACCGCCCACGCATCTTCCGCCCCGGCGATCAGGCCCGCGATCAGGTGTACGTCAAGGACGTCGTCGGCTGCACCCTCGCCGGGGCGCAAGAGGGGGCCAAGTCCGGCATCTACAACGTCGGCACCGGCGAAGCGACCAGTTTCAACCAGATCGTCGCCGCCCTCAACGAAGCGCTGGGTACGTCTTACGAGCCGGATTATTTTGAGAATCCTTACTCGTTTTATCAGGACTACACCTGCGCCGACCTGTCGCTGACCAAGGCCGGTCTCCACTGGTCGCCAAAGTACACCACCCACGACGCGATCGTCGAGTACGCCCGCCTGCTGCGCGAACCGGGCGCATGAACCACGACCTCACGCATTCCGCGGTGGTGCCGATCGATCGGCAGGGGCGGATCGATGCGGATGTGGTGTGCATGACCTGTCAGTACAACCTGCGAACCCAGCCGCAGGATGGCCACTGCCCGGAATGCGGGGACCCGATCGCCGATTCGCTAAGCAGTGATCACGCCGCGCTGATGCCGCCGTTCTGGCTCGGGCAGGTATGGCGCGGCGCGGTGTGCCTCGCGGTGGCCTGGCCGCTGATCCCGCTGTGCGGTTTCGGACTACTCTTCGGGCTCATAGGCACAATGGCGATCTGCGGCGACCCGCCGCGGGCGCAATTCCGCGGGCGCGGGCTGCGGCGGATGATCGCCTGGTCGATGACGGCTGCCGGCGTGATGCTGCTGGCCGCGCTCTTGGCGCGAGAAACCACGCTCTACCTGCTGCCACTGGCGGGCTTGGCGTTGAGCATCGCACTCTGCTTGGTGGGTCTGCACCTGTTCGCACGCCGTATCGCACGGGCGGCCAGACTCGACGGGTTTGACTGGTCGAGCATGACACTGGCCTGCGCCACCCTCATGCTGCTGTTGCTGTTCATCGTCGCGATGATCGCCCACGACACCATCGGCTACCGCCGCCCGCTGCGCGGCGCGGTGGAAATGCTATGGATGATGATGTACTTATTCCTGGTGGTTTATGGCTTGTGCCAGGTCATCTTCTGGCTGTGCTTCGCTCATTATTTGAAACGCGTCCACGATAACGCGCTGGCGGTGGCGCAGCAGCGCTGGGCGGCGGGGGTCTGATGCGATGCTTCGCGTAACAAGTCCCCCCCCTACTCACCAACCTGACGAAGGTTTCACAAATCGGGCGGATTCCGGTTCGCCCAATCAAGTGGATCAGCTATAATCGCCGAAGACAATCCAAGACCGCCCGTGGTTCGCGAGGCCGGCTCGGGGCTTCAATTGCCTCGAACCTTTCGAACCCAATAGGGAGCAGGTATCGGGCACGACGGCCA
>CAZTLX010000318.1:0-2810 GCA_964614575.1 uncultured Phycisphaeraceae bacterium | reverse complement strand
GGCCCGCGGCACGACGCCGCGCGGCGGGGCGGCATGGAAGCCCGGCCCGCCGCCGCCGGGGAGCTCGAGGCCCGCAGCGCGCCGCCGCACGAAGCCCGGCAGAAAAACTGGCGAAGGCAGGAGGCCGGAGCACCGCAGCGGGCAGAGCCTGAAGTACGCGACAGCGGCGGGAGCTTCTTGGCCGGGCGGGGTTTGGGCCGGATTTGGGCCGGGCTTGGGCCGGATTCGCGGCTGGTGTTTTTGCCGGAATTCCCGTTTGCCGGAGTGTCCACCTCGGGGCCGGGTCGCCGGTGGCTGATTTCTGCGGGTTTCCGCGACCACAATATGTAGTGGTGCGGTGGCCGGTGCTTTGGCTGGTAGCTTGGGGGGCCTGCGTTGTCCGCTCGTTGACCGCAGACACCACTACATCTTGTGGTCGGGAGCTCGTGGCGGGCTCTAGGTGAACACGCGGCCAGCTTTTTGTTGGGCTCGCGGGGGTTGACCGTGTTTGTACGTCGAACGTTTGGCGCGGTCGTTCGGCGCTGTCGCGGTCGCGGACGTTCGGGGCTGCGCCAATGTCTACGTGCGCTACACGAAGTGAGGGGAACTATGTTGCTGAACGGCTCTAGGTGTGCGGCGAATCTGCCGCTGTTGCGTGTACCTGGCGGACCCAAGCCTCTGCCTGTCGTTGTGCAGTCGGTCCAGCCTCTGACGTTCGCTACCCATTGGGCGGGGCGGACGCTTCTCTGCCCTGTCGATGATTGTCCGCTCTGCTTGCAGCAACAGCCTTCGGCGCGGACGCTCCTGGTGGTGTCGCCGCATGGGACCCACGAGGTGCGGGGCTACCTCGCGGAGCTCGGGGCGGCCACGTGGTTCGGGCTCGTCACGGAGCTGGAGGCGACGGAGCTCGATCCTCCCAGCGGCGCGGTGGTTGAGCTCCTGCGCGGGCGCAAGCGGGGGCATCTGCGGGCCGCGGCCCTGGGGCGTGAGCCTGCGGCGGTTCGTCCAGGGCTCGCGAGTGCGCGGCGCTTGGTTGAAGCGGTGTCTTGTCTCTACCGTCTGCCGCAGCCGCTTGAGCTCGAGTCAGTCGAGGATTGGGCTCACCGGGTTCAACCTGCGGTTCGCGCTGCTGCTGCGGCCGCGGTGCATTGCGAATAACGGAAGCGCCTGAGAAGCGGGCGCCTCGCGCACCAGGAGGGCGATGCTGCGGCTGCGGCGTCGCCCTCCTGGCACAATGCGGGCGATCTCGAATCCCGCGGCGGACCAAAACGCGAAGTCGGGAAGGTCACAGGCGACGCGAGCGCGAAGGCGAGCAAAGCCGCGGTGGCGTGCGTGAGCGTCGATCTCGTCCAGGAGGGCCAGGGCAAGGCGTAGCCTCCGCGCGTCGGGGCGGGTGTAAATGGCGTGAACCTTGCACGTCGGGATTCTGCCTCCGACGATTGCCGCCGCGACGTGGTCTCCGTTTTCCTCGAGCGACCAGAATCCGCCGCGCTCGATGTAGTCGGTCAGCGCGTCGTGCGACCAGAATCCGAGCCAGTCCGAATTGCGGCGTCGTCCGTCTTCGAAGAATCGGGCCGCGCTCAGCGCTGCGGGGGAGCTCCCGCGGTGGCGTGTGGCCTGCATCGGTTACGTGGCCGTTACGGTGGCGATGACCTCGTAGGCTGGGCTGATGCGGTTGTTGATGTCGATTCCGCGGATTCGGACGCCGCGGCGCTGGCCCGCGACGAGGGGGACGCGTAGCGCGTTGGGCGCGGAGGGGCTGGTCACGCCGGTTGTCGCGGATGCGGCCCACGCGATCGGTCCCAAGAGTTGGTAGGGCCCTTTGAAGTAGTTCGTTCCTGGGGTTAGGGGGTCTCCGATGAATAGGGCGAACGCTGCGGATGCGGTGCCCTCGATGTCGAAGAACAGGCCGACTTGCCATTCGTCCAACCCGTCGTCGTAGAAGACGATGGGAAGTCCGACCGCTGTGGTGGACAGATTGACGACGGGGCGGCTCAAGCCCGGGGTGGTTGGCGCGTCTTCGTCCACCTGGGTCGAGGCGTCGTAGGTCAGCCAAACGGCTTTGGCCCTGACGTACGCTTGTTGGCCGGTGAGCGTGATCGTCTGGCCGATTCGGTCCACGATTGGGGTGCCGACGGCGTAGGCGTCCCACGCGCTGCGTTGTGCGTCGGTTAGGTTGTTCCAGTTGATGGCGCTGGCGGCGAGCGATGCGCGTCGAGCCTGCTGGAGCGTGGTGTTCGGGTTGGTGGGTACGGCGCGGCGGCGAAAGTATGCGCCACCTTTGTTGCGGCTGGCGACGATGCCACCTGCGGAACCTGAGAACTCACCGCCAAGGGTGGGGATGAATTTCATGACGATGATCTCTCGAAAAGAATAAGGGCCTGGGGATTGCTTCGGGTTTGGTGGGGGTGGGGCGGGTGGCGTGCGTGGGGGCGGCGGCGCCTGCGGAGGGGGTGTGCAAGGCGCCGCCGCTTCCCGCGTGGAAGACAACGCAGCTTTAAGTCTATAAGTCGTCCAGTGTTGCGGCGAGCCTCTAGGATGCGTTTTGCGGGGCAGTTCGCGGGTAGGGCTTTCGGGTCGGCGGCCTGCGTCCGCGCTCGTTACGCGGGCGGCTGGGTGCTTCGGGTTTTACGCACCTTGCGGGCCGCGAAGCGGTCCGGCGCCATGCGTGCGGGGGCGGAGCTCCCCGCGCGTGTTGGGCGCGTGCCCCGGCGCCAGCGGGTGCGTGTTGGGCGCCGGGTTGGCAGGCCCTCCCGCGGAGCGGGCGCCCCTCACAGGCGCCTGCGGAGCGGGTGGGGCGGCGGGGCGGCGGGGAGCTGACCGGCGCGCCC
>CAZTLX010000317.1:0-2836 GCA_964614575.1 uncultured Phycisphaeraceae bacterium | reverse complement strand
TACGCCGCGTCCACCCCCTGTCCACCCCTGTCCACCTGGACATTCACGATTCCGACCCGCTATCACCCCCTCACCCTGCCACTCCCCCCACGACCGACAAACAAAAACCCCACCTCGCCCCTTGACCTCGCCACCCCACCGCTTATAATACCAAACAATTACCTTACTTCAAGTCGCTGCGTTTTTTTCTCTCACACGATCTGTTCCCCCCGCCGGAGCCCCGCCATGTCGCTCGCGATCCGCCCCGACTTCTCGATGCCCGCCGCCCCCGTCACATCCCCCGCCTCTGCCCCCGCCCCGCTCGCGCCTGATCGGGCCTCGGCGTCGTCGCTGCCCGCCAAGCCGGGCTTTGCGCCCAAGCCGTTGCCGCGGGCCGCGCACGATGACGCGCCCGGCGCCGCACCCGATGACGCGCCCGAGACCCCGGCCGAAACGCCCGATGTGGCCGATCTGATCGACCAGCTCCAGAGCAAACAGCGCGACCCGAAACAGCTCACCAGTCGGCAGCGTCGGCAGTGCGTGGACCACCTCATCGCCGCGGGATTCACCAGCCAGGACGTGGCGCAGTTCATGCGGATCAGCGTGCGCACCGTGACGCGCGAGCGGGCCCGGCTGCGTCGGCTGGGCGCGATCGCGCCCGGCGTCGAGCTCGGCGACCACCTGCTCGGGGAGTTCGCCCGACAGACCGACGCCACCATCCAACGCCTCACCCGCCTCGCGACCGAGCCCAGCACCCCGCCGTACGTGCGGCTTTGGGCCGAGGAAGCCATCTCCCGCATCAGCCAGCGCTACTTCGAGGCCGCCCGCCGCGCCGGGTACATCGAGGACGGCTCGCGCCGGATCAAGGCCGAGCTCAAGCAGCGCCACGTTGCCCGCTGCCGCGCCGAAGGCCGCGACCCCAATGAACTGCCCCCGCTGCCCACCTTCCCCGCCTACCCGTTCCCCCGCCGCTGACCGCCCCGCTTGGCCCGGCCCGCATGAATGGACGTATCGAACCTCTGAATCACCCTCGACCGTACGATTAGATTTCCACCGCGAAGACGCGAAGCAAGCGCGGTTCGAGAAGTGATTCAGGTGATGAAAACAAGCATCGCCTCGCGCCCTTCGCCATCTTCGCGGCTTCGCGGTGATTCAAACGTGACCTCTGAATAACCTCGCCCAAGCCCGCCAATGTGCAGCGCAGCGGAGCTTGGGCGGGGTATCCGGCAGGTTATTCTGAGGCTCCTTATCCCTTTTCGATGCCCCCGCCATCAACCCGCGGCCATCGCGGCGCGGTTGCGGTCCAACGGACTCACCACCCCCAGGACGCCCTTGCCCGCCTCTTCCATTACGTGCGTGTAAATCATGGTGGTGTCCAGCCGCGCGTGACCCAGCAGCTTCTGGATCGTCCGCACATCAACCCCGCTTTCCAGCAGGTGCGTCGCGAAGCTGTGTCGCAGGGTGTGGCAGGTGACCCGGCCGGCCACCCCGGCCCGGCGGCCGGCGTCGCGGACCTTCCGCTGAACCACCTTCTCATGCACATGATGCCGGCGATCCCGCCCGTGCCCATCGCGGCACCGCCGCGCGGCCGGGAACAGGTACTGCCAGCCCCATTGGGCCGCGCACCGCTCAAAGCGCGGGCCGATCCCCTCCGGAAGCGTCGCCCCACCAAAGCCCGCAGCCGTGTCCCGCTCCCAAACCCGCCGAACCCGGCCCAACTGCCGGCCCACCGCGTCCACACAACGCTCGGGCAGCATCACCGAACGATCCTTCCCGCCTTTGCCCCCACGGACCATCACCCGTCGGCGGTCCACCTCGACATCCTTCACCCGTAACCCACACCCCTCACTCACCCGCAACCCGCAGCCATACAGCAACTCCGCCAGCAGCCGATCGGCCCCGCTCATCGCGTCCAGCACCAAGGCGACCTCTGCCGGACTCAACACCGTGGGAAGCCGCCGGCTGCGTTTGGCCCGCACGGCATCGAACCGGCCCAATTCGATCCCGAGCACCTCGCGGTAGAGGAACACCAGCGCGTTGAGGGCCTGGTTCTGCGAACTGGCCGAAACCTTCCGCCGGGTCGCCAGCCCCGTCAGATACCACGAAACGTCTGCCGCCGTGAGCTCTTCCGGAGCCCGCCACCGCCCGTCCCGCGCCCGCACGGCTTTAAGGTATCGCCCAACCCAATGGCCATAGGCCTGCGCGGTCCGCGGCGAATACCGCCGGACCCGACAGATTTCTTCGACCCGCTGAAGCAGTCTCATCCAGACACCCTAATACAAGCCGTACTTCTGTGCAAGGATTTTCTCCAACCCCAGAAACAAAAGATGCTTGTATTGGCCACGAACCCCGGATACGATTACGTGATAGGGAAACGAACCTGTTTACTTAATCACTGTTAGCTGCCCATGACCCCCGACGAAAACCACCACCGTCCACTCATGCAATTGCTGGTGCGATTGCTTGGTATCTTCTTCGCCATTGACGGCATTGTTGGGTTAGTCGGAAACGGTATCGACCTGTGGCAGCAATTCCGTGTGGCTCGTGAGTACGACATGCCTTTCAGCGGCGGGTATGCACTGGGATGGACAATCGCGTCTGCAGTCGCTTTGGCAGCAGGCCTCATGCTGATTTTCAAGAGCCGTATCGCGATGGATGCGCTTTACCATGAATCGTTGGACAAAGCTGCACCGACGGAAGGCAGCTAACCACCGGCTGCAGTTGACCGGCGACGCCCGCGAGTAGAATGTGGTTGTCGGTTGGTAGCTCGCTTCCGCGGGTGGCCGGCAACTGAGCCGATTGACGTTAGGTGAAGGTCTTTTCACAATGTCTTCCAGATCGCAGAAACACGTTGAGT
>CAZTLX010000316.1:0-2865 GCA_964614575.1 uncultured Phycisphaeraceae bacterium | reverse complement strand
CGGAAAATTCAAACCCTTGCCGTTGACCGGCTCGAATTTTCCGTTTTTCCGCTTTCCACATCTTCCGCTTTGTCTTCACCCGCCCCGATACGTACACACCGTCTTGCCGGTTTCCCAGACGCTGATCTCCTCCAGCTTTACGCCGTCGCCCAGGCCCGCGATCGGGTCCTGCAACATCCCCCACACCACCTGGGCGATGTGTTCGACCGAGGGGTTGAGCGTCTGGAACTGCGGGACATCGACGTTGAGGTGCTTGTGGTCGAGCTTGACGATGGCGTGGGTCTCGACCGTTTCGTCGAGCGTCTCGATGGGCAGGGTGTGGCCGGCGTGGTCGATGGGGCAGGCCACGGCGACCTCGACGCGGTAGTTGTGGCCGTGGCCCGCGGGGTTGTTGCACTTGCCGAAGATCGCGCGGTTCTCCTCGTCGCTGCGGCCCGGCACGTGCAGCCGATGCGCGGCGGAGAACTCGTAGCTCTGGCGGATCAGCACCTGGTTCATGGCATCGCTCGCAATCGTGTAGTGGATCATCGGCGTCAGGCGGAGGGTGAGCCGGGCGATGGTGTCGTCGAGCGCCGGCTGCAGGGCGTCGAGCAGCTTCCGCATCAACCGCCCCAGCGGGATGTCCGCGTCGTCGTGCCGGGCCAGGGCCGCGTCGAACACCGGCAGGGCGTGTTTGCGGACGGCGGCGTCGATGTGCTTGATGTTGATGAAGTAGCCGGTCTGCGGGTCGGCCTCGCCGCGGCAGCGGACCTCCAGCTCGTAGTACCGCGCCAGGCCGCGGGGCGGGGGCCAGGCGCTGTAGGCGTTGTGGCGGAGCGCGTCGGTGGCCGCCCGCCCGTTCAGACAAAACCGCACCGTTCGCGCCAGTTCGAGCATCGGGCGGATTGTAGGCCGGGGCGCGGCGGGGAGACGGCGAGGCATTTCGACTTGCCCGCGGGGGGTTTGGATTCGATGCTTGGGGCATCCTTGTGTTCCCGGGAGATTGACCTTGCATAGCTGGGTGCGATACAGCGTGGCGGTATATATGGGGCTGATGCTGGCGGGGGTGCTTGCGGCACCCCAGCCGCGGGCCGCGCCGGGGGCGATGGTCGGCTCGGCCCCGCGGGTTGAGCCTTGGGCCGGGCATGACCCCGCCGACGTCCAGGACCCGAAGCCAGCCCGGGCGTCCGACCGGGCGTCCGACCACGCGTCCGTTCAGGCGGAGGCCCAGGCCGATCCCGCGCTTCGGGGTGAAGCGCCGGGTCCGCGGCGTTAAGCCGTGCGCGTCACCCTCTTCAGGGCAAAGGCATTGACCGCCATGACCGCGAAGGGGTCGGACCGGCATTTCCGCCTCGATCCATACAAGGCCGGCCGCTTGGTCGATGTCTTCACCCCGGTCACCCGCTCTCGGGGATTGTTCGGGGAATGCCGCATCGGTTAACCTGAACGCCGTGAATCAGCGTCCCTCACTCTCCCTGGGTCAGGCCCGTTCGCGGGGTCTTAGCGCGGTGCTCCTCATCGCGGCGCTGGTGGTGGTGGCGGTGGTGGTCCTCGCGTTGGTGCTGCTTAGCGGGGACGGTGGGCCTCGGGCGTTCGACCCCGAGCAAGCGCGGGAAGACGTCGAGACGGTGGGCCAGAAGCTTTCGCTGGCGATCCAGAACGAGCGCGACACCCGCCCGCTGCTGGCCCCGGCGGCGAAGCTCGTCGAGCGGTACCCCGGCTTTGCCCCGGCGTACACGCTGCACGGGCAGGTGCTGATGACGATCGGTCGGCTCGACGAGGCGGGGCGTGAGATGCGTACGGCGTTGGAGCTGGGCGGCGAAGACGCGCAGACCCGCGCCCTGCTGGGCGCGGTGTACCTCAAGCTCCACGACCATGACGCGGCCCGCACCAACTTCCAGGCGGCGATCAGCCTCGACAAAGACAACCCCGAGCACCGCGTGAAGCTGGCGAACCTCGAATACGAGGCGGGCAACTACGACGCGGCGCAACGGGCGGCGCTCGACGCGCTGGCGCTCGATTCGTCGCGGCATCAGGCGCACGCGCTGCTGTCGCAGGTGTACGAGAAGCGGGGCGAGCCGAGCCTGGCCGAGCAGCAGATGGTCAAGGCCCTGGCGGTGCTCGGCGGGGAGGAGGAGGCGACGCGGTTGACGTACGTGCGGCGACGCGCGGCGATGCTGCGGCGGATGAACGACCCGCAGGCGGCGTTGGCGGCGCTGCGCGAGCTGCCGCCGCAGGACCTGTTCAACATGGACATCGCGCCGGACTTCGAGCGGACCTACGGCATGATGGGCCAGCCGGAGCTGGTCGCGTTGTATTACGACGAGATCAGCCGCATCGAGCCGCTGAACCCCGAGCCGTTCGCCGCCGCCGCCACGTGGTACCTCAAGGCCGAGGACCCCGACGCCGCTCGGCTGATGGTCCAACGCCTGCAACGGCTGAGCCCGCGTCACCCCGCGCTGCCGGAGTTGCAGAAGCAGCTTAAGCCGTGAGGCACCCTCGCGAGCCCGCAGCGAGCCTCCCCCCCAGCGAGCCGGGGCGTGTCGCCCCGGCTCTTAAAGACCGGCCCGACACGGGCCGGCTCGCGGACACGGGCCGGCTCGCAGACACGGGCCGGCTCGCATGCACGGAAACGCGCGGCGGTCGCGTGAAGCCGCCAGCGCCCCAACGCTGAACAAGGACACCCCACCCCGATGCGATTGCTCTTAGGAAGCGGCGGGTTCCGGACCGACGAACGACGCGCGGTGCTCATCGCGCAGATGCGCGAGCACTTCGGCTCGATCCGGCGCATCCTGTTCCTGCCTTACGCCCTGGCCGATCACGACGGCTACGTCGCGGCGATGAGCCAGCGCGGGTTTGATGCCGGCTACGAGCTGGTCGGGCTGC
>CAZTLX010000315.1:0-2886 GCA_964614575.1 uncultured Phycisphaeraceae bacterium | reverse complement strand
TAGCATGCCTTGCACAAGCCGAACGCTGAGCAAAGCGAGGCGTCGGATGCGCCAGGCGACCCATCATGCGAGCCCTCCGCCGCTACACCCGTCCGGTCCGCAAAGCCATCAGCCGACCGCTGCTGCCCGCGGTGTGGTGCGTGATCCCGTGGGTCGTGCATGCGTGGGCGCTGCTGGTCTGGCCGACGTGTCGCAAACGAGCGCGGGGGCTGAATGAACTGGATGCGGCGCTGGCCGAGGGCAAGGGCGTGGCGCTGGCGATCTACCACGAGTCGGTCTTGCCCGCGCTTCTGATCGCGCGCGGCCGACCGCTGCTGACGGTGGCCAGCCGCTCGGACTCGGGCGAGATGATCGCTCGGGTCATCACGCACTTCGGGCTGGACGTGGCGCGGGGCGGCTCGTCGCGCGGCCGCTCCCGACGTACCCCCGTGGTGCAGCAGGTCATCGCGTTCATGAAGCAGCGGCCGCGCACGATCGCGGCGATCACGGTCGATGGGTCGAGCGGGCCACGACGGCAGGCCAAGCCCGGCGTGCTCGAAGTGGCCCGCGCGACCGGCTCGCCGCTCTACCTCGCGCACGTCCACGCCGCGCCGTGCCTGCGCCTGCCCTCGTGGGACCGCACGATCCTGCCCCTGCCGTTTTGCCGGGTGACCACGGTGATCACCGGCCCGATGCACGTGCCGCCGCGGCCGACCGCGGAGCAGTTCGATGCGCTCAAGGCCGAACTGCAACGCCGGCTGGACGAGACGGCGGCGGCGGCGGAGGGGGCGTGATCAGGTCGTAGGAGGTAGGTCGTAGGGGTAGGGCGTAGGTCGTAGGGAAAGGCAGATTTGGTTTGCCCTACGCCCTACAACCTACGCCCTACGACCTACCACCTACGACCCACCACCTCCATCAACCCCGCCACCTCGTCATCGCTCAGGTCCGTGCGCAGCGACAGCCGCACGCGGGCCGCGCCCGGCGCGACCGTCGGCGGGCGGATGGCCACGGCGAGGATGCCCGCTTCCTTGAGCCCCTCGGCTAACGCGAGCGCCGACTCCGCGCTGCCGGTGATCAACGGAAGGATCGGCGAAACACCGGGAAGTTGAATCGCATCACGCACCCGCTTGATGATCGCGGCCAGCCGCTGCCGGCGCTGCGGCTCGTCGCGCACGACCTCCAGTGCCGCCATCAGGGTCGCGGCCTGGCTGGGGGGCACGGCGGTGGTGTAGATGAAGGGCCGGGCCTTGCTGATCAGCGTGTCGATCACCGGCGCGGCCGCGGTCACGATGCCGCCCAATCCGCCCAGCGCTTTGCTCGCGGTGGAGATGGTGATGTCGATGCGGCCCGTGACGCCTTGCGCCTCGGCCAGCCCCGCGCCGCGGTCGCCCAGCACGCCGGTGGCGTGCGCCTCATCAACCACGGTCACCGCGTCGTGACGCTCGGCCAGGTCGCACAGCGCGGGCAGGTCGGCAGTGTCGCCATCCATCGAGAAGACGCTGTCGGTCACCAGATAAACGATCGCGTCGGGGCCGGCCCGGCGGCGGTGGCGCTCGATCAGCCGCTCGGCTCGCGCGTAATCGAGGTGGGGGAACGTGCGGAAGGCCGCGCGGGAGGCGTGGGCGGCGTCGAGCAGCGACGCGTGCGTGAGCTTGTCGATGAGGATCAGGTCGCCCTCGCGCGGCAGGGTGGTGAGCACCGCGAGGTTGGCCAGGTAACCGGTCGGCAAGATCAGGGCGCGCTCGGCATGCTTAAAGGCGGCGAAGGCTTGCTCGGCCTCCGCGTGGATGTCGAGGTGGCCGGTGACCAGGCGTGACGCGCTGCCCCCGGTGCCCAGTTGCTCAATCGCCTCGATCGCCGCGGTCTTGAGGCGGGGGTGATCGGCGAGGCCGAGGTAGTCGTTGGAGGCGAGGTTAAGCAGACGGCGGCCGTCGAGCGTGATGTGTTTGCCGACGTTGGGCAAGGCGCGGAGCGATCGGCCCAGGGCATGTTGCCGGTCGGATTCGAGCTGCGCGGTAAGTTGAGGGTGGAACCGCGTCATGGCGCGGGCGGGCGGTGGTTTATTCGTCGTCGTCCTCGTCCTCTTCGAGGCCGATGAACCCGGCGACACCGTCGTCGGTGAGGGTGGACTTCATGAGCCGACCGACCTTGAACTTGACGGTGCGTTTGGGGGGCACCTCGACCGGTTCAAGGGTTTTGGGGTTCTGGGCCATGCGGGCGCGGCGTTGCTTGACCTCGAACACGCCGAAGTCGCGGAACTCGAGGCGGTTGCCCTTGCCCAGTTCGACGATGATCGAGTCGAGGAAGCTCTGGACGATTTTTTTGACCACGACCCGCTTCTCGCCGGTGGCGTCTGCGATCGCGTCGATGAGTTCTTTTTTGGTGATCGTCGCCATGGCCACACGCCCCCAACAATTATCCATCAGCACGATTTTGACGGCCCGCGGGAGATGACCTGCTTCGGGGCCGATGCCGACGGTTCCGTTTCCGACAGCACCGGAACAGAGTAGAGGGTAAGCGGAGGTCGGTCAACCCCAAATTCTTTATACAGCGGAGATTACCCGCGATTTGACCCCCGCCTGCCGGGTCCTACCATCACGGGTCATGGCCGCCACCGCCCCCGAATTGCGGATCGTCTTTTACCCCGACCCGGTCCTCCGCCAGGTCGCCGCACCCGTGCCGCAGGTCCACGACGAGGTTCGCGCGGTCGCCCGGCGCATGATCGAGCTGATGCATGAGGCCCGCGGGGTCGGGCTCGCGGCCCCGCAGGTCGGGCTGAGTTGGCGGATGTTTGTCGCCAACGCCACCGGCGAGCCGGGCGACGATCAGGTGTTCATCAACCCCCAGCTCTCGGCCCCCAGCCGGCAGACCGAGCCGCACGAAGAAGGCTGCCTGTCGATCCCCGAG
>CAZTLX010000314.1:0-2948 GCA_964614575.1 uncultured Phycisphaeraceae bacterium | reverse complement strand
CGGGGGGACGGATCGGGGCCGCCAAGATTCCGAATCTCAAAGTGAACCACTACCCCTCGCCGGGCGGTTATGCAGCAACCGGGCGAATCCGCCCGGCGAGGCGTAGCTCGCCGGCTATATGTTGCAGGGGTGGAGAGCATTCACGCGAACGGTGGTTCATCCGGTCGGTTGGCCTACACTTGGTCTTATGCGACAGGTCGTGGTTGAATCGTTTGGAGGGCCGGAGCAATTATCGCTGCGCGAGGTGCCGACGCCGGAGCCCGGCAGCGGGCAGGTGCGGGTGCGGCTCACGTCGATCGGGCTCAACCAGGCCGACCTGATGGGGCGGGCGGGCCGGTACAAGGCTTCGACCGGCGAGCCGCCGTACACGCCCGGCATCGAGGGCGGCGGAGTGATCGAAGCGGTCGGCCGCGGGGTGGAGCCGGCGCGGGTCGGGCAGCGCGTCACGCTGGCACCGACCGTGCCGCGCGGCGTCGATGGGTCGCATGGCGGGACATACCGCACGCACCTGTGCGTGGAGGCGAACCGCGCACTGCCCGCGCCCGACGCCATCCCCGATGATCAACTCGGCTCGCTCTGGCTGCCTTATCTCACGGCGTGGGGCTGCCTGGTCTGGAAAGCGGGCGTGCAGCCGGGGCAGATCGTCGGCCTGCCCGCCGCGTCCAGCAGCGTCGGCCTCGCCGCCGCGCAGGTCGTGAAACAACGCGGCGGAGTCACCGTCGGATTCACCTCGTCGCCCGAAAAAGTGGACGCGATCAAGGCCATCCACCAACACGGTTATGACCACCTGATCGTCACCCACCAGAAAGACGCCGAAGGCGAACGCTTTGATCGGCCGTGGCACCGGCAGGTGAAAGAAGTCACCGACGGCCACGGCATCGATGTGTTCTTCGATCCCGTCGCGGCCGGGTCGTACCTCTCGACCGAAATCCGCTGCCTCGCTCAAGGCGGGGTGATTTATCTCTACGGCCTGCTCGGTGAGCCGGGCGTGGTGGACCTGCAGCCGCTGATCATCCGCCGCGGCCGCATCGACACGTTCCTGCTCTACCAGCTGACCGCGGCGGGGGAAGACATCTGGCGGGCCGGGTGCGACGCGGTGTTTGAAGGCTTCGCGTGCGGCGCCTATCGGCAACACCTTGCGGCGCGATATCCGCTGGATGACGTGCAAAAGGCCCATACACTGATGGCGCAAGGCAAACACATCGGCAAGATGGTGCTGTTGCCGTCGTGACGACAAGAACAAGAAAGTGCCACTTCGTGGCGACCGCTGAACAATTGCGGGCTGGTCCCTGGTCCCCGTTCCCCGTACCCTCTTGCTTATGCACTACCGACGCTTTGGACGGACGAATCTGCAGATGCCCGTGTTCTCCACCGGCGGGATGCGCTACCAGCAGAAGTGGCAGGACATCCCGCTCGACCAGGTCGAGGCGGAGAACCAGGCCAACCTCGAAGCCACCATCCGCCGTTCGATCGACGAAGGCATCAATCACATCGAGACCGCGCGGGGCTACGGCTCGTCCGAACGCCAGCTCGGACAAATCCTGCCGACCTTCCCGCGCGACGAGCTGATCGTCCAGACCAAGATCGGGCCGGAAGAAGACCCCCGCAAGTTTGTGCAACACTTCGAAGAGTCGCTCGAAAGGCTGAGGCTCGAGCACGTTGATCTGCTCGCCATCCACGGCATCAACGACGAGGGCTGCCTGGAAAAAACGCTGGGCCCCGAAGGCGCGGGCGGCGGTTGCCTCGAAGCGGCCCGCGACCTGCAGAAGCAGGGCAAATGCCGATGGGTCGGCTTCTCCACCCACGCCCCGCTCGATGTCCTGCTCGAGGCGATCAACACGCCGCAGACCCACCACGGCCACACCGGCTTCGACTACGTCAACCTCCACTGGTACTTCATCTTCCAACGCAACTGGGCCGCGATCGAGGCGGCCACCGGGCTCGACATGGGCGTGTTCATCATCAGCCCGACCGACAAGGGCGGCAAGCTCTACGATCCCCCGGAAAAGCTGGTCAAACTATGTGACCCGCTGCACCCGATCATCTTCAACGACCTGTTCTGCCTGATGCATGAGCAGGTCCACACGCTGAGCATCGGCGCGGCCCGGCCGAGCGACTACGACCTGCACCTCAAGACGCTCAAGCTGCTCGACCACGCCGAGCAGATCACCAAGCCGATCATCAAGCGCTTGGCCGCGGCGATGAAAGAGGCGATCGGCACCGCCAACCCCGAGGCTTTTTCCTGGGACCTGCCCGACCACCGCAGCGCGCCCGGCGGACTCAACCTGCCGCTGATGATCTGGCTGCGCAACCTCGCGGTCGGGTGGGACATGACCGAGTACGGCAAGATGCGCTTCAACATGATGGGCAACAGCGGTCACTGGTTCCCCGGCAGCAAGCCGAGCGAAGCGCTCGAACAGATCAGCGACGCCGAGCTGCTCAAGGCCGCGATGGACAGCCGGGTCCCCGACCGCATCCCCAAGCTCGTCCGCCATAGCGTCGAACTGCTCGGCGGCGCGGAGGTCAAGCGGTTGAGTCAGTCCTAAACCCCTCGGCCTGCTCCCCAAACCCGCAGCCGTCACCACTTCCCCATCGCCACCCGCAGCGCTGCGCCCAGCCCCGTGCAGCGTTTCCCCGCTGCCCATCCCCGTTTCTGCCGCAAAAACCCACCTTTCCCCGGCCCGGACCCCGGTCCGCGGCTTGAAAACAACAGTTTGCGCCGCACGGACCCGGGTCCGCAGTTTGAAAACATCAGTTTGCGCCACGCGGACCCGGGTCCGCAGCTTGAAAACACCAGTTTGCGCCACGCGGACCCGGGTCCGCAGCTTGAAAACATCAGATTGTGTCACGCGGACCCCGGTCCGCAGCTTCAAAACTACAGTTGCCGCCCCGCGTGTAATCCCCCCTCAAATCTGACTCACTCAAAAGTAGAGGCTCCCCTTAGAATC
>CAZTLX010000313.1:0-2993 GCA_964614575.1 uncultured Phycisphaeraceae bacterium | reverse complement strand
CCGTGGGCGAAATCGTGCTAACTCCTTTAACAACACGGCCTCTTGCGACTTAGTGAGGCGTTATGCTAAGATTCGCAGAACAAGCGGGTGTAGCTCAGTTGGTAGAGCGTCAGCTTCCCAAGCTGAATGTCGTGAGTTCGAATCTCATCACCCGCTTTCTCTCGGTCTCGTTCCAGCGTAAGCAAGAAATACCTTAAGTTCAGCATAGTCAATCAGTTACTGACTTGAAATTGCTGGTCCACATCTCCGCCCCGCCGGAGGGCTGGATGCCAAAGTACGACATCCTTCCCCACCCTCTTCTTGGAAACTGGTCCAAGCTCTGGTCCAAGCTTTTCCGTCACTTTTTTCGCTTCGGCCTGCGGCTCATCCGGCTCGCTGCATGGTTGACCGCTTCGGCGACCGCCAGGTGCTCGGGGTCCGTGTAAATATTCATCGTCAGGCTGATGTCGCTGTGCCGCATCGCCGCCTGGGCCGTCCGCGGGCTGACCCCGGCGACGCTCAGGTAGGTACCGAACGTGTGCCGCAGCGCGTGGACGTCCAGCGTACGTCCATCCTCGTCGGTCTTGTCAATCACCCAGCAACGGCCCACCCGTTCGGCGCGGGCCAGCCCCGCCGCAACAAGGTCGCGATCGAACACTCGGATCAGGTCCCGGGAAACATCAAACAACTTAGTCTGCTGTCTCGATGCCGAGGCGGATCTGCTGCGCGACCGCACCCAATCCTGAAGCGTTGCCTTGAGATCATCGGGGATCGGGATGCGTGCGGGCTTCGCCGCCTTGCTCGCCGCCGCCGACAACAGCAGGTGCGGAGCCTTGCCTGTGAGGTATACATCGGCCAGCGTCAGGGACGCAAGCTCTGATTTGCGCAGCCCGGTGGCCGCAAGGACGCGGTAGATCAACTCGCGTTGATGGCCCAGCGCGACCGCATTTACAACCGCAGGATGCGCCGCACCTCGCTCGGCCCTGGCCGCGTCCGCGCAGGGGATGAGCCGTTCAGCGGTGATTAAAGGCTTGAACCAACTGCGGCGCCCGATACGTTCCTTCTCGGGCAGCTTCTCTGATGGCCGGGCCAACTCGGCGAGTGGACGCAGGCGCGCGGCCGTGAAAAGCGCATCCAACTCGTCCGGTTTCAACGCACGCCGACGGCGACGCTGATCCAGCTGCTCCCCGAGCTTCCGCACCCGGAGCAGCGGGCTGCGGCTGATCCGCCCCTCCTCCACGCACCAGTTGAAGAACGCCTTGAGGGCGCTGAGCGTCCGATTGATGGTTGCGGGGCTCACGCCGTCCGCGATCCGTGCGTTGATCCAGCGCTGTACCTGCTGTTCGTTCAGGTCCGCCAGGCGGTGCGCACCGCAGAACTCGATGGCCCGTCGCAGGTTCGGCTCGACGTTGCGGAGGTGGTGCGCGGAAACGGCCCGGCCGCGGATCCGTTTCTGACGCAGCGCGTCGAGGTAGTCGCTCAGGTGCGACTCGATGCTCCACGCCTGGAAGTCGGCGGCGTTCACCTCTTCGCTGGTCCAGATACCGCTACGGATTCTCTCCGCGCGGTCCTCCAACTCAGCCAAACGTTGACGGGCGTTGGGCAGCGATCGGCAGCCCGTGGATTCCTTTCGCACGATGCCGTCGCCGTCCCGGTACTTCGCCACATACACCTTGCTTTGAAGATAGAGCTTGGGCCCGTTGCTGGTCAGCGTGATTCTTTCTTTACGCGAACGACCGCGCTTGTCGGTCCACTCGGCGTACGCCAGATTCCCCTCACGCCGAACCACCGCGTTGACGGGAACCGGTTTCGTGTAGTGCTCGCGGAAGACGGTGCCCATTACCGAGCCCCCCTTCTCGGCGACCGCCGCCTCATGTCCGGACATCCATCCTTGATCCACGATTCGATGTCGCCCTTCCGCCAAAACCGTTTCTTCTGTGGCGGCGTCACGGGCCGCGGCATGGTGCCGGCATCGCAGAGACGCTCGATGTGCCGGGGCGACTTTCGCAGCATCTCGGCGACCTCCTTCACGTCAAGCAGTTCATGACGGTCTGCCAGCTTCGGCCGACGGGCTTCGACGTGCACACCGTACTGGCGCCCCAGCGACGTCAGCAACGCCATCGCACGTTCGATGCTCTGTTTAACGCGCTCCGCGTGACGAACTCTTTCATCGGCCACCAACGGGTCGGCGTAGTCGGGCCTGGCTCCGCTTCCCCAGTAGTCGCCTTCGGGGTCGAACCGATCCGCGAACTCGCAGATGGACCTGAAGGTGTCGTCGAGTTCCCGCAGGCTCGCGCTGTCGGGCATCAGCTCTACGATCTGCTCCCGGAAACGCGCCCAGGCCCGCGGCCACTCCTCGAACTGAGTCGGCTCTTGGCCCGGCCACGTCTCGATCAAATCCCGCAGCGTGATGTACGGGTTGGTGGACATCGCTAATGAGTATCCCATGTCTGTTCTCCTTGGCAATGGCAGCGCCCCGGCTTATGCGGATCGGCACCGCCCGTTAATCGTGAGTCCCCGGTTCTGGTACAATGGAATTAGGGGAGTGCCTCGCTGACCGCTGGCCCGCGTCGCGTCCCCTCCCCGAAGCTCTGCCTAAGCCAGTCCAGCAATCTGCTATGCTCGGGATAGCGAGTCGCCGCGTGGCCGTGTTTAGCACCCGGCGCATCGGCGCACAACGGATTTCGGCATCCTGATATAATCAGGCTAGGTCGAAGTCACCGACCCGCTTCCTTCACCCGTCGCGGCCCGTCCCTCTTGGCGGCTCCCGCGGCAGCAACTTCTAACTGAACTTCCGGCGCCCGGACCCGGGCTCACCGCTGCGCCGGCTTCACACCCCACGAGCCCACGGAGGATCGACATGATCATCAACCCGTCCCCTTCCCCCACGTCCCCGCCAGAGGCACCAGGATCGGCGCTGCGCCCCCGGAACAAGCCGAGGAAGCTGCAGGTCCACCTTGACCAGCCGACGCACGACGCCCTCTTCAGCGAGGCGCTGCGGCGCTCACAGGAGC
>CAZTLX010000312.1:0-3002 GCA_964614575.1 uncultured Phycisphaeraceae bacterium | reverse complement strand
GCCGCGCTGGCCGTGGTTTCACCCGCGTCCGCCATCGTCAACGGCCAGCCGCCGGAGGCGGAGGATAAACGCTTCGATGCGGTCGGTTCGTTCAGCCACAGCCGCTGGCTCGGGCTGGACCCCGAGCACGCCAAAGCCCGGGACCACAACTGGTACGGCAACGCGACGCTGATCGCGCCCGATGTCGTGCTGCTGGCCAAGCACCTGATCAAGGGCAACGCCGAGCCGCCGGCGGGGGAGTACGGCGTGCGTTTTCGGCGGAACACGCAGGGCACGATCGGCACCAAGCAGGACACGCCGGACACGTACCACAATGTGAAGATCGTTCGCTTCGTGACGGCACCCGGTGCCGACCTGGCGATGGGGATCCTGGAGAAGCCGGTCGAGCACATCGAGCCGATGGCGTTGGGGCTGGCGGATGAGGCGCTGGATCGCACGCCGGTGATCATCGCGGGCTGGGGCTCGGAGAATAAGTTCCGCGGCGTCGGCGGGCCGCGCAATCAATTGCTGCTGGGCGAGACGATCGCCCTGCGCCCCGCCGGCATGCCGCTGATCCGCTTCCCCGCCGGCGAGGTCGAGGTCCGCGACTGGCGGGAAAACAAGGAGACCGGCGAGATGGAGCGCAAGCCCTACGTCACGTCGGATTACCCGGTGGTGAACCTTTTTGATTCCGGCGGTGCGCTGCTGCGCGAGGACGAAGCGGGCGGGATCAAACTGATCGGCATCATCGCGACCTACGGCGGGGGGGTCGCCCTCGCGCCGGCCGACACCGACGCCTTCCCGCTGCGCAAAGCCGTCGAAGACGGCGCCGCCGCGCTGGAGGGCCTGCCGTACGCGAAGCGGTAATTAAAACGATTATTTCATATTTAAATCCGCCGCGGAATATCCGTCGTCGCCCATCGTTGCCGGGGTGGTTTGACAGGCTTGCGATGCGTGGGGCATGACGCGCACATTGGACTTCGCGCCCCACTTGCCAACAATGCCATAGGTTGGTGGGCTTTTGAATGTTCTGGCATGAGGTGTTGCGATGCGTGTCGCGTTGAAGCTGGTGGTGGTGATGGTGCTGATCCTGGCGACGGTGCGGCTGGTCGAGGGGATGCTGACGATCCAGCGGGAGACGGCCCGCCTGAGCGCCGATGTCGAGCGCGACGCTCGTCTGATGGACCGAGTCCTCCGCGGCTTCATGGGCGAGCTGTGGGAACTGGCCGGGCCCAGGCAGGCCGTCGCGATGCTCGGCTCGGTCAACGTCTCGGACCACCCCGTGCAGTTGACCTGGGTGCCGCACGGCCCCGACGGCCTGGAAGCACAACTGGATGCGGCGTCGATCGAGCGGCTTGCCGCGGGCGAGGCGGTGATCGTGGGCGAGCCCGGGCACCCGGCGGATCAGAACCACCACATCTACACCCCGATCGGTGATGCCGGGGCCGTGCGCACGACCGAGGCCCTCGACGAGCGGAGCCGATACCTCGTACGATCGCGCTTGCGTGAGCTGGTCGCTGGCGGGCTGGTCGTGTTCTGCGGGGGCGCGGCGATCGTGTTCTGGGGTTTCGTGTCGGTGGGCAAGCCGTTGCGTCGGCTGGAGCAGCGCGTCGATGAGATCGGCCGCGGCGACCTGGACACGCCGCTGGACGCGCGGGGCCGCGATGAGCTGGCGTCGCTGGCGCGGGGCCTGAACACGATGTGTGAGCGGCTGGCGACATCGTACCGGCGCGAACGCGAGGCGACCGAGCACCGGATCGCGGCGATCGAACAGATGCGGCACGCGGATCGGCTGACGACGATCGGCCGGCTGGCCTCGGGGATCGCGCACGAGCTGGGCACGCCGTTGAACGTGGTCTCGGGCCGTGCGGAGATGATCGCGCGCGGCGGGCTGAGCCCGGAGCAGACCCGTGACTATGCGCAAACCATCGACGCGCAGGCGGCGCGGATGACCGGCATCATCCGCCACCTGCTGGACTTTGCCCGGCAGCGGCAGGCCCGACGCGCGCCCACCGCGGTGATGCCGATGATCGACCAGACCCTCGGGCTGGTCACCAGCCTCGGCCACAAGGGCCAGGTCCGCGTCGAGGCCGACGATCAGGCGGCATCGTTGCGGCCGGCGATGGACGCCAACCAGATGCAGCAGGTGCTGATCAACCTGATCCAGAACGCGCTGCAGGCGATGCCCGGAGGCGGGGAGGTGGTGATCGGCGTGTGTGCCGTGGATGCCGAGCCCCCGGCCGGTGTCGATGTCGCGGCCGGGCGGTTCGTGCGCCTCGATGTGCGCGATACGGGCGTGGGCATCCCCGCGAACGACCTGGAGCAGCTGTTCGACCCGTTCTTTACAACCAAGGAGGTCGGCCAGGGCACGGGGCTGGGCTTGTCGGTCTCGCACGGGATCGTCAGCGAGCACGGCGGGTGGATCAGTGTGAGCAGCCGGGTGGGCGAAGGCAGTTGTTTTTCGGTGTACCTGCCGACGAGCGAGGCGGCATGACCGGTCGCGTCCTGATTGTCGATGATGAACCGGCGATGTGTCAGTTGCTCCACGACGACCTGACCCGGCGTGGCTGTGACGTGGTGTGGCAGACGCGGGCCGAGGCGGCTTACGAGCTTTTTTTGTCCGAAGATTTCGACGCGGTCGTCACCGACCTGAAGATGCCCGGCCTCGACGGCATCGACTTCTGCCGCCGCCTCGCGGAGAACCGCCCGGACGTGCCGGTGATCGTGATCACCGCGTTCGGCAGTCTGGACACGGCGGTCGAGGCGATCCGCGCCGGGGCCTACGACCTGGTCACCAAGCCCATTGAGCGCGATATGCTCGCCATCGCCGTCGAACGGGCGCTCAATCACCGCGCGCTGCGCGAGCAGGTGCGCCGGTTGCGCGACGCGCCCGACAAGCCCGGCGGGTTCGACGAGTTCATCGGCGAAAGCCCGCCGATGCGCCGGCTGTTCGACCAGATCGCCCGCCTGGCCGACCAGCCCGTGCCCGTGCTGGTCACCGGCGAGTCGGGCACCGGTAAGGA
>CAZTLX010000311.1:0-3015 GCA_964614575.1 uncultured Phycisphaeraceae bacterium | reverse complement strand
CCGACGAAGATCTTGCCGTTGTCCTTGAGCAGGTCGGCGCGCTCCATGCCCGGGCCGCGCGGCTTGGAGCCGACGAGCAGGCACCAGCTCGCGTCCTTGAAGCCCTTCATCGGGTCGTCGGTGATCTCGATGCCGTGCAGCAGCGGGAACGCGCAGTCGTCGAGCTCCATCGCGACGCCTTCCGCGGCCTTGAGCGCCTTCTCGTTGGGGATCTCCAGCATCTGGATGATGACCGGCTGATCGGGCCCGAACATCTGACCGGCGGCGATGCGGAACTGCAGGGCGTAGCCGATCTGCCCGGCGGCGCCGGTGACGGCAACTCGGATCGGTGATTTCATCAGGCCAACCTTCCTTTCGTGGTGGTTCGTGCGTGGTCTTCCGGGGGTGGAAGGCAGTATAGGACGTGCAAAAAAGCCTGCCAGCGGCACCGAAAGGGTGCGGTTTTGGGGTCGGGGAGGGGTGGTGCGCGCAGAGTTCGCGGAGAGTGCGGACGAGGAAGAATTTGTGTCACGCCAAGATCGCCAAGGGACGCCAAAAACAAGCGGAAACGCGATCAAGATATTTTTTGATCCTGTCTTTTCTCGGCGTCGCTTGGCGGCCTTGGCGTGACAACCCGTCTTCCCTCTCTGCGCCCTCCGCGATCTCTGCGCGCACCTCCGCCTCCGTGTTATCCTCTCGGCCCACAGGAGACCCACCCCATGCCCACGCCTGCTAACACCGAAACGCCGCTGTACCTGGACCCAACGCAAGACCTCGACGCCCGGGTCGATGACCTGGTCGGGCGGATGACGCTCGAAGAAAAGTGCGGGCAGATGCTCCACGGGGCCAAGGCGATCGAGCGGCTAAACGTCCCGGCGTACAACTGGTGGAACGAGTGCCTCCACGGCGTCGGCCGCGCGGGCCGCGCGACCGTTTTCCCGCAGGCGATCGGCATGGCGGCGACGTGGGACGCGGCGCTGATCCGCCGAGTCGCCGACGCGATCTCTGATGAAGCGCGGGCCAAGCATCACGCGGCGGTGGCACGGGGCAACCGCGGGCAGTACCGCGGGCTGACGTTCTGGTCGCCGAACATCAATATTTTCCGTGACCCGCGCTGGGGCCGCGGGCACGAGACGTGGGGCGAGGACCCGGTGCTGACCGCGACGCTGGGCAGCGCGTTCGTCCGCGGGCTGCAGGGCGATGACCCGCGTTACATGAAGGTAGCCGCGTGCGCCAAGCACTACGCGGCCCACAGCGGCCCCGAGGCGCTGCGGCACGAGTTTGATGCGGTGGTATCGCAGAAGGATCTGCACGAGACGTACCTGCCCGCGTTCAAGGCGCTGGTCGAGGCCGGCGTCGAGAGCTTCATGGGCGCGTACAACCGGACCAACGGCGAGCCTTGCTGTGGGTCGGAAACGCTGCTGGTCAAAATCCTCCGCGGCGAGTGGAACTTCCGGGGCCACGTCGTCTCCGACTGCTGGGCGATCAAAGACTTCCACCTCAACCACAAGATCACGAATACCGCCGGTGAATCGGCGGCGCTCGCGGTGAAGAGCGGCTGCGACCTGAACTGCGGCGAGGTGTACGGCGGGCTGCTCGACGCGGTCTCGCAAGGCCTGCTCACCGAAGACGACATTGCCGTGTGCGTCAAACGCCTCATGCGCACCCGCATCAAACTCGGCATGTTTGATCCAGAGGATCAGGTGCCGTTTGCCCAAATCGGCATGGACGTGGTCAACTGCGAGAAGCATCGGCGGCTCGCGCTGGAGACGGCGACCAAGTCGCTCGTGCTGCTTAAGAACGCGGAGCACCACGGCAAACCCGTGCTGCCGATCGATCGCAGCGTGCCGCGGAAGATCATGGTGTACGGCCCGAACGCGGCGGACGTCGATGTGCTGCTGGGCAATTACTACGGGCTGTCGGGGAACATGACCAGCGTGCTCGAGGGCATCGCGCAGGTGCAGGGCGAGGTGGTGAACATCGAATACCGCAAGGCCTGCGAGCTGCTCGAACCCAACCGCAACCCGCGCGACTCGGCGCAGTTCGAGGCGAAGTCGGCCGACCTGTGCATCTTCGTCGGCGGCGGGCACCCGATGCTCGAAGGCGAAGAAGGCGAGGCGATCCTCTCCGACGCGATCGGCGACCGCAACGACATCGCCCTGCCCCGGGTGCAGATCGACTTTATCAAGAAGATCGCACAGCACGACACGCCGGTGGTGCTGGTGCTGGCTGGCGGCTCGGCGATGGCGTTCGAGGAGGTGTTCGACCTCTGCGAGGCGGTGCTGTGGATGTGGTACCCCGGCGAGGCGGGCGGCCGCGCGGTCGCGGACGTGCTCTTCGGCGACGCAAACCCCTCGGGCAAGCTGCCGGTCACGTTCCCCAAATCGCTCGACCAGTTGCCGGCCTACGAGGACTACGCCATCGCGACCGGTGGGCGGACGTATCGCTATCAGACCAGCGAGCCTTTTTTACCCTTCGGCTTCGGGCTCTCGTACACGCGCTTCGCGTTCGATGACCTGAAGCTCTCGGCCGCGACGCTCAAGGCGGGCGAGTCCGTGGACGCGAAGGTGACGGTGCGCAACGTGGGCGAGGTTGCGGGCGAGGAGGTGGTGCAGTTGTATCTGACCGATGAGCAGGCCTCGGCCGCGACGCCGCGCTACGCGCTCAAGGCGTTTACGCGCGTCGCGCTGGCCCCCGGCGAAGCGAAGCCGGTGACGCTGACCCTCACGCCAACGATGATGGAGCTGGTGACCGACGACGGGCAGCGCGTGATCGAGCCGGGCGACTTCACGGTGCATGTCGGCGGCAGCAGCCCCGACCCGCGGAACGTGGCGCTGGGCGCGTCGGCCCCGGCGACGGCGCGGTTCACGGTGGGATGATTCCCGCTGCTGCTGGCGGCTTCGCGATAACGCAGCGCTGCTGGTCGCGTTGAGGTGCGTGGCAACCGGAAGGCTACGCGAAGTTGCGAGCGGCGGATGAGTAGATGTGAAAAAGCCAGAGGTGCCGCCCCCTCGGCGACGACCTCTGGCATGTGCA
>CAZTLX010000310.1:0-3037 GCA_964614575.1 uncultured Phycisphaeraceae bacterium | reverse complement strand
CGAGTCGGCGATCAGGTCGCGCGATTGCAGCGAGAACGACATGCCGTCGGTGCCCATCGAGATGCCGTCCGACACGCCGATGGTGTTGAAGCGCATGCCGACCAGCCCCGCGGCGGTGACGCCCTGCTTGACCTTCGCGGCCAGGTCATTGAGGTGCATGTTGCAGGAGTTGCCCTCGTACCAGTTCGACGCGATGCCGACCTGGGCCTTGTCCATGTCGGCCTCGGTGAGGCCGGTGGCGTAGAGCATCGCCTGCGACGCGCCCTGGCTGGCGGGCTGGGTGATGCGGGAGGAGAACTTGTTGAGTTGGGTCGTGGTAGTCATGTTGTTTAGCGGGCGGATTGTAACGCATGATCCTCAGATACATCTCCACGCCGCGGCCGATCGCCTCGACGCTGACCCACTCGTCCGGGGTGTGGGCCTTGTGCGGCGAGCCGGGGCCCAGCACCAGCGACGGCAGGCCCGCCGCGGCGGTGTACGCGGCGTGCGTCGCGAACGGTGCGCCCGGCGCGAGCGTCGGCTTGCCCATGCCGCGCAACACCGCCTGCACCGCGGGCAGCAACACGGCGGCGCTCGACTCGGGCGCCAGCGGCGGGTGGTCGATCTGCCGCGTCAGCTCGTAGTCCACGTGGACCAGCTCGTCGAGCATGTACCGCAGCGCGGGTTCGACTTGCTGGGGCGATTCGCAGGGCGTGACGCGGCGGTCGATCTCGATCGCGCAGTGGTCGGGGATGATGTTCGGCGAGTTGCCGCCGCGGATCATGTTGACGGTGCAGACCGGCGCGCCGGTCTGCGGGTGGTCGTGCTGCAGGGCGGGGGCGTAGCGTGACTCGATTGCGTCGATGACTTTGACCATCGCGCTGATCGCGGAGCGGCCCTCGAGGGGGACGGAAGAGTGCGCCGCGATGCCGCGCGTCGTCAGCTTCCACCGCACGCAGCCGTTGTGCGCGACGACGGGGTGGAAGTCGGTCGGCTCGCCGATGATCACGCCCCAAGGCGTGAAGCCGAGGTCCGGCAGGTCGTGCCGGATGAACCATTGCATCCCGCGCATCGCGACCTCTTCATCGACGCTCAAGAGCAGCGCGATGTTGTTCGGCTGCGTGCCGGGTTGGTCGGCGTAGTGGCGCAGCGCGGTGAGCATCGCCGCGCCGGTGCCCTTGGTGTCGCACGCGCCGCGGCCGAAGAGTTTGTCGCCCTCGATGTGCCCGCCGAACGGGTCGATGGTCATGCCCTGCGAAGACACCGTGTCGAGGTGGCTGTCGAAGAGCAGCCAGGGCTTGTCGGTGCCGACGTCGCAGGTGATGAGCAGTTGGTCGTGCTGATCGCCGGCGGGCAGGCGGCGGGTGGTCAGGCCCCACGAGCGGGCCAGATCATCGAGGAAATCGCGCAGCTCGCGCTCGCCGTCGGCCGAACCGGGCAGCGCGGCGTTGACGGAGTTGATGCGCACCAGCTCCTGCAGCAGGGCGGCGGCGTGGTTGAGCGGCGGGTCGGGCATCCGCCTTAAGGATACCGCGACTGTTCAGCGGGCGGTACGAAGTGCCCCATCATGAAATGACGAATGACGAAACCAGAATGACGAATTGAATACACGGAGTCAGGCAAACATCGCTTTTTCGTCATTCTGGTTTCGTCATTCGTCATTACCCACGCGGGGCACTGCGTGCCGCCCGCTAAACGGGGACGCGATCACATCCCGCGGCGGCCGGGGTTCATCACCACGTTGTCGTACCCCGGCACGATCTGGTCGGCGATCTCGATCGCTTCGAGGAAACTCTCCTGCGCCGACTCGACATCAAACGCGCCGCGCAGCACGCGGCCCTGCTCCAGGTGCTCCACCGTCGCGACGCCGGGCCCGGCGATCAGCGTCGTCAGCCGCGGAAAACTCAGCAACAGCCCGCAATTGCCCGGCGTGAAGCCCGGCAGGGGGAACAGATCAACGTGCTTGGCAAGATTATCCGGCGCGGCCTGGCACCGCTTGAGCAGCGCGATCTCCTGCCGGATGACCCCCTTGGTTTGGTCATCCGTCTCCTGCGCGAACCGCTCGACCAGCGCCCGGCCGACGCTCTCGCGCTCCGCCTCGCCGATGTGCCACCGCGCCTCGGCAAACGCGCCCAGGCCCCAGCGGTGCTCCGGGCGGAAACACGTGAGGAACACATCGGTGATGTCCTCCGGCAACAGGCCCGCGCGCTCGCCCAGCCGCGCGGCGATCACCTGCGCCGGCAGGCCGGGATCGACGATGATCCGCCGGCCGTCGGATTCGATCAGCGTGGTGGTGGCGTGCGGCGTCCGCGCTGCGCCTTGCTTTCGCCACAGCTCATGAACCGCCAGAGCGCCGATGCTGATGATGCGAAATTGCATGAGGGTAGCTGTGAGCTGTGAGCTATGAGCGATGAGCCATTTGATGCGCAAGCCGATCGATCATGACCTGCCCCAAAGCTCACCGCTCAAAGCTCAATGCTCTACTCCTTCAAGTGGTCCTGATGCGTCCACGGCAGGGTGCCGCCGAGGTCGCGTTTGCGTTGCTTGAGGCGATCGAGGATCGGCGGGGGGATCAGCAGGTGCAGGCGATCGACATCGCCGCCCGAGGCGATCTGTTTGATCAGCGTCGAGCTGGTGAAGGCGTAGGTCTCACCCGACATGATGAAGACGGTTTCGATGTCGGTCAGGGCGCGGTTGGTCAGGGCGAGCTGGAACTCGAAGTTCAGGTCGGTGACGTTGCGCAGGCCGCGGAGGATGGCGGTCGCGCCGATGTCGCGGGCGAAATCGACGGTCAGGCCCTGGAACTGCTTGACCTCGACGTGGTCATCACAGTGCTGACGCATGAGCTGGTCGATCATCTCGACGCGTTCGGCCTGGGAGAAGATCGCGCGTTTGGTGGGGTTGTGGCCGACCGCGACGATGAGGCGGTCGAAGAGGTGCTGGCCGCGGCGGATCACGTCGAGGTGGCCGTTGGTGATCGGGTCGAACGTGCCGGGGAACAGGCCGATCTTCGGGGTGCGTGCGGGTTCGGCGGGCATGGGCGGGAGTATAGGGCAAG
>CAZTLX010000309.1:0-3059 GCA_964614575.1 uncultured Phycisphaeraceae bacterium | reverse complement strand
CCCTCGTCTGTTGATTCGGCCAGCGGCAGGGCTGGCGTTATGGGCGGGCTGTTGAAATTAGCGTAACCTGTCTACGAAAAATAGGCGGTACGCCCACGAAAGCGGTCGCGTCAGGGCCGCGTCAAGAAACACGCCAACTACGAACGCCAGCAAAAGAATCGGCATGGCGAGCACCGATAAAAACCAAATGGGCGCCCCGACCGCCTTCCTGCCCAGTAGGGGGAGAAAGTGCAGGATCGGCAGCGGGGGCGTGTTCGGTGGTCATGCGTTCGGGGCCGGGAATCCGTCGTGCGTGCGTCCGTCGAGCAGGCGGCCGGCGGATTTCTTTCCGATGCGCGCGGAGTAACTGCCGTTTGGCCAGTCGTGACAGGTCTCGTCGGTGTGGATGAACCGCTTCCCAGCAAGCTGGTCGGATCCAATCCACTCGCCCCACTGCTTGAACAGAAACGACACGCCAGCCGCGGCGCACTGGTCGCGCAGGGAGCGGAACCAGTCGGGATGCGACGGACGCGCTTGCGGACCGCTCTCGCCGCCGGCGATGACCCAGTCAAGTGAACGCCTTGGCAGTCCCTTCATCACTGGCAGGTGATGCCCCGGGCACACGCCGTTCAGTGCTGTCTCTGAGTTCCATGCGCGCGTCAAGTCCACCAACCCAAGCATCGGCTCGATCGACACGAACCGCACCGCCGCCGGCGTGGCCAGCAGCTTCGGGATGTCGCGGTCGGCCTCGTCCTGGTTGCAGATCGTGGCGCCGAGCCAGACGTTGGGCAGTGGCCGGCGACTTCCACCGCCTGCCGTTGCGCCAGACCAGCCGCCGCACTCGTCCAGCATCCGCGTGACGTTGCCGACGCGCTTTGTCAGCAGCAGCCAGTCGAGGTTCGGCGTGGAACGGATGATGTCGAACAGGTCACAGCGCCAAGCGTCAGGAACCTCGTTGTCGAACACGTCGGCGAGCGAGGCGCAGAAGACGCGGTGGCGGGCCGTCTCGATCATCAGCGACTCACATCGCGGGCACTCTGCCGGTCCGCCAGCGTCCTGCGGAATCGGATCGTCGCCGCGCCAGCCGCAGTCGCGGCACTGGTAGAAGCCCTTGGCATTCCACTTCAGCGGCTTCCGCCAGTTCGCCGGCGACGTGCGCACACGCTGCTGCCTTGGGCCCCACTTCGCGCGGCCCATGCGCGTGTCCATCATCGCCTCGGCGTAGCAGTGGTCGCAGGCCGGGGAAACCTTGGCGCACCCGACCCACGGATTGAACGTGCTGTCGGTCCATTCGATGTTGCTGCGGTCGGCCATTTTCGTTCCCTATCAAGCAGCGATGTTTTGTTCGGTGGTCATGCGGTCACTTTTCCCCAGATCCGATCAAGCGTCTCGATCTGCTTCGCGGTTGGGATTCGTCCGTTGCCGAGCTGCACAGAAAGGGAATCGATGAAGCTCTGCTCCCATTCCGTCATCCGGCTTTCGCGCTTCTCGCAGTCGTCGAGCATGCGCTGGTACTCGTCGGTCCAGGCGCTCATGACTCTCGCCCGTGCACCATTGCTTGCCGTTGGGCGATGTCTTCCAGCGCATTGGCAATGCGGCCCGTGTTCTCGGCATAGACCGCAAGCCGATCTTCGGTAGCCTTCATGTGCTCGTCGACGCGCTTCTGGTTCTTGGGAATCCAACGCATTGCAAGCGCAACGCCACCAATCACACCGACCGCGAAGGCGAGCCCAATTGAGAAGGCCATCAGTACCGCGCTCATGCAGCCTTCTCCACGATCCCATTCGCCATGGCGGTGTCGAGCGCATCGATCATCGCCCTGCACATTGCCTCGAAGTCGCGCTGGTTGTAGAGCTCCGCCTCGCGCTCGT
This sequence comes from uncultured Phycisphaeraceae bacterium, assembly GCA_964614575.1. Classification (GTDB taxonomy): domain Bacteria; phylum Planctomycetota; class Phycisphaerae; order Phycisphaerales; family Phycisphaeraceae; genus JBGTLW01. The sequence goes on along the minus strand of CAZTLX010000309.1, from coordinate 1,209 downwards.
AGTAGCGAGCCCGACTGTCGTCTAGCGGGAACTGCTGTCGCGACGTTTCCGCTGCGGCGCGGTAGGCTTCCGCCATGCGCGCCGGAGCGTACAAGTGCTCCAGCCGTGCACGGCCAACGTGCGTCAGTGTCCACTGTTGCTTATTTGCCATCTCAAATCCTCCACCTCAAGTTATGCCGGACGCCCAGCAGACAAACGGGCCGCCAAGCCGCATAGGCAGCGTTCAGCGGGTCGGGCCCGTGCTCGGCCGTAGGCGTCCTAGGCCGGCAGTTGCGAGGCTTGTAGGGCGCGTCTAGCGGCGTCCCACGCTGTAGGCGCTTGCGGACTGCGCGGACGGGGATGCCGTGCTTGCGGGCTAGGGCTTCGACGTTCATGCCATCAGCCTCGCCTCGTAGTCGCACACAAGCCGATCAAAGTCCAACAGATCCTCGGCAAGCTTGTCGATGTATGCCTCATCGCGCACAACCTCGAACACGGTCAGCGCCTTGCCAATGTCGGCAAGCGCGGGCACGTAGAGGCAGAAGTGCCACCACGCCCGGCCGGTGAGCCAGAGGCAGCCCTGCACCTGGTCCTGAAACTGCGAGATGTCCCGCGTCAGGATCACGTCACGGATTCGCGTCGGGTCCATGAGGCACTTGTACTCGGACCCGCCGTCATTGCCGATCAGGCCATCCGCACTGGCGCCGAACTTCCGGTCCTCGGTCAGCACCAACCCGCACTGCTCAACGACAATATCATGCGCGAACTCATGCGCGTGGCGCGCTTCCGGCTCCAGCTCGCGGCCACGGCGCATGGCATACGTCTCGTACTGGTCCGCCTCGTCCAACGGTCGGCCGCTGATGCGCTCGATAGCCAGACGGAAGGCGTAGGCTTTGGCGGTGTCGGTAAAGTCGCCTACCGGCTCGCCTGCCAGTGTCTTGTCGATAGCAGAGGCTCGCGGCGCGGTCTTGTAGCCGGCCAGTTCCCGCGCCTCCTTCTCGTCCTTCCCCGACTGCAACGCGGCCACGTATGCCGCCTGCTGCTCGGTCAGCCCACCCACCCTCTTGCGGCACTCGGCGAACATGCTCGCGGTGATGGCCCCGGCGCGCTCTAGGTGCCACTCGGGCGTGCCTTGCTGGGCGTGGATGAGGATCATGCGCCCAGTTCCTTAGCCCGCGACCGGAACGCCGCCTTGACCTTCGGCGGCACCTTGTCGGCCATGCCGTAGTC
>CAZTLX010000308.1:0-3100 GCA_964614575.1 uncultured Phycisphaeraceae bacterium | reverse complement strand
CGGCGCGTTCAAGCTCGCGCTGCGTCAACCCGAGCGGTTCGCGGCCGCGGCGTCGCTGTCGGGGGCGCTGGATATGGCCTATCGCATCTCGGGCCGTGACGAAGACCCCTTCTGGATCGCCGAGAAGCGTGCCATCTTCGGCGACCTGGGCGCGTTCCCCGGCTCGGACAACGACCTGATGCACCTGGCCACACAACACGCCGCGACGGACGGCCCCAAGCCCCGGCTGTTCCAGTGCTGCGGCAGCGAGGATTTTCTGATCGAGCACAACCGCCGCTTCCGCGACCACGCCACCAAGCTCGGCCTGGACCTGACCTACACCGAGCACCCCGGCGCGGCCCACACCTGGGACTACTGGGACCGCACGATCCGGGACGTGCTCGCATGGCTGCCGCTGGCGCATCGCCCCGCGGATTGCTAAAGTGGGCGGCATGTCCGACCACATCGCTCATATCGCCATCTGTGATGACACCCTTCGCCTCGCGAAGCGCCACCCGGAAATCGACGCCGACTTGATGACGGTCTTCGAGCAGTTCCGCGAGGACGCTCACCTCGGGTCGATCACCCGCCATGCCGACAAATGGTCGGCCGGCATCATCGCCGACTGCCGCGACGCGATCGCCCGCGGCGACGCGATCAATCCCAACGCGGGCCGCGGGGCGTACGATGGCGGCTACGCCCAGGGGCCGATGGCCCAACGCAAGCTGGCGTTCATCCTCGGCTCGCTGACCCACCGTGCGGCCGACCGGCTGACCAAGCCGATCACCCATATCCTGCCCAAAGATGCCGACCACCACCCGCGTTACGGCCCGACGAATCCAGCCAACGAGTCGAAGATCCTGCAAGACCTGATGATCTTCAAGGAGGTCTTCGCTTCCGGGCACCCCGACCAGGCCGGGTCGGTGCCGGGTCTGACCCGACACGTGCTCACGGCCCTGACCGGCGAACCGGAGGCCAGCGCCGAGGCGCTGTTCCGCATCCTGCTTCGCCGCGCCTTGATCGCGATGCACACGCTCAACCCCGACGACGACAACCCCCAGGCGTGGATCGAGCAACTGCTCACCCGGCTCCAGACGTTCCCCAAGTCGATGTATCAGTACGCCGACCTTGCCGCGCAATGGCCTGAGGAAAAGGTCCGCCGCTACCTCATCGAGCCGAATTTTTACAACCGTGATGATGAGCTGATCCGCGTCGCCCGCGCGCTTCAGCGTGGCTCGGCCGTCGAGCCGCAGCGGGTCGCCCAGGCCCATCGCGACACCCCGTACGACCAGCCGAGTCATTCGCGTTACGCCCGCGCCCTCTCGCGTGCATTGGATTATCTGCTGGTCGCCGGCCGGCTGTTCCGTGGCGAGATCGACACCGACACCGCCCGCACCGGATTCGATGTGGGCGTGCCCGAGCTTGCGCTGAATCGATAACCACCCCATCGTTGGCTAAACTGCCAAGCCCCCTAACCCCGAGGATTGAACAAAGATGGCCAACCGCATCCCCGTCGCGCTCCAACTCTACTCCGTCCGTGAAGACGCCAAGGAAGACCTGCCCGGCGTGCTCAAGCAGGTGGCGCAATGGGGGTTTGACGGCGTCGAGTTCGCCGGGTTCTACGGCCACGACGCGAATCAGGTCAAAGCCTGGCTCAACGAGTTCGGTCTCGTCTGCCCCAGCACGCACACCGGCATTCAACTGCTCGACGACGAGCACTTCGACGAAACCGTGGCATTTCACAAGACCATCGGCTGCGACACCATCCTGATCCCCTGGCTCCCGGTCGAGAAACGCAACTCGATCGATGCGTGCAGGCAGACGGCGGGGTTCTTCAAGCAACTGCTCGAGAAGCTGCGCCCGCTGAACATGCGCACGGGGTTCCACGTCCACGGCGAAGACGTCATCGCGCTCGACCCGCCCGAAGGCGACGGCCGCAGCCCCTGGGACCTGTTCGCCGAGATGACCCCCGACGACTTCATCATGCAGTACGACACGGCCAACGGCATGGTCGGCGGGTCCGACCCGGTCACCACCATCCGCAAGCACCCCGGCCGCAGCGTCCTGCTACACCTCAAGGAGTACGGCGACGGCACGGGCACGATGACCGGCCACGAGGGCCACGGCATCTCGGCGATCGGCGAGGGTGATGTGCCTTGGCAAGAGGTCTTCAAGGCCGCGGAAGAGGTCGGCGGCACGACGTGGTACATCGTCGAGCAGGAAGGCCACGCCAGCCTGCCCCGCATGGAAGCGGCCAAGCGCTGTTTCGACAATCTGCAGAAGCTTTTGGGCAGGTGAGTCTTGTCGTTTGCCGGACGCGACCCTATGCTGAGAAGTTGCACGCTAGGGGTGCCCCGACGATCCACCCGGAAGATAAATTCCGGGGGCGGGGCTGAGAAACACCCTTGGAACCTGATCCGGTTTAACCCGGCGTAGGGAAGCGGCCCCCGGACCTGTTCTTTTAAGACCGGTTGTTGGCAAACGCTCCCCACGCCTAAACGCGAAGGAGCTTTTTTTCATGTCCACCGCCCCCGCTTACACCCTCCCCGACATCGGCGGCAACCCCGGCCGCGATCCAAACGTCACCACCCCCGGCAGCTTCGCCAAGCGCGCCACCATCCTTCCGGGTGCCGCGGGCGCGGCCACGTTCTCTTCCCCCGACACGCCCGGCATGCCGCCGCTGCCGACCAAAACCGCCTGGGACTTCATGCCGCCTGACTGGCAATGCCTTGACGCGGACCACCATGAGCGGGCCGAGGCCTGGCGCGCCCCCGACGGGTTTGTGCCCGTGACACAATTGGAATCCGCCCGCCTCGGGATCATCACCCCTCAGATGCGGCGGGTCGCCCAGCGCGAGCCGCACCTCACGCCCGAGCAGGTCCGCGACGAGGTAGCCGCCGGACGCATGGTCATCCCCGCCAACAAGACACACCTGCAATACAAGCTCGACCCGATGGCGATCGGCCGGGCGAGCAAGACCAAGGTGAACGCGAACATGGGCGCGTCGCCCGTCTCGTCATCAACGGATGAAGAAGTCGATAAATTGCGCTGGGCCGAGCGCTGGGGCGCCGACACCGTCATGGACCTGTCCACCGGCGGCGACCTCGACGCCACCCGCGAG
>CAZTLX010000307.1:0-3111 GCA_964614575.1 uncultured Phycisphaeraceae bacterium | reverse complement strand
CGATGATGGAGATCACCACGAGCAGCTCGATGAGCGTAAACGCTCTGTTTGGGCGGGGGCGGTGGGACATGAGGCAGGCCTTGCGGGGTGGGCCGCGGGCTGGCGCACGCGGCTTCAAGGGGGGAGGGTCAAAGCGCGGCCGCGGGCGTCAACCCGCGGCCGCGGAGGAGGATCAAGTCATTCACGCCCGACGCCGACGCCCGCCGAGCATGCACAGGCCACCGAGGCCCAGCAGCGCGAGGGACGCGGGCTCGGGGATGGCGACGAGGCGGGCTTCGTTGAAGTTGATCGCGGGAGAACTGACATCGCGTGTGTTCTGGCCCGCCGCGGTACCCGAGAGTTGGATCCGGTACGCGGCAAACAGGTTGTCAACCGTGACATCCAGCGCCTCAGCCTTGGCGTCGGCGGTCACATCCACCCGGATGATGTCGCCGATGCCCAACGCATCGATCGCGCTGCCGCCCAGCAGCGTGCCCAGCAAATTGCCCGACGCATCGACGAAGCTCAGGGGTGCGCTGGCGGCGGCGTGATAGTCGCCGGCCGTGATGTCGCCGTCTTCAGCCGCATTATCGGTGACCGCTAAGGCCACGATGCCATCGATCCCGCTGGCGGAAGCGAAGCCGGACGGGTCGTTGCTGATAACCAATTCAAGGATCACGCGTGGCGCACTGGCAATGTCGCCGCGTACTGTGCCGGGGCTATTCAAAGCGAACTCCGCTACCGCGCGGCGTTCCTCGTCATTGCCGCCGAAACCAACCTGTGCCAGCGTTCCACCGGCACCGGTGCCGGTGTGCCCGAACGAGCCATCGCCCGTCGCATTCCCACCCTTGTCATCTTTGGCGGTACCAAAGTCACCGGGCGAGGGGGCGTTAGTGGTGTTCGGTGTGCCGACCGCTTCGGTAATCAACGCGGCGTGGCCGGTCGAAGCGAAGCCCAAGCCGAGCGTAAAGGTCAAAGCAGTGCAGGTCAGGGGGGTGGTGAGGCGGGTCATCCTGGGTCTCCTTAGAGAAAAACGGGGGGATTCGGGCGCGGCCTGCTGGCCACGGCTATCGACTACCTTCAAGTAAACACCACCGCCACCCCAAAGTCTTGTCGTAATACGACGATATTTATACAATAAGTGACATGACCGGCCGAAAGCACGTCGTGATCCACTTCAACCCCGCCTGGCGGCCCTATCTGCGCCGGGTCGCCCAGGGCCTGGCCCGCTACGTCCACCAGCACACCGACTGGCGGCTCACGCCCTTGGTGCTGTTCGACTACAAGCTCGATGCCGAGCGCTACCGCCCGCTGAGCCAACCGCCCATCGACGGCATGGTCACCGGGATCAGCCCGGAGTTCGTCGAGCAGGTCCGCGCCAACCCCCAGCCCAAGGTGCTGGTCGGGCCCGAGGCGATGGGCCTGGGCATGCCCTGGGTCGGGCCGGACTATCGGCAGGTCGGCCGCCTCGGCGCACAGGACCTGCTCCACCGCGGTGCCCGCTCGCTGATCCTCTTCCGCCACGGCGACCCTGACCGCCACGACACCCGGCTCATCGAGCAGGGCTTTACCGAAGTGGCGCAACGCCGCGGCGTCACCTATACGGTCTTCAGCAATGGGCCTCGCACGCAGCAGCGCGGCACCTGGCGCTACGCCGACCAGCAGGCCGACTTCATCGACCTGCTCCACCGCACCGAGCCGCCCATCGGCATCCTCTGCTCCGACGACGACCACGGCTGGCGGGCGCTCGAATGCTGCGAACTGGCCGCGATGCGCGTGCCCGACGCGGTCACCGTGCTGGGCATCGGCGGCGATGAGTTTATCTGCGAATTGGCGACCCCCATGCTCTCGTCGATCCGCGTGGACTTCGAAGCGGTGGGCTACCTCGTCGGCCAGACGCTCGACGACCAGTTCCACGGCAAGGAGGTGCCGCTGGTGCAGACCGCCGGGCTGCCCGAGGTCGTCCCGCGCCAGTCCACCGGCTACGTGGCCACCGACGACCCGCAGGTCGCCGGGGCGATCCGCTTCATCCACGAAAACTTCGACCAGCCGCTGACCACCGATGACATCGCCGCCGCGGTGCATGCCGGGTCGCGCACGCTGATGCGCCGGTTCAAGGCCCAGCTCAACCGCACCCCCTCCGAAGAGTTGCGGCGGCAGCGGGTGGAACGGGCGTTGTACCTGATCCGCTCGACGGATCAACCGCTGGCGCAGGTCGCGCTGGACTGCGGGTTCGGGCAGCAGAGCGCGCTGGGCCGAGCCGTCAAAGCCGCCACCGGCCGCACGCCCGGGCAGTTGCGGCGGGAATAGCCGCGCCCCCCGCCGCACCGCTGGCCGGCCATGCGGTGATGCCCGATCGGCCGCTGTGCTAAAATCCCCGCATGATCCAAAGACGCAAAACGCGCCAGGTGACCATCGGCGACCAGCGCGTCGGCCTGATCAAGGTCGGCGGCGACGCCCCCGTGTCGGTCCAGACCATGACCGCCGGGTACACCTGGGACATCGACACCGCCATCGCCGAGATCAACAAACTCGCCGCCGCCGGGGCCGACATCGTCCGCGTGGCGGTGCCCGAAAAGAAGGACACCGACGCGCTGCGGCAGATCATCCCCGCTGTCTCGGTACCGATCGTCGCCGATGTCCACTTCCACTTCCAGCGCGCCCTCGAAGCGGTCGACGCCGGCGTCCACAAGATCCGCCTCAACCCCGGCAACATCCAGGACCGGGCACAGGTGAAAGAAGTCATCCGCGCCTGCAAGGCCAAACGCCTGCCCATCCGCGTCGGGGTTAACGAGGGCTCGATCATCGAGCGCAAGGACAAGCAGAAGCGTATGAGGGAGCTGGGCGGCGTGTTCTCTGACTCACGCCACGGCCACTTCCTCGCCATCATGATCGCCAAGCTCGAAGAATACCTCGACATCTTTTACGAAGAAGACTTCTACGACATCGTCATCAGCGCCAAGAGCACCGACCCCGAGCTGGTCATCGCGGCGTACACCGAGATCAGCAAACGCTTCGACCACCCGCTGCACCTGGGCGTGACCCACGCCGGGCCCAAGGAGACGGGCACGATCCGCAGCGTCGTCCCGCTGGGCCACCTGCTCGCCTCCGGCGTCGGCGACACGATCCGCA
>CAZTLX010000306.1:0-3142 GCA_964614575.1 uncultured Phycisphaeraceae bacterium | reverse complement strand
CCCTGGTAGCCCAGGTGCGACGGGTCGTAGTTGAACCCGAAGCGTTTGTGGCCCTTGACCGCGTCGATTGCGCGCTGGGCGCTGGCGATATCAAAGGCGATCTCGGTCGGGTGGACCTCCAGCGCGAAGTTGACGTTGAGCTTGTCGAACTGATCGAGGATCGGCTTGAAGCGCTTGGCGAAGTCGGCGAAGCCCTTGTCCCAGTATTTCTGGTCGGTCGGCGGGAAGGCATAGATGCTGTGCCAGACGCTGGAGCCGGTGAACCCGTTGACGACCGCGGGCTTGCGGCCCCAGGTGGTGCCATCCTTCGGCTTGTTGTCCATCAGCCGCCGCGCCGCCTTGCCGGTGGTGATCATCTTCTTCGCGGCCCGCTTGCGCACGCCCTCGGGCTCGCCGTCGCCCCAGACATCGGGGGGCAGGATGGCCTTGTGGCGTTCATCGATCAGGTCGCACACGGCCTGGCCGACGAGGTGGGCGCTGACGGCGTAGCACGTCAGGCCGTGGTCGATGAGGATGTCCCACCGGCCCTTGCAGTACTTGTCGGACTTGGCGGCCTCATCGACATCGAAGTGATCGCCCCAGCAGGCGAGTTCGAGGCCGTCGTACCCGAAGGTCTTGGCCTTCTCGCAGATGGTGGTAAACGGCAGGTCGGCCCACTGGCCGGTAAAGAGCGTGACGGGTCGTGGCATGGCAGGCACTCCAGATGCGGTGATGGCGAAAACGAAGCTACAAGGTAGCGGGGCGTGCTTGGGGATGCCAACGACGAGGAGGAATATCCGAAGTCCGAATTACGAAATCTGAAAAAACCCCAAATGACCAGGCTCAAAATCGGATGTCGGATTCATTTCGGATTTTGATGTTCATGATTCTTTCGGATTTCGGAGTTCGGCTTTCAAGGCAGGGGCACTTCGTGCCGCCCGCTAAACGTTGGGGACCTGATCGCGCAGGGCGAGCATGCGTTGGCGCAGCTCGGCCGTCACGGCGTCGGGTTCCATCGCCTTGTCCGGGGTCCACGGCTCGCCGAACACCACGACGGCCCGGCTGGGCTGGAACATGTGGCGGAGCATGCTGTCGGCGACGGGCGTGCCCTCGACCCACGCCGGGACGATCACCGCCTTGCCCAGCTTCGCCATGACCGCCGCGCCGGGTTGGAAAGGCTGCAGCTCGCGCACGCGGCGCTGCAGCCCGCCCTCGGGGAAGATGCCGACCAGCTCGCCGCGGCGCAGCTCCTGCGCCACCTGGCGCAGCTTCACGGCATCGCTGCTGTCGCGGTCGAGCGCGATCGGGTCGATCGCCCGCCACAGCGGCCGGGCGGGCCAGAGCAGGTAAGGCGTGAGCATCAGCCAGCGGGTCCTGCGGTTGAGGCCCGCCTGCAACAGGAACGGATCGACCGCCGAGGTGTGGTTGCTGGCGAGTACCACCGCGCCGTCGCGCGGCACGCGGTGCTTACCCACGAAGCGGACGCGGTGGAACACGAAGCAGAACAGGCGGTTGAGGTGCCAGAAGACGTTGGCGTCGCGGCGGGCCAGCGGGCCGCTGGGCAGGAAACGCATCAGCCCGAAGACGCCCACCGCCATCAGCCCCGGCCCGAGGGCGAACATGACCAGCGCGATGTTGCGGTCGGCGTCGGGCAGCCGCCAGATGGCGAAGTAGGTCACGACGCTCAGCGCGGTGTTGAGCAGCGTGTTGAGTCCCATGACCCGCCCGCGCATGTGGTTGGGCGTGATGGATTGGATGAGGGTGAGGATGGCGACGATGGCGATGTTGCCGAAGACGCCGATCATCAGGCACGCGGCGTAGGCGACGGGCAGCAGCGGCACGGCGGCGAGGATCAGCACGCCCAGCCCCGCGCCGGCGATCGCGAGCAGGTAGACCGTGGGCGATTCGCGGCGTGTGCCGATCAGGCTCACCAGCGCCGCACCGATGAGCATACCCACGCCCAGCGTCACGCTCAGGTACGCGAAATGCGTGAGCAGCGCATCGCCTGTGAGCCCGTAGTGCAGCTTGCCCAGCCCGAACAGCGCGCTGGTCACCACCGCCGCCGAGGGCCAGATCAGCACGTTGAGGCCGATGAGGATCGCGACGCGGCGGTGGGTGCGGGTGTAACCCGCGGCGGCGAGCAGGGCGCGCGGGTGCATGCGCGATGCGCGCGGGCGCACCGCCTGGATCGGCTTGAGGAACGCGAAGAACAGCCCGCTGATCAGGTAGAACCCCGCGCCCAGCATGAGGCCGGTGCGGACGGTGGTCGCGTCTTCCTGCGAGATGATGCGTTCGCCCAGCAGCAGCCCGATCTGCCCGGCGATGACGTTGATCACCAGGATGATCGCGTTGGCGACGGTGAGCTGATGCGTCGGGATGATCTGCGGGATAATCGCGTTGCGGGTGGGGTTGAAGGTGGCCGCGAAGATGCCGATGGCGAAGAGGATCGCATAGACGCGCCAGGTATGGAGGACCTCGACCCCGGCGAGGGAGAACCACACCGCGTCGGGGGGGATCTGCGCCGAGCCGGTCATCGTCCACGCCATCACCGCGGCGATCAGGAGGATCAGCCCGCGCAGCTCATCGCACGCCAGCAGCAACCACTTGCGGGGGACCAGGTCCGCCAGCCACCCGCCGATCATGGCGAAAAGGATGTAGGGCAGGAAGAACCAGAACTGGGTCGAGGCCTGCGTGGCGGTGGCGTCCACCCCGGCGACCATCCCGCCGAGCAGCGCCAAGGCGGCGAGCATGATCATCCGGTCGCCGAACCCCGACGCCGCGGTGCTGGTCCACATCAGCGTGAAGCTGAGGTTGCGGTAGAGCGGGGGCGGGGCGGCGGGATTGTCGATTTTGGATTTTCGATTTTCGATTGCCACGGTGGGGTAATGTATCCGGGCAGGGCTACCCGCGCGCGATCAAGCGAAAAATCACCCCGCCCCGCCGCTTGCGGCAAGACAATCGAAAATCACGAAATCGAAAATCGAAAATCGCTTAAGCCAATTTGTCGCGCTCGATGATCGCGTAGGCGTTGTGGTTGTGGATCGACTCGAAGTTTTCGCTGGCGACCTCGTACCACGCGACGCGGTCCTCGCCGTCGAGCGCCACGGCCAGGTCGCGGACGATGTCCTCGACGAACTTGGGGTTGTCGTACGCCGCCTCGGTC
>CAZTLX010000305.1:0-3152 GCA_964614575.1 uncultured Phycisphaeraceae bacterium | reverse complement strand
ACTTGTCGTTGAGCAGCGCCTGCGCGCCGTCGTCGTCTGCGGCGACGAGGCGGTCGGCGAGTTGGCGGGTTTTGAGGATGAGCAGCGCCGCTTCGAGTTGGGGGTCCACGCCTTGGGCGAGGATGTCGGCGGCGGTGACCGGCTTGTCCTGATCGTCATCGACGGGGACGATGTCGCGGAGGATGTCGGCGTCCTGCCGCAGTTCCAACGCCTCGGCGACCTGCTCGGTGGTCATGCTGATGATGAGGTCCGGGTCGATGCCCCACTCTTTAGCGCCCTCCTTGCGGTGGATGATGCGGCCGAGCGGGAGCATGTAATACTGCCGGGTGAGCTTGAGGCGGGCGGCGTGGTTGGACAGGCCGAAGAGGTCCTGCACCGAGCCCTTGCCGAAGCTGCGTGAGCCGACGATCATCGCGCGGCCGTAGTCCTGCAGCGCCCCGGCGACGATCTCCGAGGCGCTGGCCGAGCCCTCGTTGATCAGCACGATGAGTGGGAAGTCTTCGTAGGTGCGGAAGCGTCGGGCGCGTTCGGTGTTGGTCTTGCTGCCCAGGCCATCCACGGTGGAGACGATCGGCCCGTCATCGATAAAGCGATCGGCGATGTCGATCGACGCGTCGAGCAGCCCGCCGGGGTTGAAGCGCAGGTCGAGGATCAGGCCGCGGATGCTGCGTTCCTGCTGCATGCGGGCGATGGCGGCGTCGAGGTCGTCGGCGGTCTGCGGGATGAACTGGGAGAGGCGGACGTAACCGATGCCCGCCTGCCGGTCGATCCAGTAGTCCCAGCCGCCGCCGTCATTGAGCGGTCGGTGCTCCCAGCCGCGGATGGATTCGATCTCGATCTTCGCGCGCTGGAGGCTGACTTCGAGCGTCTCGGCCCCGCGCTCGATGCCCAGCACCACCTCGGACCCCTCGGGGCCGGTGATCTCGGCCACCGCGCGGTTGAGCGACCAGGCGTCGGTCTTCGCGCCGTTGACCGTCGCGATGATGTCGCCCGCCTTGATGCCGGCCTTCTGCGCGGGCGTGTTTTCCAGGGGGCTGACGACCACCAGACGCCCGTCACGCCGCGAGATCTGGATGCCCACGCCGTAGAACGCGCCCTGCGTGGAGCGGCTGAAGGTATCCAGGTCCTCCGGCCAGATGATGCTGCTAAAGTCGTCGAGCTTCGACATCGCGCCCTCACCCATCTCATAGATGAGCACCGATTCGGGCAGTTGCACGGTCGCGTCGTTGACGGCCAGGATACGGTCGATGATCGCCTCGGCTTCGAGCCGATCGATCTGCGCTTCGGGGTTCTTGAGTTGCGCGGCGGTGCGGCTCAGGTGCTGGCGGAAGGTGTTGACCTTCCCGGCATCGCCGAAGCCGGGGAAGGTGCCCTCGACCCCGGTGGTATCCATCAGGGTGGTCAGGCCCTCGACCGCGCCGAGCATCATCGGCTTGTATCCGCCGCGATCAACGTGCTTGCGGGCCGACCACAGCAGCGCCTGTTCGAGCATCGACTGATTCACGCCCTGCAGCCGCTGGGTCCAAGAGTCGTGCTCGAGCTGCGGACGCTGGGGCTCACGTTCGGCCTCGTTGTCCGCCGGGGCATCGTCGTTGGCCGCTTCCCCGTCGTCTTTCGCGGCCGCGGCCAGACGCTCGGCCCGGGCGTCGTACAGCTTCTCCAGCACCTCGGGGGCATACAACCCCAGGACGCGGATGTGCAGCGCCACGCGACGCAGGTCCTGCTTGTAGGTGCCCGCTTCTTCGTAGAAAAGGTCGAGCAGACGGTAGATGCTGGAAGACTCGACCCAGTCGTGTTTCTGTGCCGCGGCTTTCGCGCCATCCTGCGCCTGCGCGACCGTGTCGATGACCACCGGCTCCGCGAAGATCGTATGGGGTTCGTCCGACAGGCTTTGTGCTTCGATCAGCGCGACCAGAGCCGACTCGATCCGGCCTTTGTCCAGCGCGGTGCGGGCCTCGGCCAGCTTATCCTTGATCGATTGGAGGCGCTGCTCGCGGTAGGCGATGCGCTTGCGGTCGAAGCGGTCGAGGTCGGTGATGAGCGACGCGGTAGCGGGGTCGGGTGCGACCTTGTCGTAGTCGGCCCGCAGGCGTGTCAGCAGATCACCGAAACGCCCGGTCTCGGCCAGGCGGGTCAGTTGCGAAGCCTCCGCCGAGGCGATGACGATGCCGGCCGGCGCGTCGGCCGCGTGCTGCGCGGTCACCCGGGGTGCGGCGAGGAGGATGAACGGGATCAGGCACAGCGTCGCGGCATCACCGCGAGCGAGGCGCCAACACTTAAGGGAGGACATCACGGGCAAGGTTGGCTCCGAGCGGGGATTAATCACGGTGAATCATAGCCGCCCCCCGGTCTGCGGACCGCCCCTCCCAGGCCCCATGGTGCCGACCCGCCCCGTGGGGTTACGCCGATTCTTTTTTCGTGACCCGCAGGCTCGACAGGTTCACCGAACCGGACTCGACCGCCGCGCCATCGACCAGGTATCGGGCCCCATCGTTATTGAGGTCCGGCAGGTCGTACATCAGCGAGAGCATCAGCTCTTCCATCACCGAGCGCAGGGCACGGGCCCCGGTGTCGCGCTTCAGGGCCTTCTCCGCCAGACGCTCCAAAGCCTCGTCGGTGAAGTCCAGCTCCGCCCCTTCCATCGAGAAGAAGTACTGGTACTGGCGGATCAGGGCGTTCTTGGGCTCGGTGAGGATCTGCACCATCGCCTCGACGGTCAACGGCATCAGCGGGGTGATGACCGGCAGGCGGCCGATCAGCTCGGGGATCATGCCATACTCCAGCACGTCCTCGGCGGTGACCTGGGCCAGCAGGTGTTCGCGGTCGGCGGTGGGGTCGTCGACCGACGCTTCGGACGCGAAGCCGATCGACTTGTTGCCCAGCCGCTTGCGGAGGATGTCCTCGATGCCGACAAACGTGCCGGCGCAGATGAAGAGGATATTGGTGGTGTCGAGCTGGATGTATTGCTGTTCGGGGTGCTTGCGGCCGCCCTGGGGGGGCACGTTGGCGACGGTGCCTTCGAGCATCTTGAGCAGGGCCTGCTGCACGCCCTCGCCGGAGACGTCGCGGGTGATCGAGACGTTCTGGGAGGTCTTGCCGATCTTGTCGATCTCGTCGATATAGATGATGCCTTCCTGTGCTTTTTCGACGTC
>CAZTLX010000304.1:0-3192 GCA_964614575.1 uncultured Phycisphaeraceae bacterium | reverse complement strand
GGGCTGATGTAATAGCAGTTCCACGCCTGACGCCGGGCGCGTTGCAGGTCCGCGGTATCGGCCTTGCTCAGCCGCACCGGCTCCCATTGCCCGCCCAGGATTTGGACGTAGATACACGCCTCGCGTTCGGCCGCGATGCGTTCGAGGATCTGCTCGGGGGTTTGGGGATCGCTCATACGCCGACTCCACGTGCCCGGTCGAGTGCCATCCTGGCGGCCGACGAGGCCCGAAACGCCGCGTAGTAGTCCCCATCGTAGCCCGGCGGCACCCGCTGGCCCGGCTCAACCCGGACCCGATCGACGATCTGGACCACGACCTGGCTGAGCGGCCGGACGTACACGCACCACCGGCTGACCTCGGCGGGGAAGCCGAACCCAGCCGGGACCGATCCCCCGACCTCCTGCTGGTAGTACGCCTGCCCTCGCTCGGCAGCGTCTGCGGCCCGGCTCAGGGCCCGGCAGTACCGCTGATAGGCGGGTTCACCCAGCACGCGGGACCGACACCGGGGCGGCTTGACGCAGGCCAAGAACCGATCGAGGCTCACCGGCTGGTCGTTGACCTGGTTGATCGTTGGGCGCATTTTCATAGGGCGCTACTTTCCGTGTGACTTTGCTACATCCGGTGTGTCTTTTGTGGATTCCTCGCACGACGGGCACTCATACCGCTTGAGCCCGTAGTCCCACGCGCACCACGGGCAGCACGGCATCGAGCACACAGCGCACTCTACGTCCCGCGTCAATTCAGCCTGGATCACCTGCGCGGCCCGGTAGCGGTGGCCTGATTTCAGGTCGAGGAGGCCGGCCTGGAAAAGCTGGCCCGCGATGATGTGGGCCAAGCGACTGGGCGGGGCGGCGGTTTGCGGTGGCTGATCGGTAGTCATGACCGATATTCTAACCAATACGCGCCAGAATAGCAATAGCTAATTCAAGATAAAGTGATGATTTTCAGAATCAGGCTTGACATTATGGCGCGTAATAGTAATATCAGACCATGGTCACGCACTCCCACCTGCATCGAGGCCGGGTCAGCGCCGTCAGGGCGTTGCTGGCTACGGGTCAGTACGACGAGCCCGGCAGGCTCGACCGTGCGCTGGTGGGTTTGGAGCAGGACCTGGCGGACGAGACCTATCCGCGCAGGCGTGCCCGCGAGATCGTGATGGAGGATGAGGACTACGACCGGGCGCTGCGTCGGATCGTGTGCGAGGGTCTGGCTCGGGACGAATCAGCGGCCGAGATGCTGTTGCGGGAGGGCCTGTAGGTGATCGACCGTCTGCCCGCGGGCTTTGCGTCGGCGGTGTTCGAGGCCAATCGCAACGGCGCGGCCCTCTGTTCGCTACTGCGGGAGTGTGAGTGATGCAGGTGTGTGATTCGGGTATCCGCCATGTCGTCGGCTTCTCGGGCGGCATTGACAGCCAGGCCTGCGCTCGGTGGGTGCTCAACCGCTATCCCGCCGAGGAGGTGGTGCTGCTCAACTCTGATGCCGGCGGCAACGAGCACCCCATGACCACCGAGTTCATCCGCTGGTACTCCGAGCACGTCCACCCGGTGGTCGAGGTGTCGGCGGTGGTCGGCGACATGGGCGGCCGGGCTCGGGCCAAGCGGCAGGAGTTGGGTCTGGCTGATGACGACGTGATGGACTTTGCCACGCTGGCCATCCTCAAAGGCCGCTGGCCGTGGCGGCGAGCCCAGTTCTGTACGGAATACCTCAAGTTGACGCCCCAGCGTCGCTGGATCGAGGCCAACCTGGCCGACTACGAGATCGTGCGGTATTCGGGGGTCAGGCGGGACGAAAGCGAGAAGCGCAGCAATCAGCGTTTCGAGGAGTGGGATGACTTCTACGACTGCAAGCTGGTCTGCCCGATCGCGGACTGGAGCAAGCAGATGTGCTTTGATTACGTGCAAGCCCACGGCGAGGAGTTCAACGGCCTGTACAAACTGGGGTTCAACCGGGTCGGCTGTGCTCCCTGCATCAACAGCGGCAAAGAGGACATCCGGGCGTGGGTGGACCGGTTCCCCGAGATGATCGACAAAGTAAGGGACTGGGAGAAGCGGGTCGGTCGGACCTTCTTCGCACCCTGCGTGCCCGGCAAGGCGATCAACTGGATCGACGAAGTGGTGGAGTGGTCCAAGACCGTGTGGGGCGGAAAGCAGTACGGCCTGCACATCCTGCACGAGCGGCCGGCGTGCGAGAGCAAATACGGAGTGTGTGAGTAATGCCCTTGACCAGCGCCGACATCCGCGATCTCGGCTACGAGGTCCCTGACGGAAACGGGCCGGCGATCCCGCTGGACCGGGCTCAGAGCGCGTCCAAGCCCAGGGAAGGCCGGGCCCGGCTGGTGCGTCATGAGCGTGGTCGGATGAACCGGACCGAGGCCGCATACGCCGAGTACCTGGAATCGCTACGTCGGGCCGGCGTGATCAAGAGCTGGAAGTTCGAGCCGATGCGTTTCATCCTCGCGCCCCAGACCACCTACCTGCCGGACTTCCACGTGGTGCTGCCGACAGGGGATTACCGCCACGAATACCACGAGGTCAAGGGGCGATGGCTTCCCGAGGCGAGGGTCAAGATCAAGGTGGCGGCCGCGAAGAACCCCGACTTCGTGTTCAAGGCGATCAAGAAACGGCCCGCTCGTGACGGCGGCGGATGGGAAGTGGAGATGTTCAATGCCTAAGCCCGACGGCGCTGCCAAGCTCCGAACGATTCCCATGACGATTAAGCGGGCCAATCGCTACGTCGCGCAGTGGCATCGACACCACAAGCCCACGCAAGGCGGCATCTTTGCCGTCGCGGTGGCTCCCGAGGGCAGTGATGAGCCTTGCGGAGTTGCGATCGTCGGCCGTCCCGTGGCCCGCCTGTTCGACCCATCGGGCATGTCGGCAGAGATAACCCGGATGGCGACCGACGGCACGCCCAACGCCAACAGCAAGCTATACGCCGTCGCCCGCCGCGTTGTCCAAACACTTGGATACAGGAGGCTTACGACCCTCACGCTACCAGATGAGGGTGGGGCGAGCCTTCGAGCCGCCGGGTGCCCCGACCCCGTCCCGGCCGGAGGCGGATCGTGGAGCAGGCCCAGCCGCCCGCGGGAAGACAAACACCCACTGGCACGCAAGTGGCGAACGACCGAGGAGTTGAACAATGCCTAAGCGAATCCAGATGACCAGGCGTAAGGGCGGATGGCGGGACCAACAC
>CAZTLX010000303.1:0-3216 GCA_964614575.1 uncultured Phycisphaeraceae bacterium | reverse complement strand
CCACGCCGTGCTCCACGACCGCCGGGACGGCCACGCCTACGTCCCGCTCCAACACCTGACCGACGACCAGGCGTCGGTCGAGGTCCACAACAGCCCGCTCTCCGAGAACGGCGTGCTCGGCTTCGAGTACGGCTACAGCCTCGATCGGCCCGAAGCGCTGGTGCTGTGGGAGGCGCAGTTCGGCGACTTCGTCAACGGCGCGCAGGTCATCATCGACCAGTTCATCGCCAGCGCCGAAGACAAGTGGGGCCGACTCAGCGGGCTGGTGCTGTTGCTGCCCCACGGCTTCGAAGGCCTGGGCCCCGAGCACTCCAGCGCCCGGCTCGAACGCTGGCTCAACCTCGCCGCCGAAGACAACCTCCAGGTCGCGCAACCCACCACGCCGGCGCAATACTTCCACTTGCTGCGGCGGCAGGTGCTGCGTCCGTGGCGCAAGCCGCTGATCGTGCTCACGCCCAAGAGCCTGCTGCGCGACAAGCGGGCGACCTCTTCGCTTCAAGAGCTGGCCGCGGGGCGATTTCACAACGTGATCAACGATGAGCAGATCGACGTGGCCTCCGCCGACCGCGTGCTGCTTTGCTCCGGGAAGGTGTACTATGAGCTGACGCGGCAACGCGAGCAGTTGTCACGCGATGACGTGGCGATCCTGAGGCTCGAGCAGTTCTACCCGCTGCCCGAAGCCGAGCTGCGCGAGGCGTTGGGCAAGCTGCCCGACGGCAAGACCGTGTACTGGGTGCAGGAGGAGCCTTGGAACATGGGCGCGTGGATGTTCCTGCGGGCGCGGATCGGCTCGGCGCTGTTTGATCGGCTGCCGCTGGAGGTCGTCTCGCTGCCCGAATCGGCCAGCCCCGCCACCGGGTCCGCTGCGGCGCATAAACTAGAGCAGGACGACCTGATCAGCCGTGCCTTCGGCGGCGCCTGACCCCCGTCTCCCGATCCCTTGCCCCACGAGGCCACCTTTCATGGCGACTGAACTGAAGATCCCATCCATCGGCGAATCCGTCACCCAAGCCGAGATCGCCAAGTGGCACAAGGACGAGGGCGACACCGTCGTGAAAGACGAAACCGTCGCCGAACTCGAGACCGAGAAAGCCACCTTCGAGCTGCCCGCGCCCGAGAGCGGCACGCTCGGCAAGCGGCTCAAGAAGGAAGGCGAGACCGCGGAGGTCGGCGAGGTCATCGGCTATATCAACGCCCCGGGCCACAGCGCGGACGCCGACGGAGCCGACAACCAGGAGCGGGCGGATAAGCAGGAGGCAACGAAAGCAAAGAAAGCCGGCGAATCGAAAGACGGGCCAAGCAGGAAGCAGGCGCAGGATGAGAAAGGGAAGCCGCGGGAGGCCCCCTCGTCGCCGGGGGATGAAGCGGAGGACGCCGACAAGCCGCCACGCCTCTCGCCGCTGGCGCGGCGTCTGGTTGAGGAGCACGGCCTGGACCCCAGGCGCATCAAAGGCACGGGCCCCGGCGGTCGGATCATGAAGGACGACGCCCTGCGCGCCGCCGACCACGCGGCGGAGGGGGCCACCGATGACGCTGAGTCCGCCGGCGAACAGCCCGAACCGAAGCGCGCGCCCGCCCAGGGCCGCGAGGAACAAGTCGTGCGCATGAGCGTGCTCCGCCGGTACATCGCCAAGCGCCTGGTCGAGGCCCAGCACCACGCCGCGCTGCTGACCACCTTCAATGAGATCGACATGACCGCCGTCATGGGCCTCCGCAAGGCGCACGGCGACGCGTTCAAGCAGAAGCACGGCGTGAAGCTCGGCTTCATGTCGTTCTTCGTCAAAGCCACCATCGATGCGCTCAAGCAGTACCCCGGCCTTAACGCGGTGATCGACGGCGAGTCGATCGTGTACCGCAACTATTACGACTTGGGCATCGCCGTCTCCACCGAGCGCGGCCTGGTCGTGCCGGTCATCCGCGACGCCCACCTGCTCAGCTTCGCCGAGATCGAGAAGACCATCAATGACTTCGGCGAGCGAGCCCGCAACCTCGACCTCTCGCCCGATGAGTTGCAGGGCGGGACGTTCACCATCACCAACGGCGGGGTGTTCGGCTCGCTGCTGTCCACGCCGATCGTCAACCCGCCGCAGAGCGGCGTGCTGGGCATGCACGCGATCCAGAAGCGGCCGGTCGTGGTCGGCGACGACGACCGGATCGAGGTGCGGCCGATGATGTACGCCGCGCTGACCTACGACCACCGCATCGTCGATGGCCGCGAAGCGGTGCTCTGCCTGCGTCGCATCAAGGAAGCGATCGAGACGCCTTCACGCATGCTGGTCGAGGCCTGACCTCGTCCGCCGCGCCCGCTCCCGTCAGGGCAAGGCAGCGCCCAAACGCGGGGGTGGACCCGGCCCGCCATGCCCCGCGTTCCCTAGCCGCGCATACTTCGAAAGCCAAGCGCGAAACGTCTTACACCGCCGCGGCGGTGTCGGGGATGACCGTGGCGCGGCCGACCGAGTAGTAAGTGAACCCCGCTTCGGCCATGGCGTCGAGCTTGTACAAATTGCGGCCATCAAAGATCACGCGCGACTTGAGCCGCCGCTGCAGTTCTTCGATATCCGGCTGCTTGAATTCGTCCCAGTCGGTGCAGATGACCAGCGCGTCCGCGCCGTCGAGCGCGTCGTACATCTCGTGGTAGGTGATCTGGTCGCCAAGCACCTCGTGGCAGGTCTCGTGGGCGACGGGGTCGTGGGCGGTGACGCTTGCGCCGCGTTCGAGCATGGCCTGCATCAGCGTGATGGCGGGGGCTTCGCGGATGTCATCCGTGCCGGGCTTGAAGGCGATGCCCCAGAAGGCGATCTTCTTGCCCGAGAGGCCCGCCGGGCCGCCGAAGTGCTGATCGATCTTGGCCAGGAACGCTTCGCGTTGTTTCTGGTTCACGGCATGGACGGAGCGCAGCAGCTCGGTGGGGTTGTTCGAGTCATCACCCATCGCGATGCAGGCGAGCACATCTTTGGGGAAGCACGACCCGCCGTAGCCTAAGCCGGGGTAGAGGAACTGGTGCCCGATGCGTTGGTCGGCGCACATGCCGCGGCGGACGTGGTCGATATCGGCGCCGTAGGCCTCGCAGAGGCGGGAGATCTCGTTGATGAAGGAGATCTTGGTGGCGAGCATGGCGTTGGCGGCGTACTTGACCATCTCGGCCGAGGGGATGTCCATGAGGTAGATGGGGGGGCCGTTGCGGACGAAGGGCTCGTAGAGCAGCTTCATGCGCTG
>CAZTLX010000302.1:0-3219 GCA_964614575.1 uncultured Phycisphaeraceae bacterium | reverse complement strand
CTGCAGAGCTACGACTGGGACGAAACCTACAGCGCCAAGCCGCTGCACAACGTTGCCCTGCTCGATCGGCTGCGCAGCTATCACCCCGACAAACCCGCCTGGGCGCTGCTCGATTACTTCCACCTCAAGTTCGGCCCCGAAACGCTCCGCCGCGCCTACGCCCTCGCGCTGACGCGAGGCGTCGCGGCCGTCGGCGTCAACTGGATCAGCCACCCCGAAGGCCAGTACGCCCGCCCGCAGAAAGTCGCGCAGGATCGCGAGGTCAACCACTGGACCCGTCGCATGGGCGGGGTCTACGGCGGGACCGAACCGGTGCCGACCATCGGCATCCTCTACATCCACGAGCAGGCGATTTCCCGTCGGATCCCCCCGAACCGCGGCGATGTGGATTTCCTCCGCATCGGCTCGCATGAAGGCAAGGCCACCGAAGCGTTGTTCCTCTGCCATGCCGCCGGATTCCCCGCCACCATCATCACGCCCGATCAGGTGCAGCGCGGCCTGCCCGAATCCATGCAGGCCATCCTCCTCGTGGGGCTCAATCGCTTCGACGAAACCTGGGCCTGGTACGACCAGCCCGGTCTGACCGAACAACTGCAGGCCTTTGTGGACGGCGGCGGCCGCGTCCTCACCGACCACGAATCGGTCTGCCCCGTGGACGCCACGGCGACCGACATGACGGTGCTCGCCTACATCCGCCAGGGATCGGGCCACACCGACCGCCCCTCGCTCGACGAGACGCCGGCCCTCATCGAACGCAACCTCGACAACATCGCCAAGCTCCGTGCCGCGATGGATGGCCTGCCGCGCCCCGTGGCGTTCTCGCAGGACCCGACCGTCTGGGCGATCCCGCACCAGACGGGCAGCACGCTCTATGTCACCGTGGTCAACCAGGCCAGCCCGCCCGGCGAAAGCGCGACCGCGGTGGTCCAGCCGCAGACCGGCACGCTGCGGTGGAACACGGATCGACCGATCTACGACGTGACCGCCGGCCAACTCGTGCCTGACGCGAAGCGCGACACCGTGGACCTGACCCAAACCGCGGTCCGCATCTACGCCATGCCGGTCAGCGCGCCGGGCCGACCGACGTTGGCGGTCCAGCGTGGTGACGATGGCTTTTACTTTGTTCGCGTGGAGACCGGAGCGGGCATCAGCGGCACGCCGGTGCAGATCGCCCTGGCCGACGAGCATGACAGCGCGACCCTGTTCGGATCGACCGGCCACGCCATCCGGCTGCCCGTCACCGGCAACGAGCCGGGCAGCTACCGGCTGACCGCCACCGACCTGCTGACCGGCGAGTCGGCCACCACACCCTTTGATGTCACCGCCGAACCGACCCCGCGCGTAGCGCAGGCCGACCCGACGGCGCAGCGCGTGCGTGCCTTCGTCACCCGGGGCCAGACGCCTTTGACCCTGGCGCTGACCGCCCGCCAGCAAAGCGATGACGAGACGATGAAACAGGTGGATGAGCTTAAGCGGGTCCTCGAAGACGCGGGGCGCAGCGTCAGCGTCCGGCGACTGGCACCCTTTGAAGTCGTCGAGCATGTGCAGATTTATCACAGCGGCCAGCAGTTTCCCCGCTGGTCCACGATCCCCGAAGACCTGGTCCTCATCGGCACACCCCGCGACAACATCCTGATCTTCGATCAGATGCGCGGCGGGCTGCTGCCTTCTCCCCACAACGGCAAGGTCGCCTGGACCGCGTCGCCCTTCCGCAACGGCTATTGCGTGCTGACCCTCTTCGCCGATGACGCACAAGGCATCAAGACGGCCACCCAAACGATCAGCCAGTGGCTGTCAGAATAAGGCGAGGCAGAATCAGACCCCAACGCTCTGCCCCGCTTCCCGCGGCCGGCCGCGCAGCTCGTGGAGATCGAGCAACGCCACAAGGCCCGGCGGTCCTGAGCGAGACCCCGCCTACCGCCCGCGCCCCGATGCATAACCTGCTGCTGGCCGAGAATCCGCGTGGCGGATCACCATCATCGCGCCGCCGGGCGGGCGAGCGTCGGGCATGATGTCGTGTGCCGAAGCCCCCGCCATGCGTGACCCGCCGCACCCAGCGGTGCTTGCTACGGCGCAATAACGGGCGGGTTATTCAGTGACACGATCGAGCCGTGCGAATCCGCGAAATGCCCTCGTGATCCGTGGCGCTGCGGGGCCGCAATCGGACCTCGCCGCGGGCGGGGGTCAGGCATCGAGTTCGCGGAGGGACAGGCCCATGCTGTGTAGGCTTTCCTTGATCTCCAGCAGCGAGGTCATGCCGAAGTTCTTGACGCCCATCAGCTCGGCTTCGGTCTTGAGGACCAGGTCGCCGATGGAGGAGACATTGAGCAGCGCCAAGGCCTTGCGGGCCCGGACCGAGAGGTCCATCTCGTTGACCGATTGGGTCAGCATCTCGTTGCTTTCGCCGCCGGAGTCCTGCATCAGTTGGTCATGCACCGCCTGCTTGACCTGCTGCTGGTGGGCTTCGACGGCCTGTCCCAGACGCAGGCCCTTCTGGGCGAGCATGGTCTTGATCTCTTCGAGGCTCGCATCGCCGAAGTTCTTGAAGCTGCGCAGCTCCGCTTCGGTGACCTTGAGCAGGTCGCCGAGCGTGCGGATGCTCATCTTGCGCAGCGCGTTGCGGGTGCGGACCGAAAGCTCGAAATCGGTGACCGGCGTGTCGAGCAGCGCGTGGTGTTTCTCGGCCTTCTTCTCCGCCTCGTCGTCGATGATCATGCCCTTGGACGCGAGGATGTCTTTGATGAACAGCCGGGCCCGCGGGTGGTTGGGGTTGGTCGCGAGCACCTGACGGATGCAGCGTTCGGCGTGGGCGTACTTGCCGCGGTCTTCGTAGAGGATGGCGAGGTTGATCAGCGCGTTGAGCTTGGGCTTCTCCTGCCGGACACACTCTTCGTAGAGGTGGATGGCCTCGTCTTCCTCGCCCATCAGGTCGAGGTTGTAGGCCAGCCGAAAGCACAGCTCGCCGTCCTCGGGGTCGGCGGTGTAGGAGGCCTCGTACTTCTCGATCGCCTTGAGCCGATCGCCCTGCTGCTCGGCGGCAAAGCCTTCATTAAAGAACTTACGAGCGGTGGCGGTATCGCGGACCTCGGTCATGGTCATCGTCGTGCGTCTCGGGGGGATGTCGTCGGGAAAAGGGCCGTCGTCGCGCCGGCCGCGCGGCCGGCGACGAACACAATAAACTACCCGTCGGCGTCAAATATCGCAACTTCCCGTTTAGCA
>CAZTLX010000301.1:0-3170 GCA_964614575.1 uncultured Phycisphaeraceae bacterium | reverse complement strand
CAGCGCCCCCGGAAGTTGGCGCAGCGCCCCCGGAAGTTGGCGCAGCGCCCCCGGAAGTTGGCGCAGCGCCCCCGGAGGTGGGCGCTGCGTTGGCGCTGGGGTTGTTGGTCGGGGGCGCGACCGCGGTGCCTTGCGGCAGGTCGAGCGTGATGCGGAAGGTCCGCGTGGTCGAGCCTTCCACCACGGTGCAGGTGGTGGTCAACGGCCCGGCGGGCGCGGCGGGGGCGGCGACCGGCGCGGCGGCGGTGACCGGCTTGTCGGGTTTCGCCTCGGCCTTGAGCGGCAGGTTGATCCGCGCCTTGCCCGAGAGCAGGCGGATGCCCTCGTTGAGCGCCATGTCCTTGCCCGGCACGATCGCCGAGGCCACCAGGAAGATGTTCTCCTCGGTCACCGGCAGGCCGCGCTCTTTGAGCGCCGCCTCCGCCGGGCCCAGGCTGTCGGGCGCGGCGTCCAGCGGGTCGCCGGTGAACGGCTCGAGGCCCAACTGCTGCGCGGCGATCTTCACCACCTCGGCGTCGGGCGGCATGGGCGGCTTGCCGAAATATCCCAGCACCGAACGCCCGTAACCCGGGTCGATCTTCTCCCATCGGCCGTGCAGCACATTGTTGAACGCCTGGAGCCAATACTGCTGGCTGCCGGGGGTGACGCTGGTCCACGCGCCGCCGGCCTCGACGACGACGGGGAACTCTTCGAGCACCTCGCCGTAGCGGTCGAGGATGCCGGCGCTGGCCATCATGTGGACGTTGGGCCCGATCGCCCCGCCGGGCATCGGGAAGTTGACCACCCGCGCGTCGGCGGCGATGGTCACCGGGTTAAAGCTGTAATCGGCCAGGCCTTTGTCGAGCAGCGCCTCGATCTCCGGCAGCTTCGTCGTGTCGATGTCCAGCGCGTAGCCGGTGCTCTTAAGCGCGTGCCACATCGAGCGGGCGTCGGGCTGCACGGTCCCCGACGCCAGCGGCCGCACCGACAGGTCGATGCCATCGACGCCCCCGGCGATCCCGGCCATGTAACAGGCCACCGCCATCGACGCGGTGTCGTGCGTGTGCTGCCAGAGCGGGATCTGCGGCGGGAGCATCTCCTTGAGCAGCTTGGCCGTCTGGTAGCAGGTGTGCGGGTCGGTCGTGCCGGAGGCATCCTTCATGCACACCGAATCGACACGGATGCCCGCGTCGAGCACCCGCCTGACCACGTCGACATAAAACGCCGGCGTGTGGACCTGGTCCGACTTGAACGGCAGGCCCATCAGCGCGACGCAGAGCTGGTGGTGCATGCCCGCGTCGGTGATCGGGCCGGCGGTCTTGATGAGGTTGTCGGTGTCGTTGAGGAAGTCGAAGTTGCGGTCCCACGTCGTGCCGTGCTTGCGCATCAGCTTGCCCTGCAACTGCAAGGCCTTGAGGTTCTGTGTGGTCAGCGTGACGCCGGAGACCGAGCGGGTGAGGATCTGCAGGTCGGCGTCGGGGCCGACGGCGTCGCGCATCTGGTCCATGCACTCGAAGGGGTCTTCGCCGGCGTAGAAGAACGGTGCCTGGTAGCGCGCCCCGCCGCCGAACTCGAAGTGACGGACCCCCGCGTCCGACGCCGCCTCCATCGCGGGCAGCACGTCCTTGACGCGGACCTTCCCGCCGAACACGCTCTGCAGTCCGTCGCGGAAGGTGGTGAGCATGACCTTGATGGTCTTGTCGGTCTTGGCGTAAATCACTTGGTCCGCTCCTTGGTCGTTTCTTCGATTCGGCTGATCCGGGCACCCGGCATCATCGCGCCGACCGCGGTGTGCAACGCGCCGACGACGGCCGCGTCGGTGCGCGAGGTGGGCGGCGGGAACAGGGTCGTGAGCAGCCGCATCGCCAGCCCCAGCAGCGACAGCAGCGTCAGGACCGCGACAAACGCGATCAGGCAGACCCACCAGAGTTCTTGTTGCTGAGGCATGTCAACACTCCGCGTCAGCGTCCGCAGCGGGGTGCCGAGCGGCGTCGGCGGGCCCCAACAATTCCATGCGCCCGTGGCGGATCGGCTCGGCGTGACCCGCGATCCGCAACGACAGATCGGGCAGCAGGTCACGCACCACCCCGACGGCGATCGGCCGGGTTTCGCCGAGCGCCTCGACACGCGTCGGCCAGAGCCGCACCGTCTGGCCAAGAAAATCGGCCGACGCGCGGTACAGAGCATAGAGAGTCGCCGGGCCTTCATCCAATAGCCGCGACATCTCCTGGTCCGCGCACGCCACCACCTGCCGCAGCACCGCCCCCAGGCGCTCGGCCAGCGCGGGATCAAAGTCCGCCAGCGCCGCGGCTTCACATGCGCCCACGCCCGCGCCCGCGCCGGGCGACACGGCCAGCCGGGGCGTCGCCGCGACGTTGAGCCCGATGCCGAACACCACGCCCAGCACACGATCGCCCATCACCTGCGTGTGGGTGAGCACGCCCGCGATCTTCCGCCGCTCCAGCATCAGGTCGTTGACCCACTTGATCCGCGGCCTGAATCGGCCCTCCGACAGCGCTGCCACCGCCCGCGCCGCCGCCACCGCCGGGAGCATGACCAGCCCCGCGCCCAGCGCCTTGGCCGAAGCCTCGACGCGGTAATGCAGCGTCAGGTGCAGGTTGCCCGGCAAGGCCTCCCACGCCCGGCCGCCCTGCCCGCGGAAGCCTTGGCCGCACAGCGCCACGCACACCAGCCCGTCGGGCAGCGCCGCGCCCGCCTCGGCCGACGCCACCAGCGCATCGAACTGCGAGCCGGGGGCGCGATGGATAAGCATCCACGGCCGCGCATGCTCGCCCGGCCAATCGCCGGGAACTTCGCAGGACCACCCCGCCGCCCCGGCACTCAACGCCCGCCACAGCGGCATCATCGGCTCGGGCGCCCCCGTGCCGAAGCCGGCGCGCGACCACGCCGGGCTGGCCGGCGACAGCAACGCGCGCATCGCATCCGGGTCATCGGTGTACAACGGCATGACAAAGACTCACCACCCCGCCGGAGCAGGCATTGTAGTGAGCGCGGCCCGCCGCGCGCCGCCGCTTGCGGCTTCACGAGGTTTGAAAGCAGTGTTAAACCGATGCGTCGGCGTGCGGCTTTCAAATTGACGTGGCTGCCACACCCGCTTACCCGCGGTTAAGCGGTTGCGACGAATAACCGACGTTACAGATGGACCAACGCTTGGAGGGATCGCTCGTGTC
>CAZTLX010000300.1:0-3369 GCA_964614575.1 uncultured Phycisphaeraceae bacterium | reverse complement strand
GCGCTGATCTCGAAATACTTCTTCTCGATCGCCTGCTGCGTGAAGGTCGGGAGGTAGCCGGTGTGGCGGAGGCGGGGCTGGTCTTCGTCGCGGAGGACGAAGATGTCTTCGAGGCGGATCTGGTGGGACTCGGGGTCGATCGCGATGACCTCGCTGATGTGGGTGACGCGGCGTTTGCCGGAGCTGAAGCGCTGGACCTGGACGACCAGATCGACGGCGGTGATGATCTGCTCGCGGATGGCGCGGATGGGCATATCGACGGCCATGAGCATCAGGGTTTCGAGGCGTTTCATCGCGTCCTCGGGGAGGTTGGCGTGGAGGGTGGAGAGCGAGCCGTCGTGCCCGGTGTTCATGGCCTGGAGCATGTCCAGCGCCTCGGGGCCGCGCACCTCGCCTACGATGATGCGGTCGGGGCGCATGCGCAGGGCGTTGCGGACCAGCTCGCGGATGGTGTAGGCGCCCTTGCCCTCGATGTTGGCGGGTCGGCCTTCGAGGGCGACGACGTGGGGCTGGGGCAGCTTCAGCTCGGCGGACTCTTCGATGGTGACGATGCGCTCGTTGGGCCGGCAGTAGGCGGAGAGGACGTTGAGCAGGGTGGTCTTCCCCGAGCCGGTGCCGCCGGAGATGATGATGTTCTGCCGTCCGACGATGCATCCCTGGAGGAAGGCGGCGCACTGCTCGGAGATCGTGCCGCGATCGATCAGGTCGTCCATGGCGAAGGGCATCCAGCCGAACTTGCGGATGGTGAGGCAGGGGCCGACCATCGACAGGGGGCTGATGACGACGTTGACGCGTGAGCCGTCGGGCAGGCGGGCATCGACCAGCGGGGTGCTGGTATCGACGCGTCGGCCGACGGGCGTGAGGATGCGTTCGATGATCGAGAGCAGCACGTCGTCGGAGAAAAACTCGCGCGAGGTCTCCTGGATCACGCCCTGTTTTTCGATGTAGATGTGGCTGCGGCCGACGACCATGATCTCGCTGACCGTGGGCATGGTCAGCAGGTCCTGCAGCGGCCCGAGGCCGAACATGATGTCCTGGATGTCTTTGGAGACGGTGCGGCGGACGATGTAGGAGCGGAGCTCGGGCGTGATGTGCGCCAGCTCCTGCGCGAACAGGTCGGGGAAGGCTTCCTCGGCCACGAGCAGGTCGTCGGCGACGCTCAGCGGGTCAAACAGCAGAGGCATGAGGTCCACGATCGACTGCACCAGAGTCGTGATCTGCCGCTCCTTGGTTTCGTCGAGCAGGCGTTGGTCGGCCTCGCGGTACTCGGTCTGCACGCGGCCCTCGCACTGCCGCACGACCTCGGCCATCACCAGACGCTCGAGGTGGACCTTCACGCTGTG
Organism: uncultured Phycisphaeraceae bacterium; assembly: GCA_964614575.1. GTDB lineage: Bacteria > Planctomycetota > Phycisphaerae > Phycisphaerales > Phycisphaeraceae > JBGTLW01. The sequence goes on along the minus strand of CAZTLX010000300.1, from coordinate 2,026 downwards.
CCCGATCACCGCCTGGTCCAGCTCGCCGACGCGGCGGACCAGGATGTCTTCGAGCTGCACGAGGATCTGCTCGACGAAGCGGTCGTCCTGCTTGTTGAGGTGGCCGGTGGCGCGCAGGTTCATCCGTTCGAGCAGCTCGGCGTGGGTGCGCTGCTCGAACTCCATCAGCCGGGTCTGCAACTGATCCGCCGAATCGACGCCCCGGCCGTCACGCTCCGTCCCGATCATCGCCAGCGAGTACTGGCCGATCTGGATCTCGTCGCCGAAGTCGATCTTCACTGACTCGCCGGGCTGCACCTCGCGGTTGGCCACGCGCGTGCCCGAGCGGGAGATCGCTTCGAGCACGAACTGGTTGCCCTTGCGGTTGATGCGGGCGTGCTTGCGCGCCACGAACGGGCTCTTGAGCACGATCTGGCAGTCGTCGTCGCGGCCGATGACCAGCACCGCCCCCTCGGCGGAGAGGACCGAACGCGTGTTCGTGCTGTGATCGTGGAGCCAGAGTTCCATGGTATTTTCGATGTTCGATGGTTGATTTTCGATTTCAATCGGGGCAACCGAAGTTTGCGTCGTGCCTCAATCGACAGTCGAAGATCGAAATCCGCAAATCCCTTTCATCCCCCGAAGTCCACGGGGTCATCCCCGATCTTGCGCAGGACGATGGGGTTGATCCCGCCGCCGGGGATCTTCGGGCGCGATTCGTCGTCGGCGGCGCGGATGTGCAGCTCGAACGGGCCGGTGGTGATCTTCTGGATGCGTGAGAGCTGCGTCGCCTGATCGGGGGTGACCTGGATGGAGATCGTCTTGTAGTTGCCGGTACGTCGGCTGCCGGTGTCTTGGCGCTGCTCCTCGATGATCGTGCGTTGGCCGACCGCGAGCACCTGCACGTTCTCCATGATGGTCAGCACGTCCGGTGCCCGGCCCCCGCCGGCAAACGGGGCCTCGATATCGACCTTGACCCCCGGCCGCACCGACGGCAGGTTGTCCGCCTCGACGGGCAGCGCGATCAGCCGGTTGCCCCGCTCGATCTTGCTGATGAGCTTGTCCTGCGGGTCGTCGATGAAGTGGTCGTAGGTGAGGATGTCTTTTTCACCGATCGGCCGCAGCAGCGTCTCGCCGACGGAGGTGGCGTCGCCGGTCTGGGGGTTGCGGCGGACCGCGCGGTCGAAGGTGTCTTCAAACCGCTCGGGGATCTCGACCGCTTCCAGGTCGCGCGGCTGGACGGTGTCGCCGGGGGTCATCGAGCGGTTGACGCGGTAGATGACGAAGCTGCCGCCGGCCGCCTTGGTGCGGGCGACCTCGACGTAGATGTTCATGAGGATGACCGCCGCCAGCGCGACGATCAGCGCGATGACGACCAGGCGGGTGGAGCCTTGCTGGGGGGCCGGAGCGCCCGGCAGTCCGGGCGTGGGGTTCTGACTCATGGGGATGCGCTCCGCATCAGGGCGTGGGGGAATCGGGGGTGATAGCGTACCGCAACCAGACGGTGGCGTGAACCGGGCCGCCCACCGAATGCGGCGCCAGGCGGATGGTCAGCACGCGGCCGGCCTCATCCTGCCAGAGGACGCTGAGGCGTTCCCGCGTCCGCGTCGTCTGGCGGTCGAGCTTGAGCAGCTCGAAACCCGCGGCCTGGGCCGCCTCACGATAGTGCGCATCGGCCTGCTCCAGCGTTGCCTCCGCCGGCAGCCGATGCACCGAGACCGCCTCGGCCAAACCGCCCGCCTCCCGCAAAAAACGGTCGGCCCGCTCGGCCCCGGGAAACGGCGCGAGCCCGGCCGGTTCTTCGTGCAGCGGCCGGCCGCTGGTTTGCAGCAAGGCGTCGAGGGTGTCATCCGCCGCCGGCGCACGGGCCGGGTCGAAGAGCATCGGGTCGAACCCCGCGGGGGCCGTCGGCCTGTCGGCACCGCCGCGCCACGCGTCGAGGTTCAGCCACGCCATCACCCCGATCGCGATCAGCAGAACGATCAACACCCCCAGCCGCGCCGGGCCCACACGGCGGGCGAACGAGAGACGGGGTGGGGTGGAGGGG
>CAZTLX010000299.1:0-3375 GCA_964614575.1 uncultured Phycisphaeraceae bacterium | reverse complement strand
GGCAGGAGGCAGGAGCCGACCGCAAGGGCGTGCCGAGTGACGGTTTGAAGCGCGGGAGGTAGGCGTTGGAGCATGCGGCACTCTCTGCGGGTTGCGCATAGAAGAACGGCGGGCAGGGGTGGGGGCAGAAGCGCGGCTACAGCTTCTGCTGCCCCTTCGGGGGGAGGGGAGAGATGCCGCAGGCACCTCCCCCCGTCGATCACGCCAATCGCTCTTGCCGACGGTCAGGCCCGCTGGCTTCGGTGGCGACCGAGGATCGCCAAACCGCCAAGAGCAAGCAACGCCAGGGATCCCGGCTCGGGGATGGAGATCGCGGCGACCTCCGAGGCGGTGAGGGCGTGGTTGTAGATCCGTGTGTTGTCGAGGTCGCCGGTGTAGGTGACATGACCGGCAGTGTTGTGATTCCTTCCAATGCGGGCGACGTCGCCGTTGCTGCTGTCGGTCAAGTCGGACGCCCAAACAGTGATATTCTCTTTAGAACCAATCAGTTCTCCGTCGAGGTATATTGAGATGAATTTGTCCTCATAGTCGAAGACGGCCGCGATCGAATACCACTGGTTGAGCGAAATGGCCTGATTGCTGCTGGTCACAAAGTCGCGGGTGCCGCCACCAGAAGTGGCATCTGCCCTGCCACCCGCCGTGAAGTTGTAAATGCCACTGCCACTGGATGTCTCGTTGATAACCAGTTCCGCCCGGGCTTGGCCCTCATTTCCGTCCCGCGAGAAATAGATGAGGCGGTTGTTGTTGTTCACGCCATGGCTGTCAAAACGGAAGTCGGTAAACAGCGTGGCGCCGGCCGCGCTGTTGAGCGCTGAAGTATCGCCGGCCGTCGAACCGACGTTGATCCAGCCGCTACTCGGAGCGGACGCTCCACCGACCGGACTGAAACTCATGTGGGTCCCGGTGCCGCCGCGGCTGTCGCCGGCCTCGTAGGTGACGCCCGAGGTCAGGTAGCCGGGCGTGTTGGGCGCATTGCCCGATGTATCGAGGGTGGGATCAGGATCCGCCGGCGTGCCCGGGGTGCCGTTGTACTCGTAGTGAATGACGAGCGCCGCATTGGCGGCATGGGCGGCGGTGAGTCCGAGGGTCAGGGCGAGAGCGGTAGCGATTCGGGTCTTGTTCATCTGAAAAACCTCCAAAAGGGTGAAAGTGGAACATAAACGGTGAAAAATAAACCAAGGACAATCCGCGGTGCATGACCGCATTGTGGATACTGACGCATCTACCATGTCGGCGCGAGTCCCATCTGATCGCGGCGGAAGATCAGTCGGTCCTGAACCGCGGTTTCCCAATTGCTCGGATCGCGTGGGCCGCCCGTGTTACCCCCTCCGTACGGCTCCGGCTCTCCGTTGTACCGATAGCTGACGACGTGTCCGTCGGCGTGGCCCACGTTGGTCGTCTTCTCGTGGCCCAGCACCCAACGGGTATTGGGCGAATAGCCCTGCCACGGGGATTCCCAGAACGGCGCATAGGCACCGCCTCTGACCTCGGCGAATGTGGCGACGCGACTGGTGGCCGTGATCTCCTCCATCCGCGTCATCCGCCAACCATTGTTGCGCGGCGTTTCGCCGAAGATGAACCGAGGCACCGTGTAGTGCCATATCTCACCCCAGTACTTCACTTCGCGGCTGGGGCACTTGAGCAGCGGGAGAACGAATTGCTCCCATACGTCGCTGTAAGCATTGCTGGGATCGGCTGCGGCCGGCTGGAGAACATCGGCAGCAATCATTTGACCGACCCAGGTGCCGTTGTTCTGGAATACGTTCCACTGCTGGCTCAGCCATGCGGTGTTGTGCGATGGCGGCAGACGGCCCTTGGTATCGGTGGTGTAGGTCGCCAGGGCGATTCCCAGTTGTCGCTGGTTGCTCTTGCACTGCATCACGCGGGCCGCTTCCCGGGCCTGGCTGAGGGCAGGCAGAAGGATCGCCACCAGCAGCGCGATGATCGAGATCACCACCAGAAGCTCGATGAGGGTGAAGCCGCGGTCATGGGGTGCGTGATGGTGGCCGCGTCGAAAGATTCGCATGATGGACGCTCGTCAAGGGTTCGGGGCCGAAGCAATACGAGACTGAGATACCACTGGACCGGTTGTCTGCGGCAGACTCCGCATTCTTTACGTATCATAATAACTCGGCCACGGCACCTTGTCAAGTGGAAATAACGCCTGAGAACCCACTTGACTTGGGGCTGACAGGGAGGTAGATTTATACGAATCAGTGCAAACCGGGCTAGGGAACTTATGGCAGTCACACAGAAGCAGCTTGCGGCCAAGCTGGGGATCAGCCAGGTCACCGTCTCCTACGCCCTGCGCGGGTCTGAGTTGATCGCCGACTCGACGCGGCAACGCGTCCTGCTTGAAGCTGAACGGCAGGGATACCGGCTCAATTCATCCGCCCGGGCCATCCGGACCGGCCGCTTTGGCTGCGTCGCCGTCATCGAGTCTGTCGACCCGACCAAGTCCAGCTTCTTCGGCGGGGCCTTGCTTGGCGGCATCACCAAGGCGCTTGCCCGCCACGATATCCACATCACGGTCGCCTACCTCTCCGACGAGGACCTCACTCACGAGGAGTCGATCCCCAAGATCCTCCGCGAGTTCACCGCCGATGGTCTGTTGATCAACTACTTCGCCAATATCCCCGACCGGCTGGTCGAACTGGCCGAGAAGCAGCAGGCACCGGCAATCTGGATCAACTCCCGACACCCGTACGACTGCGTCTACCTCGACGACTACGAAGCGGCCCGCACCGCCACCCGCCACCTCATCGAGCTGGGCCATCAACGAATCGCCTACGCCGACTACGGGCGATATCGGCCTGCCTCGCTCGAGTACGACGAGGCGGAGCATTACAGCATCATCGACCGCTATCTCGGCTATGCCGAGGCGCTGGGCGATGCGGGCCTTAAGCCCATCGATCTTCACCGCGAGCGAAACGTTCCCCGGGACGCCTCCCTCGCTGACCTGCTCGATCATCTCAAGAGCGACGATCGGCCATCAGCGGTGGTCTGTTACAGCGGCGCAATCGCCTGCCAGTGCGCCTACGCCGCGGCGCAACTGGGCCTTCGCGTGCCTGCGGATCTGTCGTTGGTCGCCTTCGAGGATCCAACGCTGCTGCACGTGGGACTTCACGCCACATCCGTTCGCCATGGTTGGGACGGCGTCGGTCAGGCAGCGGGCGAGGCGATTGTCCAGAAGATACGGAACCCTCGCCGTCGGCTGCCCCCGCAGGTCATGAAGTTCGAATTCTCGCCCGGCCAGACGTCCGCACCGCCGGGCGGTGCCCTGGCGCTGCCTGCCTCCCGTGCGGCCCCCGTGGCCCCCGTTGAGCTTCCCCCCAAGTGACGGGCGCGGGGAAGTGGTGGAAGATGGTGCTCTTC
>CAZTLX010000298.1:0-3425 GCA_964614575.1 uncultured Phycisphaeraceae bacterium | reverse complement strand
GCGCGCCCGCGGGGCGAAGATGACCGACCTGATCGGCCTGGTCGTCGCGGCCGACGACGGCGTCATGCCTCAGACCATCGAGTCGATCAACCACGCCAAGGCGGCGGGCGTGCCCATCATCGTCGCCCTCAATAAATCCGACCTGCCCCAGGCGACCGAAGACAACGTCCGCAAGATCTACGGCCAGCTCGCCGAGCACGGGCTCAACCCCAGCGAGTGGGGCGGCGAAACCGAAGTGGTCAAGACCTCGGCCGAGACCGGCCTGGGTGTGACCGAGCTGCTGGAGATGCTCGACCTTCAGGCGGAACTGCTGGAGCTGACCGCGGATTTCGGCGGCAAGGCGCGGGGGACGGTCATCGAAGCCGAGATGAAGCCCGGCCGAGGCCCGGTCGCGCGGGTGCTGGTGCAGGACGGTCAGATCAAGATCGGCGATTTCATCGTCTCCGGCCGGGCATTCGGCCGGGTGCGGGAGATGAAGGACGATCGCGGCCGCGACATCAAGGACGCCGGACCCGCCACGCCGCTGGAACTGTCGGGCATCGACGAGGTGCCGGACGCCGGCGACAAGTTCTTCGTGACCGACTCGCTGCGCAAGGCCGAGGATGTGGCGCTGCAGTACCGCGAGACCGAGCGTGAGCAGATGCTCGCGAACAAGTCGAAGGTCACGCTGGACAACTTCGCCGACGCGGTGAAGGCGGGCACGATCAAGGACCTGCGCGTGGTGCTCAAGGCCGACGTGCAGGGCTCGGTCGAGACCCTGACCAAGTCGCTCTCGGAGATGGGCAACGACGAGGTGGCGGTGAAGGTGCTGCACGCGGCGGTGGGCGGCATCACCGAGTCGGACGTGCTGCTGGCCGACGCCTCCGAGGCGATCGTGGTCGGCTTCCACGTCGGCTGCACGCCGGCGGTGCGTGAGATCGCGGATGAGCGGGACGTGGAGGTCCGCCTCTACCGCGTGATCTACGACCTGACCGACGAGATCAAGGCCGGCCTCGAGGGCATGCTCGCCCCCGAGACCCGCGAGGAAGAACTCGGCCGGGCCGAGGTCAAGCAGGTCTTCAAGATCAGCGGGCTCGGATCGGTGGCCGGCTGCGTGGTGAGCGACGGCTCGGCGCGCAAGGACGCCAAGGTCCGCGTCATCCGAGGCGGGGTCGTCGTCACCGACAACCGCAACGTCGAGTCGCTGCGCCGCGTGAAGGAAGAAGTCCGCGAGGTCCGGGCCGGCACCGAATGCGGTGTCCGCGTCGCGAACTTTGAAGACCTCAAGCCCGACGACGAACTGGTCTTTTACAAGATCACCGAGGTCAAGCGCAAGCTCGACTAAATCAGAAGGCAGAAGACCGAAGGGGTCGGTGGCGCGAACGGACCCCCACCCCCTGTTCCCCAGACCCGCCCCATGATCATCGGCGTGTTACAGATTGAGTTGATCATCGAGGGGGCCGAGTCGCTCAAGGACAAGCGGAGGGTCGTCAACAGCGTGAAAGATCGGCTGCACCGCGAGCACCAGGTGTCGGTCGCCGAGGTTGCGGCTCAGGACAACCGCCAACTCGCGGTGCTGGGCATCACCCTCGCCTCGTCCGACGCCACCTACTGCCGCGGCGTGCTGGACAACATCGTGAACAAACTCCGCATCGGCCGCGGCTTCGTGCTCGGCGACCACCGCGTGGAACTGATCAGCGGCACCTAACCACCGGCTTCGCATAAAATCGCCCGCAAACAACGATGTCACACCGGATCGAACAAGCCGAATCGCTGCTGCACCGCGCCGTCGCGCAGGTGCTGCAGCGTCAGGTCTCCGACCCGCGGATCATGGGCCTGGTCGGGGTGACGCGGGTGAAGGTGCTGCCGGACTTCAAGCGGGCGGATGTGTATGTGACGGTCATGCCCGAGCAATACGAGAAGCGGACGCTGGCCGGTCTGCGCCACGCCACGATCCACATTCAGGGTAAAGTGAATAAGCTGGTCGCGTTGCGGACCGTGCCGCACCTGCGGTTTGAGCTGGACCGCTCGATCAAGAACCAGGCCGCCGTGGAATCGGCGATCCGTACCGGCATCGAGCGCAGCGGGCCGACGGACGCCGACGAACAAGAACCTTCCCCGGAATCGACCCCCACGCCGCCCCCCGCCTGATCGGGACGCGCCAAGGACGCCAAACGTGGTCAAACAAGACGCCAAGCAAGCCAAAACCATCACCTCGCTGGTGAAGAAACTGATCAGCCGCTTCAAGCCGGAGGAGCCGCCCGCGACCGATCCGATCGTGCAGTTGGTGCTCTCGTTCCTGTCGTGGAACGCCTCGACACGCAAGGCGGAAGACGCTTACGCCAAGCTGATGGCCGAGTTCGTCGATATCAACGAGCTGCGGGTCAGCGGCACCGAACAGATCGTCGCGATCATCGGTGAGGACTACCCCGAGGCCCGGCCGCGCATCGCCCGGCTCAAGGAATCCCTGCACGAGGTCTTCCTCCGCGAGCACGCGCTGTCCAGCGTCAATCTCTCCGCCAAGGCCAAGAAAGACCAACGCGTTTATCTCGACTCCCTGCCGGGCATGACGCCCTACGTTGCCGCGCAGGTCATGCTCGTGTCGTTCAACGGCTACGCGATGCCGGTGGATGAAAAGCTCGTGCTGCTGCTGGAGCGCGAGGGCTGCCTCGACGAGGGCATGTCCCCCGCCGACGTCGAAGCGGCGCTGCTGCGGCAGATCAAGGCCGCGGAGGCGCTCAAGGCTCACCTCGCGCTGCAGGCGTGGTCCGATGCGTCGCGCATCACCCCGCCCGCGACCCCCGGCGCCCACACCCCGCCGCCGCCGTCGCCCGCCAAACCGACCCGCGCCCGAACCACCAAAAAGACCTCCCGATCCAAAAAGAAGATCGCCAAGAAAAAGTAGGCGAACCGACTCCCCCAAGCCCGCCGATGCGCAGCCCTTCCGGGGGCGGAGCTTCGGCGGGATGAGCGAAACAAGTAAGCCCAACTAACCCCCGCCATGACCCCAGCCCCCACCCCCGACCAGCTCCGCATCGGCCTGCCCAAAGGCTCCCTCGAAGCACCCACGATCGACCTGTTCGACCGCGCGGGCTATCGCGTGAGCGTCCCGTCCCGTTCCTACATCCCCGAGATCGACGACCCGCAGATCAGTTGCGTGATGTTCCGTGCCCAGGAGATGGCACGCTACGTGGAGGACGGCGTGATCGACCTGGGCATCACCGGGCACGACTGGGTGGTGGAGAACAACTCGGAGGTGCATGAGGTCTGCGAGCTGAGTTATTCGCGGGCGTCGAGCCGACCGGTCAGGTGGGTGCTCGCGGTGCCGGAAGAGTCGGGCGTCACCCGGCCCGAAGACCTGGCGGGGGGCATCGTCGCGACGGAGTTGCTGCACACGACCCGCCGGTTTTTCAAGGAGCGGGGCATCGATTGCAAGGTCGAGTTCT
>CAZTLX010000297.1:0-3514 GCA_964614575.1 uncultured Phycisphaeraceae bacterium | reverse complement strand
AATACACCAGATTACGGAATCTGGAACCGGAACGAGTTGAGGGGGGCAGGTCAGGCCGCTCTGGCAGGATGAGTCCTACGACCGCATCATGCGTGACACCGACGAAGCAATCGAAAAAGCCAACTACATGCACGAAAACCCCTGGCGGGCAGGATTGGTCGAAACACCCGAGCAATACCCGTTCTGGTACTTGGGGCCACTGCCCCGACCGTAGGACAAGCATTTCCGTCTGCCCCCGGCAGCACAGACATTCTCGCTTGCCCCGGTGGGACAGACATTCCTGTCTGTCATTCGGCGCAGCCGAAACACTCCCCCATCATCTCGGCTCCGCCGAGCGACAGGCAGGAATGCCTGTCCTACCCCAAGCCATTCACACACGCCCGTTCCATCCGTTTCACTGATTCTGCCCCCAAACCCACCACCGATGAGCTATTAAAACCACCCACTCACTCTGACCACTCACCTTCACCACACCTATTTGCCGCAGACGGAAGCCCACGGCACCACCTCCCCCACTCCCCCCATGCGTTGGTATCATGCCTCAACACATCAGCCAAATCAGCACACGGGGACGGGTTCAATGCCCGCTTGCGACTTGGCGAAACGTATACGTCAACGCGTGACACTCATTAATTCGTCGCTGCTATAACCCACTGGATTCTTGGCATGAATACAGCATCCGTGGTATTGGACCTGCTGGACAACTGGCGTCATCTGCCGGACTATCAGTTAGAACGGCGGGCCGACATCCTGTTTGCGATCTATCTGCCGGCGTTTCTTCAAGATCGCTACGGGGTCGAAATCAATCCCCTGCTGACCCCCGAATTCCCTATTCATATTGGAACGATCTACCCGGATATCCCGATCAACAAGTCATTCAAGATTGATTATGTCGCCTTCGATGCGTCGCTTACGCGCGGCTGGTTTATTGAACTCAAAACCGACTCCAGTTCACGTCGACAGAAGCAGGATCAATACCTCATCGCCGCGCAGAAAGCCGGGCTGCCCGCGTTGATTGATGGGGTTTTGAAGATCGTTTCGGCCACCAATCACAAACACAAGTATTGCTGCCTGCTGAGACTGCTCGAACGACTTAAGCTTATCACCTTGCCGGACAATCTCGACGAAGCCTTGGCTTCGCAACATTGGGCGACGGCCGTCAACGCCTGTTTACCGCACGTGGTGAACATCACCCCGGACATTCCGGTTGAGGCGGTCTTCCTGCAGCCCGTTTCAATCGATGAACATGACATCGGGTTTGCCGAACTGGCGGACTGGCTTTGCGATAAAGACGAAGATGCCAAACGCTTTGCCAAATCACTGCGCGATTGGGCAGGCGTTCAAGCGGGACGCAACACACAACGATGAACAAATCACCTCACGGATCAAACCATGAACGTTCAGACCTATCGTCGGGTGCGACAAACCAAGTTTGTTCGTGATGGCTGGAAAGGCCTGCTCACGCTTCATGACGACGGTCGGATCGCGGTTAGCGTGGATCACAAGGCTCTGTTTAGCGGGCTCAACTTTTTCGTCCACAGAAGCTATCACTGTATCGACCACCCTACCACCCCAGAGATGACCCTGGTCATGGATCGGCTGTTTGGTATGGATTGATCAAGCAGTTCTGTCGGCCCGGACCTACAAACTGAAACAAAGGAAAACACAATGCAAAAGGTCAACGGTGTGCTGGGGTATATTCTGATCGTGTTGGGTTTGCTTCTCGCGGGCAGCGAAGCGGCGTCTTCGGGCGGGGCGGTGTGTGTGGCGGGGGCGGTTCTGATCGCGGCCGAGCGGGTCGGGGATCATCTGCGGATGGGCCGTCGTGAGCCATGAGGGCCGCGGCCGCCCCAAGTCGGGCGGGGTGTTCGCGAACCGGGGAACAAGATCAGCAAGCGGACGCAAGCAACGCGCTGCCGACTCACCGCTCACCGCTCACCGCTCACCGCCCACCGCTCACCGCTCACCGCCCACCGCTCACGGCACATCGCTTCCCACTCACTCCGCGATGAAGAAGCGGTTGGCGGTGCCGTCGGGGCCGATGGTGGCGTGGACGGCGGCGGCGCACTTGGGGCAGCGGCCCTCGTAGGCGTCGCCGCGGCGGTTGCGGTAGATGCGGGCGTAGGTGTGGCAGCACTTGAAGTAGATCGACAGCCACGGCCGAGCGCGGGCGTGGGGTGAACCTCCCGGCGCGTAGGGGGAACCTCCCGGGGCGTGGGGTGTGCTGCCGGGGCTGCTGCCGGGGCTACTTCCGGGGCTACTTCCGGGGCTACTTCCGGGGGGGGCGGGGGTGTTTGCGAAGCGCCCGCTGGCGTTTTCCAGGCCGGGGATATCGATGATGTAATCGCGGTCGGGCATGGTGGGTTCCACCGGTTTATCGGCCGAACTGCCGCCGATGCCGCAACCCGCGGCGGCGTGGCTGGGGCGGCTCAAACGGAGGGGAGGGTCTCGCGGCGCAGGTCGCGGTACATCAGTCGGTGCGGGCCGGCAGTCGGGATGTCGAACTCGCCCCCGGAAGTTCTTAATCCGTGGCGCTCGTAGAAGGGGACGGCCGGGGTGCGGGCGTTGCACCAGAAGCGGGTTGCGCCGGCCGCCCAGGCGTGGGCGAAACAGGCGCGCAGCAGTGCTGCGCCGATGCCCTGGCCGCGGACCTCGGGGGCCACGGCCATGCCACGCAGACGACACGCCTGTGCATCGGGCAGCGCCCCCGCGGGCAGGTCCCCGGCCGACGCGGCGGGATCGGGCACGGATACGGGCAGGGGTTCGCGCATCAGCGTGGCGATGGCGAGCAGGTCATCGCCGCGGACCACGCCGAGGTGCGTGGTGGCCGGGTCATCATCACCGGGGAAGATACAGGCTTCCGGGGGCAGTCCGGCGCGGAGGACGGACTGCCGCAGCGGGTAGGTCTGGGCGGCGGTGATGACACGAACCTGCATGTCCGGGCCGGGCGTGGGCATCGCGGTAGGTTACCGCGGGTGGCCCCGGAAGCGTGTTGGATACCCCGCCCCCGGAATTGCTTGGGATATTCCGGTTGGAATCGCGCGGGGTATCTTTGTCGTTAACTCCGCCGGATACGCCGCCGGATACCCCGTCGGATACCCCGCCGAAACTCCGCTGCGCTGCGCATCGGCGGGCTTGGGGGCGCGGGGTTTGGCGCGGAGGGTGGGTCAGGACTCGTCGGTCTCGGCTTCGACTTCGTCGGCGTCGCTGGATTTGATGACGCCCTTCTTCTCCAGCACCAGGGCCTTGACCTCTTCGAAGAGATCGGGGTTTTCTTTGAGGAAGGTCTTGGCGTTTTCGCGGCCTTGGCCGAGGCGGACCTCGCCGAAGCTGAACCACGCGCCGGACTTATCCACGACCTTTTCTTCCACGGCCATGTCGAGCAGGTCGCCGGTGGCGCTGATGCCCTCGTTGAACATGATGTCGAACTCGGACTGGCGGAAGGGCGGGGCCATCTTGTTCTTGACGACGCGGGCGCGGACGCGGTTGCCGACGGCGGTGTCGCCGTCCTTGA
>CAZTLX010000296.1:0-3572 GCA_964614575.1 uncultured Phycisphaeraceae bacterium | reverse complement strand
CCAGGTGGCTCACTATTCGATGCCCATCTGGCTCAGGATTCAATGCCCATCTCCACGGACTCGCCACCGGCCCGTTGCACCTTGTGCTGGGCTTGGGAAAGAGCCTTCTGGATCACCTCACGGCCTCCAGCTTCGCCCGGCACCACCCACCACAGCCCGCGACGATCCACCCGCAGCACCCGGGTGGCCGCCATGTCCACCTTGGCGTGGAGTACCTTCGCCGATGGAAGCTGCAGCACCGCGGTGCGGGCCGCCGGATCGATCTGGGTCAGTTGTGCCCGGCTTACATCCACGCCCAGGTCCACGCTGCCTTCGACCTGCACCAGCGTGCGGATGCCACCGGTGTGGCCGTCGATCCCCGCCTCGTGCAGGAAATGCACCGGCACCCGCAGCACGGTCAGGTCGCTGAGGGTCTGCACCTGTCGCAAGACCACTTGCAGCTCGGCGGGCAGAGGCTGCGGGAGATGTCGGGCCAGCATCACGCCGCCGTAGGCGAGGATGGCAACAACGAGCACAAGCTTCACGATCATTTGAGCCAGTCGCATGGCCGCACCTCCGGAATGAGTCCCTCGCCCAGCGTGCGATGCACATCGCAGGTGGCCAGGGCCAGCACCACCAGCACGAGCAGGACGCCCGCGAACGCGAAGCCGCAGCGACGCGGCGGTTTTTGTTTACGCATCAGATATCTCCTGTAAAGGACAAGCCCCGCAGACACCGACGCGGCACCTGCGGGGCTTGTTGTGTTTGAACTACGGACAGCCACTTCAGGGGGGCTTCCGGGGGACTTCCGGGGTTTACCAGCGTTGATCGTCGTACGGATCCTCGCGGTAGTTCTGGTTTCCGGGGGCGGGCCAACGCACCCGTCGCAACTGGCGGAGCCGGGTGCGGGTGCCGGCGAGTCCGTTCCACAGCATGGCCACGCCGCAGATGGCGATAACCAGGCAGCCGAGGAACACCAGCACCGTCAGCAGCATGGGCGATGCCGCCGCGACGTGGGACCAGGTTGCCGCCGCGGGCCACTGCAGGACGCCGTGGACGCCGCCGAAGACGGTGAGGGCCGCCCCGATCAGGGCGGTGAGAAGGGGTTGGAAGAGCGCGAGCATGGGAATTCTCCTTGGATTGAGGGTTGAAGGTATTAGAAGCAACGATGAGGTAGGGGTCCGCAGATCAGCTCTGCGGCGAGCAGGTTGAGGATCTGGTCCGGCTCGATGGGCAGACGTGCGGTTGGCAATGAGCAGGCAAGACCGTGTCTAACTGGGAACGAGGGTTCCACTCCAATAGGATCCATTCCACGGGCTTCGCGGCCCGTCTGCGTCGACCTCAAGGCTCGCGGCATCAGCCGCGGGCCTTGTGCGTTTCACGCGGGAATTCGCGGTGTTTTCGTGACGTTGCAGTTAACTAACCCGCCAATTCGCCCTTCCGGGGGCCAAAACCCTCTCGAACTCTCGAAACCACGGGACGGGGCCAAACCCGTCCCGCGATTGAAAGTCTCTACAGGATCATTACTTACAAAGCCGCCATCTCGGCAGGCCGAGGCCCCGCCGGAAGTATCCCACCGGGATCGAACCCCCGTCACGTGAGCATTCACCAGTGACAAAGTCGTCGCGTGATCGTCACGTGACGATGCCTGTCACAGGTCAGCGGCTTCGGCGTGTCACCGGTGACATCGGCGGTGTCACTGGGTCAAACAGCTCACGGAAAGTGGGGCGAAGCCCGTGCTTCAGCACTTCTTGTTAGGTATTGCGTTTGGTGTCTGTGCGGTTTACGATAGACCTAACGTTCATATAACGAATTTCGCGCAAGGAGGCGCTCTCCCTCGCCTTGAAGGGAGCCGCCTTGGCTTGTGTGATTGGTCAACCCGTCGGGGTCTACCGCCCGCGCCAGCCGCTGGAATCCGACTTCCACCGCCTCGTCCGCGAACACTTCGACGACTTCCGTGCCATCTACGCCGATCGCTACGCCCGCAAGTTCGGCTACTGGCGGCCGGTCATCGACAAGGCCGTCCGCCACTTCCTCAAATGCGGCAACCTGCACCACGGCTTCGCCCGCGTCCGCTGCCCAGACTGCCATCACGAATTCTTCGTCGCCTTCTCCTGCAAGCAGCGCTGCATCTGCCCCAGTTGCGCCCAGAAACGCACGCTCCTGTTCGGCCTTCACGTCGCCGACGACGTTTGCCTCAACGTCCCGCACCGCCAGTTCGTCTGGACCATCCCCAAGCGCCTGCGCATCTTCTTCCGCTTCCACCGCAATCTGCTCAATCGCCTCCCGTCCTTAGCGTGGCAAACCATCCTCGAAGTTTACCGGGCTGCGCTCGGCCGTGACGACATCACCCCAGGCGGCATCATTGCCATCCAGACCTTCGGCTCACTCATCCACTTCCATCCTCACCTCCACGGCCTGATCACCGACGGCGCGTTCATCGCCGACGGGCGTTTCCTGCCCGTCCCCGTCAACCTCAACCACGAGCCGTTCCTGCGACTCTGGGAGCACAAGGTCTTTCGCCTCTTGCTGGATGAAGGCAGAATCCAACCCGACCTCGTCGCCCAGATGCGCTCCTGGCGTCATAGCGGCTTCCACGTCGATCGCTCGGTCCGGCTCCCCGCCGGTGACCGCGACGGCATCAATCGCCTCGCCCAGTACATGGCCCGCAGCCCGTTCAGTCTCGCCCGCCTCATCCACATCACGCCCGCCGGCAAGGTGCTCTACAAAGCCGACAAGGACCACTGTCAACGCTATCCCCAGCCCGTCAGCGCCGACCTCTTCGGCGGCGTCGCCCGCAACTTCCAGGTCTTCGACCCCCTCGACTTCCTCGCCGAACTCACCCAGCACATCCCCAACCAGGGCGAACACCTCATCCGCTACTACGGCCGCTACGCCAACAAGACCCGCGGCCTCCTCGCCAAGCAGATCGATCAGAACAAGGACCCTCTGCCCAAACCCGACGCCAACAACAAAACAAGCAGCAACCCCGCCGACGGCAGACGCTGGGCGATGTTAATCCAGCGCGTTTACCAGGCCGATCCCCTGCTTTGCCCCAAGTGTGGCGGGACCATGAAGATCATCGCCTTCATCGAGGCCCGCCAGGGTGACCTGGTCCGCAGCATCCTCGAACACTGCGGCCTCTGGCACGATCCACCCCTCACACCGCCACCTCGCCCGCCGCCTCTCACTCTGCGCTCATCCCGGCCAGTTCGGTCAATCCCGACCCCCGACCCCGACTCCGGCGTCACCTACGAGGTCGATCCAGACTTCCTCGAATACGACCGCCGCGAGGTAGACGATGGGGGCAATTCCGGGGGCGGTTCCGGGGGCGAACTGCTGTGGGAGCCGTAGGACCGTAGCCGCGCTCAATCTCGACGCTTGCCGGCACCGGGACGGTGGTATACTGCTTTTGCATTGGCACGGGGACGGTCTCCGGGCTTCAGTCAAGCCGCGCTGCGGGTCAAACGGATGCTCCAAGTGATGGACAGGGCGGAGGCGGACGCCTCGCGAGCGACGATCGCTCCCCTTACCCCCCAAACCCCCCATCCCCGGACCCGACACCGACGCACACGCAGAATCAAATTGCCTAT
>CAZTLX010000295.1:0-3582 GCA_964614575.1 uncultured Phycisphaeraceae bacterium | reverse complement strand
TACCAGCACTTCTTCTGGTTCTACAGCCACCCGGCGGTGTACATCATGATCCTGCCGGGCCTGGGCGTGGTCAGTGAGATCATCGCCACCTTCAGCCGCAAGCACATCTTCGGCTACAAGTTCATCGCGCTGTCGTCGATCGCCATCGCGCTGTTCGGCTTCATCGTCTGGGGCCACCACATGTTCACCTCCGGCCAGAGCCACCTGCTCAACGCCGCGTTCTCCCTGCTGACCATGTCCGTCGCCATCCCCTCGGTCATCAAGGTCTTCAGCTGGCTGGCGACCCTCTACAAGGGCTCGATCCGCCTCGACACCCCGCTGCTCTACGGGATCGGGTTTATCTGGCTGTTCACCATCGGCGGGCTCACCGGCCTGTTCCTCGGGGCGCTGGCCACCGACATCCACTTCCACGACACCTACTTCGTCGTCGCCCACTTCCACTACGTCATGGTCGGCTCCACGCTCTTCGCGTTCCTCGGCGGGTTGTACTACTGGTGGCCGAAGATGTTCGGCAAGATGTACGACGAGAAGTGGGGGAAGATCGGCTGGGTGCTCACGTTCGTGGGCTTCAACCTCACGTTCTTCATCCAGTTCATCGCCGGCGCCCAGGGCATGCCGCGGCGTTACGCCGACTACCCGCCTGAGTTCGCCGTCTATCACCACATCTCGACGCTCGGCTCGTACGTGCTGACCGTCGGGCTGTTCGTGATCCTTTTTAACTGGATCCACTCGTTCAAGAAGGGGGCCAAGGCCCCGGCCAACCCGTGGGGTTCCAACGCGCTGGAGTGGCACACCACCTCGCCCCCGCCGCACCACAACTTCGACCACGAGGTCGAGGGCACCGACCCCTACGACTACCGCGCGCTGAAGTACAACCCCGAGATCGACGGCTACGAATACGACGAAAAGCTGGCGAAGGAACTGTCGCCGGTCCACTAGGTTTTCGTCATTCGTCATTGACTGAACCACCATGAGCGCACACGACTCCCACGATCATCCCCCGCACCTGGCCCACCACTTCGAGACCGTCGAGCAGCAGTTCGACACCGCGAAGATGGGCATGTGGGTTTTCCTGGCGACCGAAATCCTGATGTTCGGCGGCTTGTTCTGCGCCTACGCCATCTACCGCGGCAATCACCCCGAGGTGTTCATGTTCGCCCACAAGGCGCTGGACCCGACCTGGGGCGCGATCAACACCGTCGTGCTGCTGGCCTCCTCGTTCACCATGGCCTGGGGCGTTCGCGCGGCCCAACTCGGGCAGCGGGGGCTGCTCGTGGGGTTGATGGCGCTGACGTTCCTCGGCGGGGTGGGCTTTATGGTCATCAAGGCCATCGAGTACAACGACAAGTACGAGCACCAGTACTGGGTCGGCGGCATCAACGTCTTCCACCCCACGCAGGATGAGGCGACCGAAGCCCGCGAGCACGGGATCGGTTACATCGAGAAGAAAGCCGGGCACCACGACGACGGCCATGCCCGCCACGACGACCACGGGAAGGGGGCCGAGGGGCAGGGGAGCGACCCGGCCCCCGCGGACGTCGAGGCGGGGGACCCGGAGCCGGCGATCATGGCCGTCAGCTACCTGCCGCGCCCGGCAGAGGCTAGCCTGATTCCGAACCCGCCCGTCGGCACCGCGGGGGTCGCCGCGGCGTTCGCCCGCCCGGCCTCCGCTCCGGCCCTCACCACTCAACTGGGCATCCCCGACGCCGGCGGTCACAGCTACCCCCGCCACGCCGAACTCACCCCCTCCGAAAAGAAACGCACCCACATCTTCTTCCAGATCTATTTCCTCATGACCGGCCTGCACGGCATCCACGTGCTCGTCGGCATGGGCCTGATCGCCTGGGTCGCCATCCGCGCGGCCCTCGGTGCCTTCAGCCCCGCCTACTACACCCCGGTTGATCTGGTCGGCCTCTACTGGCACCTCGTGGACCTGATCTGGATCTTCCTCTTCCCCCTGCTTTACCTGATCCACTGACCATGACCGAAATCATCTCCCCCACTGATTACGAAGCCGAGCACCACCACCACACGCCCGGCGATCATGGCGAGCCGTACGACAAACCCCACGCGGTGCCGCTGTGGCTATTGACCGGCATCCTGCTGCTGTTGCTGGTGCTCACGTTCCTCACCGTCGCCGTCACCTGGGTGGACCTGGGCAGCGCGAATATCTGGATCGCCCTGGCGATCGCCGTGGTCAAGGCGGCGCTGGTCGGCGCGTTCTTCATGCACCTGTACTGGGACGCACCGTTCAACGGCTTCATCCTGCTCGCGTCCTTCTGCTTCGTCGCCATCTTCATTGGACTGTCGCTGATCGACACCACCGAGTACAAGCCCAACGAACAGACCCCCTCCGCCGCCGTCACCCCCGCGGCACCGTAAACAGCCGACATCCCTGAATCGCGCCGCGCGTTGGGCGAACGTTCATCCGCCTGCGCCCCCCAAACCAGTGCATGCGGGGGCCACGAACACCACGCGCCTCTGCTCGCGAAGTCGCAGGATCGTGAACCCCGGCTCCTTCACGCGCAGCGCGATCCGGGTCCGGGCTTCATCGGCCAGCTTCCCGGTCGTCGGGGGGCCGGGGGATCGAGGGGCCGGGGGCATGTGCAAAGAAACCAGACACGGTCGCCAACTCCATGTCGCAACTCCCGGGCGCATCTCCCTGACGCAACTCCCGGGGGCCAACTCCCGGGGCAAACTTCCGGGGGGGAGCGGGCGAGTATGGCGTCGGCGGTGGGTTACTCGACGTTCGCGTGCGTCGCGGCGCGATGCACTTCCCGGGCCTGATGGCCTTTCTCGCCTACGGTCAGCTCGTAATCGACCTCTTCACCGTCCTTCAGGGAGCGGAAGCCGTCGCCCTGAATCTGGGTGTAGTGGACGAAGACATCCTCGCCCTGGGGTCCGACGATGAAGCCGTAACCTTTCTTGGGATCGAACCATTTGACTTGTCCGCGAATGGCCAAGGTGAACCTCCGCTTGGCTTGGGTCGGGATGTCAACCGCGACATGAGCGAGGGGGCGGTGTCGACACATCGCGACACCCAATTCATCGATCACCCGACCCGCTTAGCATCCCGACCGGTGATAAACCGATCGTCACTACTCCGGAAAACCGAAACGCGCCGGGCCGAAGCCCGGCCATCACTCGCTGGCGACTCCCCGCGAACGCGGTGTGATCGGAGTCGCGCCAGCACCATCACAACTCTAGTCTAACAATCGGTCGGACCAGATAAAAGGATAAATCCCGGCCAACGCTTAGGATAAACCCGCAGGGCAGGGGGGCAAGGCGAGGGAACCTGTCGGATATCCCGCCGAAGCTCCGCTCCCCGGGAAGTAGCTGCGCGTCGGCGGGCTTGGCGGGGGTTGTTGCGATGACTCAATCCCCGCAAACAAAAAAGGCTCGCCACCGGGGGGTGGCGAGCCTTCGTGTGGTGTGGATTGAGCGGGGTGTTTACTCCGCGCCGGCGCCGGCGGTTTCCGCTTCTTCTTCCTCGGCAATCGCCTGACGACGGCTGAGCTTCACGCGGCCCTGATCATCGACGAGGATGACCTTGACGCGGACCTTGTCGCCGATCTTGAGCAC
>CAZTLX010000294.1:0-3621 GCA_964614575.1 uncultured Phycisphaeraceae bacterium | reverse complement strand
CTCCGCGGCCTCCGCGATAGGGGTTGTTGCTTCTCGACTATAGCACCGCTTCCGTGCGATTAGGGTGGGGTGTTATGATTCGACTCCCGCCGAAGCGAAGGAGTCACCATCATGAGCACCGTCACACAAACCCCTCAGCCCGCCGCCGTCGGTTTTGATTACGAGCCGATTTTTCAGATGGGCAAGGATGACACGCCGTACCGCAAGCTGACCGGCGATTACGTCCGCGAGGTGGAGCTGCCGGACGGCACGACGCTGCTGAGGGTTGAGCCCGAGGCGTTGGCGTTGCTGGCGCGGGAGGCGTTTGATGATGTGTCGTTCTACTTTCGGCCGGAGCACCTCGCGTCGCTGCGCAAGCTGCTGGACGACCCGGCGTCGAGCGACAACGACCGCTTCGTGTGTTACACGCATTTGCAGAACGCGGTGATCTCCGCGGCCGGGGAGCTGCCGTCCTGCCAGGACACCGGCACCGCGATCGTCCTGGGCAAGAAGGGCCGGCGCGTGCTGACCGACACCGACGATGCCGAGGCCATCTCGCAAGGCGTGTACGAGACGTGGCAGCGGCGGAACCTGCGCTACTCGCAGATCGCGGCGCTGTCGATGTTCGAGGAAAAGAACACCCGCAACAACCTGCCGGCGCAGATCGACATCCTCGCCGAGTCCGCCCCCGGGAGCGAGCAGGCCTACAAGTTCCTCTTCGTCGCCAAGGGCGGCGGCAGCGCGAACAAGACGTTCCTGCACCAATCCACACCCGCGGTGCTCGACGAGGAGGCGTTGACGAAGTTCATCGAGCAGAAGCTGACGGACTTCGGCACGGCCGCGTGCCCGCCGTACCACATCGCGCTGGTCATCGGCGGCACGAGCGCGGAGGCGAACCTGAAAACGGTCAAGCTCGCCAGCGCCAAGTACTACGACGCCCTGCCTACGACCGGCAGCGCGGGCGGCCGGGCGTTCCGCGACCCGGAATGGGAAAAGAAGGTCTTTGAGATCGCCACGCGCTGCGGGCTGGGCGCGCAGTTCGGCGGGACGTGCTTCGCGCACGATGTGCGGGTGATCCGCCTGCCGCGGCACGCCGCGTCGATGCCGATCGGCCTGGGCGTGTCCTGCTCGGCCGACCGCAACATCAAAGGCAAGATCACGCGCGACGGGGTGTTCCTCGAACAGCTCGAAAAAGACCCGAAGAAGTACCTGCCCGACGAAGCGCCGGAGCTGGCCCCGCCGGTGAATATCGATCTGAACCAGCCGATGGACAAGGTGCGGGCGATCCTCAGCCAGTTCCCGGTCAAGACGCGTCTGAACCTGTCGGGCACGCTGATCGTCGCGCGGGACGCGGCGCACAAGCGCATCCGCGAGATGATCGCCGCGGGCGCGCCGATGCCGCCGTACTTCAAGGACCACCCGGTCTATTACGCCGGCCCGGCCAAGACGCCGGAGGGCAAGCCGTCGGGTTCCTTCGGCCCGACCACCGCCGGGCGCATGGACAGCTACGTCGATGAGTTTCAGGCGCTCGGCGGCAGCATGATCATGATCGCCAAGGGCAACCGCTCGAAGCAGGTGACTGATGCGTGCGCGAAGCACGGCGGGTTCTACCTCGGCAGCATCGGCGGGCCGGCGGCGATCCTGGCCGAGCACAACATCAAGAGGGTCGAGGTCGTGGACTTCGAGGAGATGGGCATGGAGGCGGTGCGGAAGATCGAGGTGGTCAACTTCCCCGCGTTCATCATCGTCGATGACAAGGGGAATGACTTTTTTCAGCAGTTGTGAGCGAGGGGCAATAGCCCGTGGGCAACGCCCGCGCGGTCGTCGGTTTTTTGCGCGACGGCCGCGTACGCGTTGCGTGCGGGCTATCGTGGTTTCATCACATCGCCGCGCTTAGCCCGAGCGTTTGTTCATGATCGCGGCGAGGTTGCGCAGCGGACGATCGGGGACCTCGGCGGCGAACAGGCGTGTGGGCGCGGCGGGCTGGCGCGACCCCCGCCGGTCGGAGCGGTTTTGGGGGAGGGGTTGATCCATCGTCGGCGTGGCGGCGGCTTCGAACTCGGCCTTCGCGGCGGCGGCCGCGGCTCGGACCTGACGTTTGGCCGCATCCACCAGCGCCTGGAACCCACGCGCGTCTTCGAGTTGTTTGGCCACACGGTCGGACATGTCCAGCAGCGAGGCTTCGATCCGCGCCATCTGATCCAGCCGCGTGTCCACGCGCTGGTCCAGTTCATCGAGCGTGGCGAGGCGGTCGGCGATCGCGGCGTCGAGCTTGCGCACGGCTTCCATCAGGCGCTTGACGTGGTCGGCCGAGACCGGCTCGGGCAGGGCGTCGTACTTGGCCTGATAGTCTTTGACGATGCGCATCAGGCGCAGGCGCTCGTCCTGCGCCCGGTCGATCATCGCGCCGAGTTGTTGCGCGGCGCCTTGGGCCATGAGCGGGTCGTGGATCATCGGGAGTGTCCTCGCGGGGGTCGGATGCCAGGTCGGCATTATCGACGCGGGGTGGGCGGCGCGGGGGTTTAGCTGAACGCGTGGGGAGTTATCGGCTTGGCGAAAACGCGGTAATGGCAGTCACAGGAAGCGTTTATCTGTCCGATAGCAGCGAAGGGCCCGCCCCCGGTGTTTGCCAAGGTCGCGATGGCCCGGTAATCTGCTGTGCTTCCCGGCCCGAAGAGGGTGGAGGCCGGGACGGTCCTGGGAACGGAACCCGAGGCCGCATCTTCCACCCAATCCGCCGCCCTGGCTCGGGTCGTCAAGGCCCTCGCAGACGGGCGGGTCCGTGTCTTTCCTCGTGATTACAAAAGGATGTATTTAGTATGGCGAAGCGCCCCGCGCTCAAGTCCGGTCACTACCTCTTCACCAGCGAATCGGTCTCGATGGGCCACCCCGACAAGGTGTGCGACCAGATCTCCGACGCGATCCTCGACAGCCTGCTGACCTGCGACCCGCAGGCCCGCGTGGCGTGCGAGACGATGGTGACCACCGGCCTGGTGGTGGTGGGCGGCGAGATCACCGTCCACAACGACAAGGCCATCGCCGCGCTCAACAACGCCGAGGACACCGTCCGGCAGACGCTGAGGCAGATCGGCTATGTCGATGACATCGCGATGAAGTTCGACGCCGAGACCTGCGGCGTGCTGCGGGCGATCCACAGCCAGTCGGCCGACATCTCCAAGGGCGTCACCGCCGAGACCAGCCAATGGAAGGAGCAGGGCGCGGGCGACCAGGGGCTGATGTTCGGCTTCGCCTGCAAGGAGACGCGCTTCCTGATGCCGCTGCCGATCGACCTGGCCCACGAGCTGGTCGAGAGGCACGCGAAGGTGCGCCAGCAGGGCAAGATCAAGGGCATCCGCCCCGACGCCAAGAGCCAGGTGACCGTCGAGTACGGGGCCAACGGCAAGCCGGTGCGCATCGACACCGTCGTGCTCTCCACGCAGCACACCGCCGCGTGGAACGGCAAGGCGAAGCAGAAGCAACTGCGCGAGCAGGTCATCAAGCACATCATCGAGCCGTGCATGCCCAAGAAGCTGTACGACCCGAAGAACGTGACCATCCACGTCAACCCGACGGGGCAGTTCGAGATCGGCGGGCCGCACGGCGACGTGGGCCTTACCGGCCGCAAGATCATCGTCGATACCT
>CAZTLX010000293.1:0-3646 GCA_964614575.1 uncultured Phycisphaeraceae bacterium | reverse complement strand
GTCAAGTTCCTCAAGAACATCTCGACGCAGAACTTCGAGCCGTCGCTGATGCAGGTCAAGGGATCGGCCGGGGGCGAGGACGAGGACGGCGAATCGATGGAGCGCGACCCGCTGTTCGAGGAGGCGGTGGACATCGTGATCGAGACGCGGCGGGGCAGCGTGTCGTTGCTGCAGCGTCGGCTGACGATCGGTTACAGCCGGGCGTCGCGGATCATCGAGCAGATCGCCGAGGCGGGGATGCTCGGGCCTTACAAGGGTTCGCAGGCGCGCGAGGTGGTGATCTCGAAGGAGGAGTGGGAAGCGATGAAGGCCCAGGCTGCCGCCGACGCCGAGGCCGCGGAGGCTGCGGCGGCCGAGATGGCGGACGACGGCGAAGACGACGACATCGACGGCGGGGCCCCCTCGGTCTATGCCGCGGATGATGACGCGGTGCCGGATGAGTTTGACGACGAATATCGGCAGTAACCCCAGCCCGCCCGCGTCGGGGGACGCGGTATGATCAAAGCGAGACATGGGGGGATTGTTTAACCGCCCGAAGGGGGTGCCGATGCCACCGAATGACAAGACGCCCGACCCCACGCCGCCCGCTGAATTGGCGCTGCAGCCGGTGTGGGCGAGCCTGACCACCGAGCCGGGCACCGGCGTGTGCCTGCTCGACCTGGAGGGGCGCGTGCTGTACCTCAACAAGCGTTGCGCCGAGATCTATTTCGGCTCCGGCGTGACGCCCGCGCAGGTTCTGGGCAAGACGCTTGATGAGCTGTACCCCAAGCCGTTTGTCGAGGAACGGATCGCGCTGCTGCGGAAGATCGAAGCGGAGGGCAAGCCGATCCTCTTCCGCACGTTCTGGCGCGGCCGTCAGCACCTCGCTTATATCTACCCGGTGTGTCCCGGCGAGGAGCAGGATTGCCCGGTGACGCGGGTGCTGGTCATCACCCGTTGGGTCGGTGGCGATATCGATCAGAGCCCGATCCCGGAAGGCATCGAGCGTCTGGAAGCCGACGTGATCGATCTGGGTGAGTTGGGGGTCCTCTCCCCCCGGGAACTGGTCGTGATGGCGCTGCTGGGACAGGGGATGTCGGCTAAGGAGGCCGCGGCCCACGTCCACCGCTCGGAGAAGACGATCCAGACCCAGCGCGACTCGATCAGCCGCAAGCTGCACCTCAAGAACCGTGGCGAATTGATCAAGCTCGTGCAGCAGGTCGGCCTGACCGTCGCCGACGCCGATCGGCTGGATGTGGACCCCGGGTGAATCGGCTTCTCCGCACGTAACAGGGGTTGATCCGGCGGCGGATTGCCCGCATAATTGCGGCTCATCGTCGACAACGTGCTACCGGGCCCGGGGGGCAGGTTTTTCGTCGATTTTTCTTTTGCCCTCCACCGGCATGGGATAGTATGGTTTCAGGTGAAACGCTGAGTCCCAGGCTTTACCGGGTATCTGATTAAATGAACGCAGCGAACCACCCTGACGCCTCGCGGACCTCGCCCCCCAGCGATTTGGATATCGGGATATTGTGGTCCTCAATGACCAGCGAGCCGAACACCGGCGTCTTGTTGATCGAGCCGGGCCATGGGGGAGAGGTCTGTTACATCAACCGCCAGGCGACGTCGATCTACTTCGGCGAAGATACCCGCCCCGCGGACGTCGTCGGCAAGCCGCTCGAAAGCTTGTTCCCGCTGCAGTGGGTGCATGAGCGGCGGTACCTGGCGCAGCGCGTCATCACGGAGGGAAAGCCCATCCTGGTCCGCTCGATCTGGCGCGGCCGGCAGCACCACGCGTGGCTGTACCCGGTGCGGCCGGGCGAAGACCCCGCCGGCCCCATCACCCGCCTGCTGGTGGTCACCCGCCGCGGCGGGCACGCCGATGGCAAGCCGGACAACCCCGAGGGCTACGAGTTTGTCGATTCGAAGGTGATCGACCTGGGCGAGTTGGGCTCGCTCACGCCACGCGAACTGGTCGTCCTCGCGTTGCTGGGCCGAGGCATGAGCATCAAGGAAGTCGCCGAGCACCTCTTCCGCTCGGAGAAGACGATCCAGACCCAGCGCGACTCGATCAGCCGCAAGCTGAACCTGCGCAACCGGGCCGAGCTGGTGAAGCTGGTGCAGCACGTGGGCCTGACGGTTGAGGATGCCGATCGCACCCACGTCGAGGGCGAGTAGCCCCGCCGCCGGCCGCCGCTCGCGGCTTCGCGAAACCGCGAGCGCGGGGTGGTGTCCGGGTGTGCCGCGGTCGTGTGAAGTGTCAAGCGGCTAATCCGGTTCCACCGCAAAGCGAAATCTCTGGTGGCCTGCCTGCCTGATCGCCCTCGGCGTCTTGGCGGTTTAATCCACCGCCATCACCGCATCGAAAGCCGGCTTGGGTTTGAGCTGGCGGTCGAAGAGCAGCGGGTGGTTGGTGCGTTTGCCCTGCCAGGAGTTGAGCCAGGTGTTGCCATCGTGCGGGCCCCAGAACGAGACGCGGTCGATGCGCTCGGCGTGCTCCACGAACACCGTGAACCACGCGGCGTAAAGCTGTGCCTGGGCCGCGGCCACCTCGGCGGGCAGGCCGTCCTTGTAGGGGTCGTCCGCCGCGTCCTTGTTCTCGACCATGTTCATGTCCAGCTCGGTGATGTGCAGCGGCAGGCCGACCGCCCCCAGCTCCTCAAGCATCGTGCGCAGCTTCGCGGCACTTGGGTGCTTCGCGCCCCAGTGCCCCTGCAGGCCGATCGCGTGTACCGGCACGCCACGCTCAAGCATGCCGCTGACCACCTTCACCATCCGCGACCGCTTGGCATCGTTGACCATCCAGTAGTCGTTGACGATCAGCACGGCATCCGGGTCGGCCTCGTGGGCGAAGCGGTGCGCGAGGTCGAGGTAGTCGTCGCCGATGATCTGCCGCCACTTCGAACGGCGCAGCAACTCGTCGCTTTTCTCGTTGTTTTCCAGCGGCTCGTTGACCACGTCCCACGCCTTGATCCGCCCCTTGTACCGCCCGACCACGGTGTGGATGTGCTCGCGCATGCGTTCGATCAACGCCTCGCGGCCGATCGGGTTGCCTCCCTCATCCTCGAACACCCAGTCCGGCGTCTGGTTGTGCCACAGCAGCGTGTGCCCGAACACCGTGTGCCCGTGCCGCTCGGCGAAGGCGAGCAACTCGTCCGCCGGGCCAAAATCGTAACGCCCCGGCTCGGGGTGGATCACACCCCACTTCATGCAGTTCTCCGGCGTCAGCGCATTGAACTGCTGGGCGAGCAGTTGCCGCGTCGGGTTCTCATCCGTCACCCCCTCGCGCAGCAGCCCCGTACCCACGCACGTGCCCACGAGGAACTTGCCGGCAAAGCGGTCCTTGAGTGTCGCGGGCGTGGCGTCGGGCGTCGGCTCGGCGGCGGTGTGCGCCATCATCACGCAACTTCCCAGCAGGCAGAGGCAGAAAAGGGGCAGAAAACGTCGGCAAGGGCGGTGGGTCATCACGCGCACCATGATAAAGCAATACGGGGCCGTGTTCCTCCTCACCCCATAGCCAGCGAGCTACGCCTCGCCCGGTTCCCCCCGATAAACCCGGCGAGGCGTAGCTCGCCGGCTATCGGTAAAGTCGTTGCGTGACCCTTGTCGCACGGTGTGGATCGGGCTGGGGCGGGCGATCATGGGGCGGGTGTTGGGGTAGGGGGTG
>CAZTLX010000292.1:0-3669 GCA_964614575.1 uncultured Phycisphaeraceae bacterium | reverse complement strand
GGCGGATTCGTCGACCGGGCGCACCTTCGCATCAGGGCAACTTCCGGGGGACCCATTCACAACAACCATTTAAGGAAAGGACCCCCATGCACAACGACGTGGGCCGCTATCGCATGCCTCGTGGCGTTGAGTTGCACGAGACCGAGCACGCCATCATCACCG
The DNA here is from genome assembly GCA_964614575.1 of uncultured Phycisphaeraceae bacterium. Taxonomy (GTDB): domain Bacteria; phylum Planctomycetota; class Phycisphaerae; order Phycisphaerales; family Phycisphaeraceae; genus JBGTLW01. The sequence goes on along the minus strand of CAZTLX010000292.1, from coordinate 3,507 downwards.
AACCGCTCGGGCCGGACGGCCGACCGGACACGCGCGTTGGCCGGATTCACCTACCGAAGATCCACCACGCGGTTTTCGTCGAGTTCGATGAGTTGATCCGCGCGGCGTGGCGTGAACGCCGAAGCTGTCTGTTGACGCTGCTCCTGCTGGACATCAGTGCCGGCGCGTGGTCGGTGGCGGTGCCGGAGCAGACACCCAACGGCGAGGGGGCATGTGCCTCCGTCTCGCCCTTGAGCCCGGGCCTGCTTGGGCTGGGCGTGTATATCGCCGGCAGCGCCTCGTCGGTGGCGGTGCCGTGGTGCCCGGACCCGGCGCCGATGATCCCCGTCTTCAGAGGGCTGCACTTCGTTCTGCAACCCGACCGCGACCCGGCCTGGCGGGCGTACCTGCAGACCCGCGACCGGCAGCGGCCGGTCCGGGCGGCGAACTACCTGTACCACCCCACGGGGGACGCCCCAGACATTGGCGGGCTCGGACCCAAATGAATCGTGCGGAGGCACCGACCCAGGCCACGACACGGTTGACTTGCACGCCGCGGCCCCGCGCTGGTAGTATGTCAGTTGCAGGATACCCGCTAATGAAGCGAACCACGCCTACCATCCTGATGGACCTGCCCGAGATCGCCCGGAAGACCGGGCTGCCGTTCGCGAAGCTGCGGTACGTCTGCGACGAGCCGATCCTCGACTGGGACAGCAAGGTGCTCCAAGAGGCCAAGCAGGGCAAGGGGACGACGCGCCAGTTCTCGGTGTTTCACGCGTATGTGTTGTCGTTCACCACCTGCCTGCTCTCGGCGGGGCTGGGGCGGCGGGTGGCCCGCCGGGTGATCGAGGTATTCTGTGATAATGCCTACTACGAAGCTCTAAAGACATCGGAGGCCGGGGTGCTGGCCCATGCGGCCCAGTTGTTTTTCAACGCCGAGGGGCTCCGCTTGGAACTGGGGGACGGGCGGTTCCTGCGCCTGGTCGCGCTCGACGCCAAGCACCAGAAGCAGGCCTTCGGCTGGCAGAGCCTCGACGGCAAAGACGCCCCCGGCCGGGGCTACGAGCCGCTGACGCTGCTGACCATCGACCTGGATCGGCTGCGGAAGCGGTTGTCGGCCGGGTCGTAGTTCTTTTTTACGAGTTATTGCAGGAATCCTGCAATTGGTAGAATGAGTTAAGCGCCCGGCACGTCCCCGGCCGGGCGATGGAGGATCGGGGACAAGACGGATAACCCCCATGACCAACGACATCGTGGACGACTGTATTCGCGCTTTCGCCCAGCAGTACCCGCCGCTGATCGACTTCGAGCAGGCGGCGACGATCGCGCGAAGAAGCCTCAACACGATCTACGACTGGAGCAGCCGAGGATTACTCGACGGCTTCAAGATGAAGCCCGGCAAACACTGCCTGCTGGCTCTCGATGGATTCGTGCGCTTCCTGATGCAGCGTCGCGGTGACGGATAAGGACCCTACCCAAATGAAAGAATGCACCAAAGACCGGGGGTCTTCGCGCGATCGAGACGCGGACGGCAACCCCAACCGAATCATCGACGAGTTTGAGGTGGACCCCGATCTCCACATCAAAGCCTTCAAGCGAGCTTCCTCCCCGAAGTGGTACCTGCAGTACAACGACCCGATCAAGGGTCAGCGGCGCCAGTCCCTCAAAACGAAGTCCAAGAAGGAAGCCCGGCTTCGGGCCGAGAAGATCGCCAAGGACATCGCCGCCGGCCAGTACCACCTGCAGCCGGCCCGGCGGATCAGCGTGGAGGAGATGATCACGCGGTACATGAGCTACAAGACGACCCGCGGCTGCGCCCCGGCCACGCTGGCCGACTACGACCTGCACCTGCGCCGCCTGCTCGCCTTCCTGCCGCGCGGCGGGCAGACGCCCATCGACACGCTCACCAACAGCCACCTCGACCGGCTCAGCGCGATGCTGCTCACCGAGGGCATCAAGCCGGTTGAGATCGCGGACATCAAGAGTCGACAGAGAAGGATCGTGAAGCCGCTGGGCATCAAGACCACACGCGACACGCTCAAATCCGTCATGGGCCTGCTCAAGTTCGCGCGAACCCGCGGCGTGATCCAACACGACCCAGCGTTCGGTTTCGAGTTGCCCAAGGACGAGCCGAAGGAGATCGAGGTCTTCACCCAGGAAGAATTGGCCGCGCTGCTCGACGGCGAAGACCCCGTGTATGCCGAGTTGTGGGTGTTCTACCTCGAGACGTGTCTGCGGGCCGAGGAGATGATGTGGCTGACGCACGAGGATGTGGTGATGGAGGAGGGCCGCGCAGCGGCGGTCCTCATCCGCGACAAGACCTGCCCGCAGACCGGTGAGCGGTGGTGGCCCAAGCACAAGCAGCGCCGACGGGTGCCGCTGCAACCGCGGGCGCAGGCGATCGTGGAGACAGCATTGGCGACGTCGAAGGCCCCCTGGCTCTTCGAGGCGCCCGATACCAAGAGCCGCCAGGTCGGCATGTGGAAGTACGGCCGCTTGCGGCGGCACCTTCAAAAGCGGCTGGCGATGCTGGGCCTGCCGCACCGCGCGCTGCACGCGTTCCGCCATACCGGTGCGACCCTGCTGGCCAACGCCCCGGTCAACCCCATGCCGCTGAACCTGCTCCAGGAGTTCCTCGGCCACCGCAACCTCAAGGAAACGCAGCGTTACCTCCGCGCGACCCCGCGGAGCGTACAGGACGCGATCCAGCGCGTGAAGACCGATTACCAGCCACAGAATCAGCAGAAGGAGGTGGCTTGAAGCCGGAAACCAAATAGTCAAAAATCAAGTCAAGCGCCCGCAGCGTGCGGGCCAGACAAGCACGAAAACCCTTGATGAGAAATCACTTATGAAAGACGAACGCGAAATAAAAGAAAAACCCACGGCCGGGTGGCCGTGGGTTTCTGGGGATCAGGTTGGATGGTGAGGCCGCTTCAGTAGCGGTAGTGCTCGGGCTTGTAGGGGCCTTCGACGGGGACGCCGATGTAGTCGGCCTGTTCTTTGGACAGCTTGGTGAGCTTGACGCCGAGCTTGTCCAGGTGCAGGCGGGCGACCTTCTCGTCGAGGATCTTGGGCAGGACGTAGACCTTGTTCTCGTAGGTCTGGCCGGAGAGCGTCTGGCTCTTGCCGGCGTTGAGGGCCAGGTCGATCTGGGCGATCGTCTGGTTGGTGAACGAGGCGGACATGACGAACGAGGGGTGGCCGGTCGCACAGCCGAGGTTCAGCAGGCGGCCTTCGGCGAGGATCAGCACCTCGTGGCCGTCGGGGAAGCGCCACGCGTCGTACTGCGGCTTGATGTTGATCTTCTCGATGCCCTTGATCTTCGCGAGGCCGGCCATGTCGATCTCGTTATCGAAGTGGCCGATGTTCCCGACGATCGCCTTGTCCTTCATCTTCGCCATGTGCTCGGCGGTGATGATGTTGAAGTTGCCGGTCGTGGTGATGAAGATGTCGGCGTAGCCGAGCACATCCTCCAGCGGCTTGACCTCGTAGCCTTCCATCGCGGCCTGCAGGGCGCAGATCGGATCG
>CAZTLX010000291.1:0-3671 GCA_964614575.1 uncultured Phycisphaeraceae bacterium | reverse complement strand
CCTCCCCCCGGCCCCAACCCCGACGGCGTCGGACACGATCAACCTCACCCAAGGGCCACGCGGCGTAGCCCCGACAACGGCGGTGGATGAGGCTTCCCGCTTAACCTCCCAAAGCGCCTCAACGCCCGAATTTGACAGCGCACGCCGAACTTCACACGAATATTGCTTTTTTCTTGACCTGATGCGGCGGGGCGGTACCTTACATCTGCATGTCCCCCGGGAGGGGGTTGTCTTCGCTGAGCGGAAGGAGTTTTCCAATAGGGCTGCGTTGTCTTTACTGGCGGGCGCTGGATCAACCAGTTCGCGTTCAGCGAAGCCGACCAGGCCCGCAACGGCGGAGGAGAACATGTGTGACACAAAGGAGATGGATGATGACCGTTGAGAATCGAGCGAGGGCATATGCGTTGCTGTGCTCGGCAGGCATGATCGGCTTGGGCTACGCACCTGCGGCCTTGGCCCAGTTTGAGTTCAACACCATCGCCGTCACCGGCGAGCAGGCGCCCGGCTCGCCGGACGGGCAATTGTTCACAGGATTCTCTGTCCTGGCTCTGAACAATCAGGGGCAGGCGGCATTTCGAGCGGTAACTAATTTCAACTCCGAAAACGGGTTCTGGGCCGGCAGCGCGACGGGCGAAAACGTCTTCCGCCTGGTCGGCAGCGGCGATGCCCTGCCCGGCGCGCCCAACGCGACGTTTGACGGCAGCAGCAACCATTTATTCAACCTCAGCGACACGGGGCATCTCACCCATCGTCTGCTGCTTGAGGGCGACGGCATCGACGATGCCAACGACAGCGGCATCTGGAGCATGAACGTCGGCGATGGAACCTTGACGCTGATCGGCCGAGCCGGCGACCCGGCACCCGGTACCGGCACGCAGTACGATCAGATGGCGGCAAGGACTCGCGTGAACGATGCCGGGCAGGTGCTTTACACCGCAGACCTGATTGGCGTTAGCAATAGCGGTTTTGAAAACGATGGGCTGTGGACGGCCCCCGCGTCCGGAGGAACCCCGGCCTTGATCGCCCGGCAGGCCGACCCCGCGCCGGGCTTTGGTGGAGACGCGGCATTCTCTGCGCTGCGAACCTCGTGGCAGAACTTCGCGGGGCAGATCGCGTTCGAAGCCACCGTGGCGGGCACGGGCTTCGATCCGGCCGACGATCAGGGGATCTGGCTAAACGCAAACGGCAGCGGCCATGAGTTGGTCGTGCGCACCGGTGATGCGGCCGCCGGCGTTGGCGGGGATGCGATCTTTGAATCGCTGCGCCTTCAGCACCTTGACGACACCGGCCGCGTCTGGTTCAGAGCCGAAATGACCGGGACCGATATCGCCGCAACGAATGATGTGGGTTTCTGGATGAGCGCCGCACCGACCGACAACCCCACGCTGATTCTCCGCGAGGGGGACCCGGCACCGGGACTCGGGCCGGACGTGACCTTTGGCCCGAACGCCTTCAACTTTGCCGCCTTCAACCCGTCCGGGCAGTTCGTGGTGCTGGCGCAATTGAGCGGGCCGACGGTCACGGCCGCGAACGACACTTCACTGTGGCTCGGCTCGGAACTGGGGATGCAACTGATCGGGCGCGAGGGTGACGAGTTTGGCGAGGGGCTCAGACCCGGCCTGGGCGGGCCGCAGATCAACAGCCTCGGGCAGATCGCCATCATCCTGGAAGACAACACCGACACGCAAACGCTGTGGGCCACGCTGCCCGACGGAACGCTTGTGGAGGTCCTCTCGACGGGCGATCTGGTTGCCGTGGGCGATGAGATGAAAACCGTGGCGTTTCTCGAGATGAGTTTAGCCACCCGAGGCAGTTTTGCTTCCATGACCGACACGGGTCTGCTCGGCTTCCGGGCCTCGTTTACCGATGGATCCTCCGCCCTCATGACCACGACCATCCCCGAGCCGAGCTCGGCCGCGGTGCTCCTGCTCGCCACCGCCGGCGTGCTGGGCTGTCGGCGCCGCCGGCGAGCCGTATAAAAGGTGTCGGACACCGTTTTCAGGGGTTGCGGGGGCGGCCGCAGGGGCGTTGGTTGGATTTGAGGTGGTGGGTGAGGATCATCTGATCCGACCAGCGATCGCTGCCGAAGGGGCGACCGCGGGTGGCCGCGCCGGACATACCGACACTTGATTTGCGAAGCAGGCGACCATGTTGCTGACGCGCCCAAGTCACCCATCGAGATTCTGAACTTCGCGTATGCGAAAGTCTTCGCGCGACGTTTTCTACAGGGTGTCAAAAGGTGTCCGACACTTTTGGTTGCGAGGTGCCCCGGTGCGTCAGCTTGCCTGCAAAGCGGTGGGGGTGGGATTCGAACCCACGGTGACCCGGAGGCCACGCCGGTTTTCAAAACCGGTTCCTTCAGCCGCTCGGACACCCCACCGGGGGAGATTGCGGTTGCGGGAGCGGCATTCTAGCGGATGAGGGGGGATGAGGTGGGGGATGAGAGGGAAGCTCAAAGGGGTGTTTGGGGGGGGCTTTGGGGCGTATCCACCGACCCCGCCGAAGGCTCGCGTCCGCGGGCTTGTGAGCGGGCTAGTGGGGCCGGGGATGGGGGAATCATGGGGAAAACGTGGGGGCAAGGCGGGGTTGTTCAGGGCGGGCGAACCATCGAGTTGACAGGGGCGTAGGTTTGGATAGGATTAGTCGAACCGGCCCCTTGAGGCCTTGGCTGTGTGAAAGGGCTTTGTGATCAAGCTTCCCACTCACGATTGTCAGTGACCCCGCAGGCCGGTAGTCCGACCTGCCCGGGTCGGAATCGGGGCCGCTTGACAGGCCACATTTAGCCGCTACATTACCCCGCTCGCTTGAGACCGATCCGGTCGCCGGGTCCGGTCGGCAAGCCGCGAAGGAGCATGGGGGTTTTTGGGTTCGGTCCGCCGAGAGGCGGTCAGGACACTTGGCCGATTCGTCGGCCAAACCGGTCTTCGGGCCGGCGCTCTTTGACAAGTGGATAGGTCAAGTGTTGCATGCGGCGTGGCCGTTGCTGTCTGTTTGAGGCGGCGGCCATGTCAGAAAGAAAGATTGAGTAACTCAAGAGCATGTGAGGCGCTTGTCCCGCCATGGCGTGAGCCGTGGATGGGATCGCCGGGTGTAAATCGTGCCCGGCGGTTGGTCCCGCCCGATGTCGGTGGCCCCTGGAAGTTTTCGGCGTAAGCTGAGGATAGACAGGGCGTGATCGGTCCTCGGTCGGGGTGAATAAGCTACTAAGAGCGTGCGGCGGATGACTTGGCGTCGAGAGGCGATGAAGGACGTTGTAGCCTGCGATAAGCCATGGGGAGCTGGCAAACAAGCTTTGATCCATGGATGTCCGAATGGGGAAACCCACCCCGCAAGGGGTATCCGGCACTGAATGCATAGGTGCCGGAAGCGAACCTGGAGAACTGAAACATCTCAGTACCCAGAGGAAAAGAAAGCAACCGCGATTCCGTAAGTAGCGGCGAGCGAAAGCGGACAAACTCATAGCACCGTGAACCACCTGGAAAGGTGGACCATAGAAGGTGACAGTCCTGTAGTGGTGTAGTGAGGTAGCCCTCGAGTAGGGTCGGGCTCGTGGAACCCGGCTTGAACATGGGAGGCCCACCTTCCAAGGCTAAATACTCCTCGACGACCGATAGTGAACCAGTAGGGTGATTGAATGATGAAAAGATCCCCGATAAGGGGAGTGAAATAGT
>CAZTLX010000290.1:0-3694 GCA_964614575.1 uncultured Phycisphaeraceae bacterium | reverse complement strand
TTCGCCGCTTGCGGCTTCGCGCGAGCTTCACGCCGCCGGCGACTTAATGGTTTCGCGAAGCCGCAAGCGTCGGATTCGTTTCAATCGAAATTTGAAAATCAAAAATCGAAAATCCACCTCACCCCGTCAACTCGGCCAGCGCCTCGTCGCGGTCTTCGCAGACCATGAAGACGGTGTCGAGCTTGGTGACCTTGAAGAGGAACAGGACGTTGTCGGAGCAGTTGGCCAGGAGGATGCGGCCGCGCATGTGCTCGATGTCCTGAAGGAACTGCACCATCACGCCCAGGCAGGCGGAGGCGAGGAACTCGACCGCTTCGAGGTCGAAGATGAAGTGCTGGGCGTTGTCGCAGCGCATGCGCTGCTCCAGCTCGCTGACCAGCTCCTGCATCTGGGCGTGCGAGACGTCGGGGCAGCCGACCTTCGCGATGACGATCGCGCCGCGCTGTTCGATTTCCATCGTCTGCGGAGTCATGGCCGGGCCCCTTGGGATCGTGCGGGTCACAAGCCTTGGCCGGGCGTACGCCGCGTCGGCACCAACGTGCTTATCGGCCGGGCGGCTTTGCCACTTTCACCCAACCCCGCCACCCGGACCATCTCCGCCTTGCCCAACCGCTACAGACCCCCGCGTCGACCCCGCGTCACCGCTTCGCGGCTTCGGCTTCCTCCTCGGCCATGAGCTCGGCGCTGAGCTCCGCGGTGTTGCCGAAGTGGACCAGATCGTCGAAGCGTCCGCTGTGGCCGTAGTCCCGGCCGTAGTACGTCGCCAGCTCGTGCAGCTTCTTTCGGAACCACGCCGGGGGGCGGACCTCGCCGTTCTCGTCGGCGTACCACGTGGTCACCAGGTGGTGGCGTCGCTGGGCGATCACCTTCTTCGCGCGTGGGCGCATCGGCGCATCGAAGAGGCTGGGGTTGAGCGCTTCGTTGAAGTGGTCGTCGATGTACCGCGCGAGGAACTGGTGCCCCGCGTCGCGCACGTGCGGGGCGATCTCCCAGTGGCCGCGCTCGTTGATGAGCATCGTCGGCGGGCTGGGCTTGCCGCGCAGGTCCACCGTCTCGGTCAGGTTGCGGTACATCAGGAAGCCGAGGTAGTTCGAGGCCAGGTCGGCGTTGGAGTAAGCGCCGGAGGTGTACTTCCCGAGGATCGCGGTCTCGCCGATGATCGGGTCTTTCGCGCCAAACTCCACCGCGTTCTCGATCGCCAGTTCTTTGTCCTCGCCCGCGGCGAGTCCCTGGGTGTACTTCTGATAGTACCTATACCCCATGTCGATGAAGTGGCCGATCTTGTCGCTGCCGAGGTAGGTGTCGTACACCCGCAGCGTGCCCGAGCGCCACAGCCGGCCGAGCACGCGCGGGTCCAGCGGGCCGTGCAGGCCGGTGTGCATCCCGTCTTCGAAGTGCTTCTTGTAGATGGTGTGCTTGCCGGGGTACAGCTTACGGAAGCTTTTCTTGGGCAGTTGGGCTTCGAGCCCCTCGATCATCGCCATCGCGGTGGGCAGTTCGCGGCGGACGGCGTGGGCGATCGCCTCGGGCGTCTGCAGCGACGCGATCTTGTCCTGATCCACCTTCTTCCTGCTCTGCTCATAGCGGATGATGCGGTTGAGTCGTTCCGCCCCGTCCTCCATTGCGTCCAGGACGATCTTGTTGAGGACGGGCCCCAGGTCGGCAAACTCGCCGTCCTCGGGCATGAGGAACTGATCCGTCTCGTGCGCCGCCGCCGGGCCCGCGAGCAGCGCGGCCACGAGCATTAATACGAGCGTGGAAGGTTTTTTGTTTTCGTGCCTGAAGTTCATGCAAATCCCCTGCCCGGGCGTCGGGCCGTCTTGCCATCATCGACCTAACATGTGGAACGATCGCAGCCTTGTCAATCGGGGAGATGCTTAAGTCCGGTAATCGTGGCGTTGACGAGCGCTCCGCCGGCGGGGATGCGCACCGAATTGCCCGCTTCGTGCTCGCCCCACTTGATCACCGCGAAGCCGATCGCCTTGTGGCTGAGCACCGGCGAGAACGTCGAGCTGGTCACCCCGCCGATGATCTTGCTGGTATCGCCGTCGGCGGGCACCACCTGCGCCCCGGCCACGGGCAGCTCATCCCCCGCCGCCTCAAAACCCACGAGCAAGCGCTTGGGGTGGCCGAGGTTCTTCATCCGCGCGACGATCTCCTGCCCGAGGTAGCAGCCCTTGGTCAGCGAAACCGCCTCGTTGAATAGGGCTTCGCCGACCTCCGCGGGCAACGAATCGGGGCCGAAGTCGATGTGGAACCGCGGCGAGCCCGCCTCGATCCGCGCGGTGTTGTACGCCTGCCAGCCGATCGGCCGACCCCGCAGCGACTGGCGACGGCGCATCGCGGCATCGGCGGCGGCTTCGGGGTTCTCCTTCGGATCGGGCGCGTTGAGCTCAAACCCCGCCGCATCCAGCAGCGCCCGGTACACCGCCGCCGCGTGGTCGGTCGGCACGAACAGCATCAACCCCAGCACGCCGCAGGTGTCGCGGCGCGTGACGGAAACCCCGGCCCCACCCAGCAGCGTCAGCACATGCGTCGTGCCGGGCATCTCCGCGACCCGTTGCGGGCCGGCCTGGTCGTCGGCCAGCGCATCGAGCAGCGCCACCGAAGCCGGGCCGTGCAGCGCGAAATGCACGCGTTGATCGGCAAAGTCGGTGATCGTCACGTCCTCGGCAAACAGCTTCGCCTCCAGCGCCTCGACCACCGCGGGCAGGTCGCAGCGGTCGCCCTCCAGCCAGGTGCTCTGGTCGCCGTGGTGGATGTAGAGGTCCGCGATGATGCGGCCCTTCTGGTTGAGCGCAAACGACCGCCGGGTCATCCCGCCGGTCATGCCGTTGATGTCCTGGGTGAGCAGCCGATGCAGGAAGTCTTTGACCTCGGCCCCGCGTAACTGGATCAACCCACGCTGCGGCAGGTGCATGATGCCGACGCGCTGGCGGATCGAGGCGTACTCGGCTTCATAAGCCCCGAAGTGCTCGGCGATCATGATCGGCTGCCCCCCCGGACCGCCGTCCGCCGGGCCGAACACCATCATCTCCGCGCCGGCGGCCTGCAACAGGGTGTTTAGCTCATTTGGTTCAGGCATCATGCACTCGCAATCCATCATAGAAACCGTAAGCTACCACGCTCAACGCTCCTCGCACACCCGCCCCAGAATCCGGATCCCCCATGCCTGCCACCCCCCGCCCCGAGCACCCCCGCCCGCAGTTCCACCGCGACGACTGGATCAACCTCAACGGCGCCTGGTCGTTCGCGTTCGACCCCGGCAAGTCCGGCCGGCAGGCCGGGTGGCCGGCGTCGCGCGGCTTCGACCACGCCATCACCGTGCCGTTCTGCCCCGAGAGCGCGCTCTCCGGCGTCGGGCACACCGACTTCATCGAGGCGATGTGGTATCACCGCGCCTTGCGTGTCCCCGACGCCTGGGCGGGCAAACGCATCCTGCTGCACTTCGGGGCGATCGATTACGAGGCCGAGGTGTTTCTCGATGGCCGATCGATCGATCTGCACTTCGGCGGGACCGTCGGCTTCACCACCGACCTCACCCGCCACGTCACGGCCGGGACCGAACACCACCTGGTCGTCCGTGTCCACGACGACGTGCGCAGCGGCGTCCAGCCCGGCGGCAAGCAGTGCCCCGACCTGCGCTCCCGCAGTTGCCACTACACCCGGACCACCGGCATCTGGCAGACCGTCT
>CAZTLX010000289.1:0-3703 GCA_964614575.1 uncultured Phycisphaeraceae bacterium | reverse complement strand
CCGGCGTTGTCCTTGTTGTTTTCCCACTGACCGGCGGCACCGATGAACAGGGCTGTCCCCTCGTCGCCGCTCCAAGCCAGCTCGTCACCGGCCTGGCCCCACTCGCCCATGACCTTCCAGTCCACGCGGCCGGTCACGCCGAAGCTGTGCGCCTGGTCGCCGTTGAAGTCGGTCCATTCGTTGTCGGCACCGTCATGGATCGACACCATGGCGGCGAGCACGTCGCCCTTGTAGCCGACCTGGATCTGCTCGGCACGGTCGAGGGTGAAGTACTCGGTCACGAGGCCGCGGTCCACGGCCACCTGCCGGGCGGAGCTGATCAGCTCCTGGCGGGCGAAGGGCAGCTTGAAGACGCCGGCCTGAACGTAGAGGCCGCCGTCAAACTTGTAACCGAAGAAGGCATCTTCCATGACGACATCGCCGCTGTCGCGGTCGGTCGCGAGGACCAGCTTGTAATAAAGCTTGGGGTCGGCGATGTGGCCGCCCACGTTGAACTTGACGCGGCGCATCTGGAAGCCGTCCACGCTCTCATCGTCGGCACCCGCGGCGCCTTCGTTCTCATTCCAGATGTAACGCATCTGGATTTGCCCGCCGAAATCGGCCTTCCAAGAGCCATCGGCGCTGCGGAGGAAGATCTTGCCCTTGTCGTCGATGCCGGCCATCGCGCCCTCGGCCAGCAGCGAGCTGCGGGTCTCGGCGTCCGCGAGGACTTCCTTCACCAGGCCCTTGATTTCTTCGGCCCGACGCTCGGTCAGCCAACTGTCCTGCTGCTGAGCCTGCATCGCGGCGACCTGCGCCTTGAGTTGGGCGAGCTCGGCAGCCATGTCGGCCTGACTGGTTTCCGCCATCGCCGGCGCCGATAGCCCGGCGAGCAGCGCACCACACAGTGCGTAACCTGTCCGTTTCCCTGTCATCGTTGCTCTCCTGAAAGAGTGTTAACCGTCGATTCCCTGTTACCTTGACGCCGCCGACGGCGGGCGACGCGCCTATTCTTCGGACCGATTACGTTCGGTTCACGAATTTCGCGGCAGACTATGGATGCCTCATGCAGGTTGTGTTTGCCAATTGTTAAAAGATGGTTAGCGCAAGGGTCGGGTCGGGTCCCGGTGGATCGGATGAGGCCACCGCCGCCCCCCGCTTTCCTCGCCCGTTGCAGCCTTGCGCGGTGCGAAAGAGTGATCTTGGGGGTCAATGTTCAGGCCGGTGCGTCGATATGCCGCGGGAAATTCCTGAGCCCCGAAGGTCCCGCGATCCCGCGAAGACCCCCATGTTCATCACACGCCGGACCGACCGGGGTCGATCTGCTGAAGATAGGCCCAGGAATAGATGCCCGTATCATGTCCGTCCGAGAACCGGATCCGCACCGCATAGTTGCCCACCAGTTCAGCGCTTTCGGCGCGCAACGGCTGCGAATCGTCACCGCGGGACGACGCCGGCAACACGGTGAGCGGGTTGCGTTGCAGACTTTGTCTTAGTTCCTTCGCATCGGCGCTCGGCGACATCCGCCGCAGGTGGGCGATGCTGTACACCGACACCCGCCCGTCCGCCCAGACCACCGTCAGCCCACGCTCACGATCCAGGTCCAGCTTCCGCGGCCTGACCACCGGCTGGTCGTGGTTCGGCATGTCGTGCGGGGAATCCATCGCGCTGCTTCCTGCTACCTCTCGCTACTCCCCACCGTCGCGGGTCATCGCCCGCATCTGCGTCGCGTGGCCCCGCAGTTGTGCTACATCCACTTCCTCGGCGGGCGTCTGCGGCCGCAGGTCGAAGTGCCAGGCGATCTTTGACTTGCCGCCGGGCACCGCCTCGGCCACCAGGTCCGGCCCGGGGTATTCCCACCACGGGGCCGCCGCCTTCGCTTCGGTCCACAACGGCTCATGGCCCTCGGCTTCGAGCCGCACGTCGTACGTGCCGTAGTATCTGAAAGGCACCGTCACCGGCGTCCGCCCCACCTCCTCGTCGTTGAGGTACACCAACGCCCCCGAAGGCTGCGACGTCACCGTAATCGTGCGCTGCACACAGCCGACGGCGACGCTGAGCAAGACCAGAGCAAGGAGTAAGCTTCGCATACGGGGATTGTAATGCGATCCGGCAAGGGGGTGCGCGCCGAGGCCGCAGAGAACGCGGAAAAAGGCAAAAACGGATTGTCACGCCAAGGCCGCCAAGACGCGCGAAGAAAACCGCTGTTTCAGATCAAATACTAAGCGTAACTTGGCGCACCTTTGCGGCCTTGGCGTGACACAGTGCCTTACTCTGCGATCTCTGCGTGCTCTGCGCGCACCTATTCGACGTCCAACCCATCCGCGTTCTCTTCCGCGCGCAATCGTTCCATGACATCGCGGATGACGTCGGGGGCGAAGCCGCGGCGGGCGAGTTGGCCGTAGAGCCGGCGGTGGCGGGCTGCGGGTTCCAGCCGGGCCATCGACCCGGCGCCGGCCTTGCTGCGGGCGAGCTTGAGCGCGGCGTCGCGCTGGTCGTCCTCATCACTGGTCGCCTCCGCCACCAGACGATCGATCAGCGCGTGATCGATCCCCTTGTCGTACAGCTTCTTCTTGAGCAGGGCCGGGCCGGCGGGCTTGCGGAGTTGAGCGTCACGGATGATCGCCCGGCCCAGCGCCTCGTCGTTCATCAGGCCCAGCTCGTCGAGCCGCGCCAACACCTGCTGGCGCACCGGCTCGGGGTGTTCGAGGTCGCGCAGCTTGCGGTCGAGCGTGCGGCGGCTCATCGGCCGGCGCGACAGCCGATTCATCGCCTGCTTCATCGCCTTGTCCAGCACCGCGGTCTGGGCGACGCGCTCGGCCAGCGCGTCATCCCACGCCATGCCGACCGCCAGCCCCAGCTCGTTGATCCGCCGCAGGTTCAGCGTCGCCACCACCTTGCCCGGCTTGCCACGCTGCCCGACGCGGACCGTCGCGCGGTTCGCGTCCCGCTGCGTCGGCTTAAGCGCCGTGATGATCGCGTCCGCCTGTTCCATCCCGCCATCATACGACCCCGCCCCACCGCTCGCGGCTTCGCGAGGCATGAAGCAACGCGTCGCGCTAAACCGCCGCGTGCCCATCCCCTTATCATGCCGACGCAAACCCAGGAGTCCCCCATGCCCTTCCTCCAGGTCAACTTCCACTCCGACGCGCTGGGCCTGGCGTGTTCCATGAACGTGCTCCTGCCCCAGCCCGCGGGCGCATCACAAATCGGCATGAGCTCCGCGGCCGACGACGACCACGCCCCGCCGGTGCTCTACCTGCTGCACGGCTTATCCGACGACCACACCATCTGGATGCGCCGCACCAGCATCGAACGCTACGCCGCGCCGCTGGGGCTGGCGGTGGTCATGCCCGCGGTCAACCGCTCGTTCTACACCGACATGGCGGTCGGCCCGAAGTATTGGACGTTCATCAGCGAGGAGCTGCCGGCGTTGTGCCAGCGGATGTTCCGTATCTCCACCCGGCGGGAGAACACGTTCGCCGCGGGGTTGTCGATGGGCGGCTACGGCGCGTTCAAACTCGCGCTGCGTCAACCCGAGCGGTTCGCGGCCGCGGCGTCGCTCTCGGGTGCCTTGGATGAAGCCTATCGCATCGAAAGCATTCAAGAATCGGCGTCGAAACGCGAGCTTACGCACGTGTACGGTGATCTGAACGCTTTCCCCGGCTCCGAGAACGACCTGATGCACCTGGCCACACAACACGCCGCGACGGACGGCCCCAAG
>CAZTLX010000288.1:0-3775 GCA_964614575.1 uncultured Phycisphaeraceae bacterium | reverse complement strand
TGGCAGGGGGCGGGGGGGAGTGGTTAGAGGCCGATGATCCCGCCGATGCTCCGAGGTGCTGCGCATCGGCGGGCTTGGGGGGGGGGCGGTGGAATTGCGGGCAATCCGCACTACAATCGTATTGATGCGGGTTGCGTTACCCGTGGTATTCTCCTCCTGACTTGGCGCCTCGCCCCTCCCCCAACCGCTCTTATGGAGCCCCGCCTGCCATGGCCACCAACGGCGCACCCCCATCGGCCTCCTCGAAACAGACCCAGGAACTGACCTCAGCCGTCGTGCGATTCGCCGGCGACTCCGGCGACGGCATGCAACTGGCCGGCACGCAGTTCACCGATACCTCCGCGATCATCGGCAACGACGTGGCGACCCTGCCGGACTTCCCGGCCGAGATCCGCGCGCCCGCCGGCACCGTCGCGGGCGTCTCGGGCTTCCAGATCAACTTCGCCGCCGAAGATATCTACACCCCCGGTGACCAGGTCGATGCCCTGATCGCCATGAACCCCGCGGCGCTCAAGGCCCACCTCGACGACGTGATCCCCGGCGGGGCGGTCATCGTCAACGAGTCGGAGTTCGAGAAGATCAACCTCCGCAAGGCCGGGTATCCGTCGGACTACAACCCGATCGAAGACCCCAAGCTCCTCGAGAAGTACCGCGTCTATAAAGTCCCCATCACCCGTCTGACCGAAGAGACGCTGGCCGAGTCGGGCCTCGGGGCCAAGGACGCCGGCCGCTGCAAGAACATGTACGCCCTCGGGCTGATCTACTGGGTGTTTGATCGCCCGCTGCACGTCACCGAGAAAAACCTGACCGAGACGTTCGCGAAGAAGAAGGGCAAGCCCGAGATCGCCGAGGCGAACATCAAGGCCCTGCGCGCCGGGTGGAACTTCGGCGAGACGGCCGAGATCTTCGTCAGCCGTTACCGCGTGCCCAAGGCCACGATCACCGCGGGCAAGTACCGCAAGGTCATGGGCAACGAGGCGCTGGCGATGGGCCTGATCACCGCCGGCCAGCTCTCGGGCAAGTCGGTCATCTACTGCACCTACCCGATCACCCCGGCTTCGGACATCCTGCACAACCTCGCGCCGATGAAGCACTTCGGCGTCAAGACCTTCCAGGCGGAGGATGAGATCGCCGCGGTCTGCTCGGCGATCGGCGCATCCTTCGCCGGGCAGATGGGGGTCACCGGCACGTCCGGCCCGGGGCTGGCGCTCAAGAGCGAGGCCATCGGCCTGGCGGTCATGACCGAGCTGCCGCTGATCGTGATCAACGTCCAACGCGGCGGGCCTTCGACCGGCCTGCCGACCAAGACCGAGCAATCCGACCTGCTCCAGGCGATGTACGGGCGCAACGGCGACTGCCCGGTTGTCATCATCGCGCCCCAGTCGCCGGCCGACTGCTTCGACACCGCGATCGAGGCGGTCCGCATCGCCTTCAAGCACATGGTCCCGGTGATCATCCTCACCGACGGGTACATCGCCAACGGCTCGGAGCCGTGGATGGTGCCCAAGGCCGAGGACTTCGACAAGATCGAGATCAACCACCGCCACGACCCCAAGACCTATCACACCTACAGCCGCGACGAGAAGCTGGCCCGGCCTTGGGCCATCCCCGGCACGCCAGGCGTCGAGCATCGCCTCGGCGGGCTGGAAAAGGCGCACGTCACCGGCAACGTGTCGTACGACCCCGAGAACCACCAGCTCATGACCCGCATCCGCGCCGAGAAGGTGGCGAAGGTCGCCGACTATCTGCCGGGGGTCGAGCCGATGGGCGACCGCGAGGGCGAACTGCTGGTGCTGGGCTGGGGTGGGCCTTACGGCTCGATCGTCACCGCGGTGAATAACGCCCGCGAGCAGGGTAAGAGCGTCAGCGCCGCGCACCTGCGTTACTTGAATCCGCTGCCGAAGAACCTGGGCGAGGTGCTGCGTCGGTTCAAGAAGGTGCTGATCCCCGAGCTGAACACCGGGCAGTTGCGGCTGCTGATCCGCGGCAAGTACCTGGTCGATGCGCGGGGGCTCAACAAGGTGCAGGGCAAGCCGTTCCTCGTGGAAGAGATCGAGCAGGCGATCGACCTGATGCTGACCGACAAATGGGGCGATGCGGAATCGATCATGCCCTCGGAGCACGCGGTGAAGCCCGGTGCCGGCAAGCTGGACCTGGCCAAGGTCGCCGCGGGGCACGGGCAGGAGGCGGAGGGGTAATCACGGGGGATGTGGGAATGCCCGAGACATACCGCGAGTTGATCAAGCGGATTGAAAGTGATGGATGGCAACAGGTGAGATCCAAAGGCAGCCACCTGCAATACCGCCATCCCATCAAACCCGGCACCGTCACGATTTCGGCCGGTGGAAAGCTTAAGAAACAGGTGCCGCCGGGTACGCTCAATAGTGTGCTCAAGCAAGCGGGTTTGTAGTAGAGAACAAACAATGGACTACGTCGTGGTGATCGAGCGAGCGGAGGATGGCGGGTACGGCGCGTTTGTGCCGGACCTGCCCGGCTGTGTTGCGGCCGGCGATTCTCGTGAGGAGGCCGAGCGGCTGATCCGGGAAGCGATCAATCTGCACCTTGAATCGCTGCGTGAGCACGGCGACACGATCCCGCACCCCGCCGCCACCGTACTGACTGTCCATGCCGCCTGAGATAACGCGGCCCACCCGCCGCAAGGATTAAAAAACACCATGGCCGAACTCACCGTCCTCAAACCCAAAGACTTCGCCTCCGATCAGGATGTCCGCTGGTGCCCCGGCTGCGGGGACTACGCGATCCTCAACCAGGTCCGCAAGGTCTGCGCCAAGCTCGGCAGCCGACGCGAGAACACCGTCTTCGTCTCGGGCATCGGATGCTCCAGCCGGTTCCCCTACTACATGGAGACCTACGGCTTCCACTCGATCCACGGCCGGGCCCCCGGCTTCGCCACCGGCATCAAGATCGCCAATCCGGAATTGGATGTCTGGATGGTCACCGGCGACGGCGACGGGCTGAGCATCGGCGGCAACCACCTGCTCCACGTCCTGCGCCGAAACGTCAACCTCAACATCATGCTCTTCAACAACCGGATCTACGGCCTGACCAAGGGCCAGTATTCCCCCACCTCCGAGGTCGGCAAGAAGACTAAGTCCTCCCCCATGGGCTCGCTCGACTTCCCCGTCGATCCCATCGCCTTCGCCCTCGCCGCCCAGGCCACCTTCGTCGCCCGCTCCGTCGATATCGATCGCGCCCTGCCCGACGTCCTCGAACGCGCCGCGACGCACCGCGGCTCGTCCTTCGTCGAGATCTATCAGGACTGCAATATCTTCAACCACAAGGCCTTCGACTTCGCCACCGACAAGGACACCAAACAAGACAACCTGCTCTACCTCGAGCACGGCAAGCCGATGATCTTCGGCAAGAACAGCGACAAGGGCCTGCGCATCGTCGAGGCCCAGCCCGAGGTCGTCACGCTCGGCGGCGACATCAAGGAAGACGACCTGCTCTTCCACGACGAAACCAACTACAACCGCGCCATCCTGCTTAGCCAACTCCACTACCCGCAGTTCCCCGAGCCGGTCGGCGTGTTCTACCGCACCGAACGACCGCCCTACGAAGAGTTGCTCGACGCCCAGATCGCCTCGGCCCGGCAGCGACGCGGCAGCGGCACCCTCGACGACCTGTTCAACGCCGGCGACACCTACACCGTCGAAGCCGACCTCGAACCGACCCATACGCTCCACAATTAAGTAGTTCGTAGTTCGTAGTTCGTAGTTCGTAGTTCGTAGTTCGTAGTTCGTAGTTCGTAGTT
>CAZTLX010000287.1:0-3792 GCA_964614575.1 uncultured Phycisphaeraceae bacterium | reverse complement strand
GGCAGATTTCGGATTGGAAGGCGTGCGCCTTCTCCAACGCGGCCCGCAACGGCGCCAAGACCGTCGAGTGCAAGAACTCCAAGGTCTGTCGCGGCATCGCGCAGGTCCTCAAGCACGAGGGTTACATCAACGACTTCCAGGTCCTTGAAACCATCGACAAGCAGGGCGCGATCCGTGTTGATCTGAAGTATGGCCCGGAAGGCGAGAAGCTGATCCACGCCGTCGTGCGTCAGTCCAAGCCCGGCCGCCGGGTCTACACCAAGGTCCGAGACCTGCCCCGCCCGCTGGCCGGCCTGGGCATCGCGATCCTCACCACGCCCAAGGGCGTGCTCTCCGACCGCCAGTGCCGCGACGAGAAGGTCGGCGGCGAGTTGCTGTGTACCGTGGAATAAGACGAGCGGTTAGCGGTTAGCCGTTAGCCCAAACCAGGTGATGACGACACGGATCGCGAAACGCCAACTGCTGACCGCTAAAAGCTAATTGCTAATCGCTAAAGGCTAAAACAATGTCACTGATCGGAAAAAAACCCGTCCCCATCGCCAGCGGCGCGACCGTCAAGGTCACCGGCGCCGAGGTGTCGGTGCAGGGCAAGCTCGGCACGCTGACCTACACCCTCCGCCCCGAGGTCACCATCAACGTCGATACCGACGCCAAGCAGGTCTGCGTCGAACGCAAGAACGACTCGCGCACCGCCAAGGCGATGCACGGCTTGACCCGCTCCCTGATCGCCAACATGATCGAGGGCGTGACGACCGGCTACAAGAAAGACCTGGAGATCACCGGCGTCGGCTGGAACGCGCAGGTGCAGGGCAAGAAAGTCAACCTGAATGTGGGTTACGCCGACACCCGCGTGGTGCCGATCCCCGACGGCGTGAGCGTCGAGGTCCAGGGCGGGACCAAGATCAGCGTCAGCGGTTACGACAAGCAGAAGGTCGGCCAGTGTGCCGCGCAGATCCGCTCGCACCGCAAGCCCGAGCCGTACAACGCCAAGGGCATCAAATACGTCGGCGAAGTGATCGCCCGCAAGGCCGGCAAGGCCTTCGGCAGCGGATAAGTGCGGGGTGGTTAGCGGTTAGCGTTTAGCAATTAGCTGATAGCCGTTAGCCGTTAGCCCGGAATGAGAACCATGAACCCGGTGACAAACCGACCGTTGAACGCGAATAGCAAGATCCTTGAAAGATAACCGCTAAGAGCTAACAGCTAACCGCTAAAGGCTAAGAATATGAACAGCGTCCAGATCAAACGTGCTCGCCGGGCCCGGCGTCGGACCGGCATCCGCAAGCGGGTGTACGGCACGGCCGAGAAGCCCCGGCTGTCGGTCTACCGCAGCCTCAAGCACATCTACGCGCAGGTGGTTGATGACCAGGGCGGCAAGACCCTGGCCGCGGCCAGCACGGTGCAGGCGAAGCTGGACAACGGCGGCAACGTCGAGGGCGCCAAGCGGATCGGCACCGCGATCGCCGAGGCCGCCAAGGCCGCGGGCGTCAGCGAAGTCGCCTTCGACCGCAACGGGTTCCGTTACCACGGCCGGGTCAAGGCCCTGGCCGACGCCGCCCGCGAGGGGGGACTGAAGTTTTAATCGAGCGGTGAGCAATGAGCCTTGAGCAGTGAGCCAAGGCAACGCTCCCGATACGCCGCTCAATGCTCACCGCTCATAGCTCAAGGCTTAAACATGGCAGAAAAACTCCGCGACAAAAACGAAGACTCCGGCGGCCTGGAGTCCACCACGGTGGGCATCTTCCGCACGTCCAAGACCGTCAAGGGCGGGCGCAACTTCTCGTTCGCCGCGCTGGTGGTCGTCGGCGACCGCAAGGGCAACGTGGGCATCGGCTACGGCAAGGGGCCCGGCGTCCCGGCCGGCATCGAGAAAGCCCAGAAGGACGCCAAGAAGCAGATGTTCCCCGTCAACCTCAACGGCGGGACCATCCCCCACGAGATCAACGGCCGCTTCAAGTCCTCCTCCGTGCGACTGATCCCCGCGGCACCGGGCACCGGGGTCATCGCCGGCGGCACCGTCCGGGCCGTCCTCGAGATGGCCGGCGTGCAGGACTGCCTGACCAAGGCGTACGGCTCGACGAACAAGATCAACCTGTGCAAGGCGGTGATCGAAGGCCTCAAATCGCTGCGGACCCGCGAGACGATCGCGACCCTGCGTGGGGTGCAGATCGATGCCTCGGCGGTGGATGAGATCCTCGCCGAGACGCGTAAATCGGACGAGGAAGCGGAAGCCGAAACAGCCAAGCCGCTTCAGACCAAGCCCGCGCCCAAGAAAGCGAAGGGCGAGGCGTCCCAAGCCCCGGCTGAGCCCGCCAATGAGGCCGCCGACGCGTCCGCCACGGCGACCGCGGTCGCCGACGCCCCCGCCTCGCCGGAAATCGGCGGCGACGATTCGCCGTCCGAAGCACCGAAGAACGACTAATTGCCTCGCCCCGGTCTTGTGCCGGACGCGACCAGATTGCGGAGCAACCCGCCATGATGATCCACGAAGTCACCGAAAAAACCGGGCGTTACAAGGCCCGCAAACGCATCGGCCGCGGCCCGGGGTCGGGCCACGGCAAGACCGCCGGCCGCGGGCACAAGGGCGCGGGTTCACGCTCCGGCGCGCGGATCAAGGCCGGCTACGAGGGCGGCCAGGTCAAGTTCTACACCCGCTTCCCCAAGCGCGGGTTCTCGAACGTGAACTTCGCCACCCGCTACGCCGTGGTCAATATCGGCGCGATCGACGCCCGCTTTGACGACGGCGCCGAGGTCAACCCCGACATGCTCGTCAAGCACGGGTTGCTCCGCTCGACCCGCGAACCGGTCAAGGTCCTCGGCTCCGGCGAGATCACCAAGAGGCTCAACATCACCGCCGCCAAGTTCACCGCTTCGGCGAAAGAAAAGATCGAGAAGGCGGGCGGCACCGCGACGGAGCAATAAGCGATGAGCCTTGAGTGATGAGCTTAAGGCAGTGAAGGTTTCTTGACCGAAACCAGGCGTTCGATCCATGCTCATAGCTCAAAGCTCATAGCTCAAAGCCGATACCCATGCTCAACGCATTCCTCAACATCTGGCGGATCAAGGACCTGCGCAACAAGGTCCTCTTTACGCTGGGCATGCTGGCGATCTACCGCATCGGGTTCTTCATCCCGCTGCCCGGCATCAACCAGTCGGCGCTCAACCAGTGGGCCGAAGACGCGGCCGGCGGTGCCGCGGGAAACCTCCTGCTCTACGTCCAGATCTTCACCGGCGGCACGCTGGGTCAATCGACGATCTTCGGCCTGGGCATCATGCCCTACATCTCCGCGGCCATCATCTTCCAACTCCTGACCACCGTCAGCGAGAAGCTCAAGGCCCTGCAGAAAGAAGGCCCCGCCGGCCGGCAGAAGATCACCGAGTACACCCGCTACTCCACCGTCGCGCTGTGCCTGGTGCAGTCCGCCTTCTGGCTCAGCTTCCTCCAGGCAAACCAACTGGTCCACGCCCAGTACCAGGGCAGCGTGCTGTTCTGGTCCTGCGGCATCCTCGGCCTGACCGCCGGCACCACCTTCCTCATGTGGCTCGGTGAGCAGATCGACAAGTACGGCATCGGCAACGGTATCTCGCTGATCATCACCGCCGGCATCATCGCCTACATGGACGACGCGATCGGCATCCTCGTCACCGGGTTCTCGCTGACCGGCGGCGGGGCGGGTGAGTTCTCGATCATGACCATGATCTTCCTCGCCGCGTCCTTCATCGCCGTCACCGCCGGGGCCATCGTCATCACCCAGGGCCAGCGCCGCATCCCCATCCAGCAGGCCAAGCACACCC
>CAZTLX010000286.1:0-3884 GCA_964614575.1 uncultured Phycisphaeraceae bacterium | reverse complement strand
GGTTGGTATTTCGATCGAATTATCGGCGCCGAACGAACCGTCCACGAGCAATTTCACAAGTGCTGCGTCTCAGATTTTCTGACCGGAGAACTTCCGGTTTGACTGTCCGCCACGAGCGAGGGGGCATGGCGCTTGGCATAGGCGCAAGCGAACACGGATGTCCGCATTCGGACATCCGTGTTCTTTTTGGGGGCTGCCGATCAGTTTGACGCGGTCGTTCGTGGTTCGGGAGGCAAGAGCTTCGTGAGGTAGTGGACGGCTTCGACGAAGTCGCAGTCTTGGGCGGCGATGAGGAAGTCGATGGGGTTGAAGTTGGTCTCGCAGTGGAAGCATCGGCCGAGGTTGGTGCGAGGGTTGACGGCCGAGAGATATGCTTGACAGCGTGGGCAGAGGAAGGCGAGTTGCCCGTTGCGTTGTTTGTGGGGCCACTCGAGCAGTTCCAGGACGGTGACCAAGGGGATGTTGTTGCGCAAGCGGCGCAGATGCTCGTCGTTGAAGTAGCGAGGCATGATGATTCTCCTTGCGATTACGGTAACTGGAACTCGCCGACGGCCTGCTGGAACAAGGCGTCGTCGATCCGCATGACCTTGCGTGCCGTGGCCTGGAGCAGGCAGGCCGTGGCCAGGTTGTTGATCTGCCGGGGCACGCCGCCGGTGAAGTCGTGGATGGCGCCCTTGACCGAATCGTCGAGCAGCTTCGGATCGCCACCGGCTTGGGTGAGTTGGAAGTCGATGTAATGGAGGGTCTGCTCTCTGGTCAGTGGCCGGATCTGGTAGCGGACCGAGATGCGATTTGAGAGGTCTGCATGACGGGAACGTCGCAGGACGGCGCGAAGCGGGTCCTGGCCGGTGAGCAGGATCTTCAGCGGCGGCCCGACGTCAATGGCCGAACTGATCAAGAGCCGCAAGTCGGTCAGGGCGTCGCCATCGAGCAGGTGGGCCTCGTCGAAGACGAGCAGCAGTGTTCCCTCGGCCCGGGCCGCCCGTTCGAGGATCTGTTCGTAGAGACGATCCTTGCCTCGCCTGGGCGTCTCTCCCAGTTGGGTCACCACGGTCTTGAGCATCCCTGAGGACGGCAGGTGGGTCAGGTGGCAGTAGACGGCCTGGCAGTGGGGCGAGGAGAGGCCGTGAAGGAAGCGTTTTAGAAGTGCCGACTTGCCGACACCGCTCGGACCGGTCACCAGGCCCAGTTCACCGCACTGAACGAGGTATTCCAGCCGAGCCAGGCCTTCGTCCATCCGTGGGTCCTGCCAGAGGGAGGTTGCGGCGGCATGTTCGGAGAAGGGCTGGCTGGACAGTTGAAAGTGTTCCAGATACATCAGGCGTTCCTTTCGTGAAGCAGGGATTGAAGGTGAAAGAGGATCTGGGGAATCGTGGGCGACTCGGCTTGCGAGAAGGCTTGTTTCAGCAGGCTTTCGGTCACCCGGTCGTGACGCGAGTGAAAGGCGGCCAGGATCTCCATTTCCTGAGCATTGAAGGTCGAGACGCCCCCTTTGCGCCCGAGCAGGCGGGCCAGCGTGCCGGCGAAGCCGGCCAGCGACCAGACGTTTCGCTGCCGCGCCGAGTGATAGTCGATGCCGCCACGTTGCTGCTGTTGGAGCGCCTCGTGGTCGGCCCGCAAGGCATCCAGATAGTGGGGTGTGATGGGGCCTGCCGATGGCTGGAGACCTGGTTGCTGATGGCTTCCCGGTTCGCGGTTGTACCGTCTGCCCAGGCCGAGGTAGGTGTCCGATGGCGAGTAGAGTTGCACTTCGTCCAGCTTCGAGAATGGATCGAACTGGACGATCACCCGATCGCCCCGCAGTCGGGGATCGACGGCGAAGAACAGGCCGCCCGCGCGGACATCGGAAAAAACCTCGTCGACCTTGCGGAGCACCCGTTGGTGGAAGAAGCTGAGCACCGCGGCCAGATCCACTTGGCGGACGAGCCGGGTATCCTGGCCATAGCGATCATGGGGTGCCTGTCCGGTCTGGCTATGGACCTGGCGGTGATAGGCCGTCTGGAGCCAGGCCGCGAGCACCTGATTCAACTGGTCGAGGGTGAGGACGTTGCCGGCACGGACTTCGGCTTCCAACTGACCCTGGCAGGTCTGAAAGAACCGCTCGATCAGGCCGCCGGGGGCCGGATCTCGAGGCGGCCGGTGAAGGAGCTTGATATTCATTTGAGCGCAGGCCAGCTTGAGGGCATTAGCATGGTAGATCTTGGCGTTGTCGACGTAGAGTTCGCGGCTGGCGCCGTGGTTGCCCCAGGCGCGCAGCAGCGAGTCGACGAGGATGTCGAGGTCCTCGCGGACGTAGTAGCGGGCCTCGACCACGTAGCGGCTGTGGCAGTCGATCCAGGCCGAGAGATGCGTCTTGATCGACCGGCCCTGGTGCATCACCAGCGGGCCGTGTTCGAAATCGCCGACCCAGAGGGTGCCCGGTTCGTCACGGCTCCAGCGGCAGCGGACCTTCTCGGAAGAGACGCCCAGCTTGCGCCGTGTGGCCCCCTCGCGGCGAAGATGGCGGTAGAGCGTGCTCCGCGGGACCTGCCGGCCGAACTCCTTTTGAAGGATTCGGTTGATGACCTGATCGGAGCGGCGAGGCTGCTCCTTCTTCAGCTCCACGGCACGGGCGAGCAAGTCGGCATCGCGGCTCCGCGGCTTGCCCCGATCCGAGCGCCGGCGGCGGTACAGCCCCGGCACCCCATCCTTCTTCAGTTGCTGCCATTTCCGCCGCAGAGTGCGGACCGACAGGCGTCGCCGCTTCCCGTTAGGCAGCAGTCGTTCCTCCCGGCTCAATTGGTAGAAGTACCGCTCGCGCTTACCGTGGGGAATCTCTTCCAGCAGCAGGGGGCTCAGCAACGAGCACCAGAAGACCGCCCAGGCTTCATCGTTACAACCCATCGCGTCAGCTCCTTGTGAGAGTGTGAGGTTCTCAGTTGGAGCATCAGCCTACGTCAGGAGAAGCCGGCCCTCGTTGCGAAGCGAGGAAAGAACTTCTCGGGGAAGTGATCTTCCCACTCGGTGACAAGATGGAGCAATTGGCGAGACCGGCGCAGAATGCATTCCCGCTGCGGACTGCGGAACTTGTGCGGGGCCACGGCGCCCACGAAGCGATGACAGGTGGAGGATGGATCCCGCTGCAGGATCAATTCCCGGCCTTTGGCCAGTGCGGCCACTTGGCCTCCCAGCCAAGCGAGCATCCGCCAGATGGTCGTATGGTGTAGCGCCCGCTCGTCGATGGCCGGGGCGTCGGGAGCCGTCTGGTAGCCGGTCGCCCGGCCTTGGGGGCTGGCTGTCTGGCGGTACGACTGCCGGTCGTGCTCCAGGTAGTCGTGGGAGAGATCGAGGAGCGACTGTTTGGCGTAACGCTTATAGGGAAGTACGAAAGTCGGGGTAATCGGTAAAGACGTGGCGGCACTCCTTACACCGCCAACGGGCCAGCCAGACCGTCATCGAGAGCACCATATGGCCCGTGACAACACGCAGCCCTCGCCGCCGAAGATCATAGGGCGAGAACGAGTCCTTCGCGTTGCAACGGGCGCAAAACTTTCGGTAACGCGCACGATCCGCCCCCCGTCTGCGGACCGACAGGTTGTGCCCATCGATTTCGCTTATAGTTCGGCTGGCCGACTGATCGATACTCATGGCTGAATGTTTCTGATGAGGAGCGAGATCCGTGTGACAACTTCGGTCTCGCTCCTCTTTTCATGCGCCGAATCGCCCGCCAAAATCCAAAACAAGAGGCGGGGTTCAAGAGATACTCTACACGGGCGGGGTTGCCGGCGGGATACGGGGCAAGGTCAAGCCGGACAAACAAAACGAGAATTCAGCCAGTTGTTCCGGTCAGATAAGTTGAGAGGTAGCAGCAGCCTCGTCTCCACTGGCCTGTCCCTGAGACTCTT
>CAZTLX010000285.1:0-3893 GCA_964614575.1 uncultured Phycisphaeraceae bacterium | reverse complement strand
CGTGATGCCTCACTTTTGCTTACCCGGTGTTGCGCTTCGGAATTGAATCTGCCCCCAATCGTCTTTACTCCACCAAATGGTATGTTGACGTTGAGATCAAAGACCTCATCGACACCGATTGCGATGCTCCTTTGAGTAGGAACGGCTTGAAGTTGGAAGATGGACTGGTAAGCGCATTCTCAACTCAAGCAAATGCGTGTGCCATAAAGCCAACTGCCGCCGCCGAATTACTGACGATGTGGACAATGCATCGGGGTGTCATAGAAAGCTTGGGAAACGAGGCTCTGAAAACAGACGGAAACTACGCCCCCGAAGGGGTTGAGGGCGATGTCACAGTGGTGCAACGTCTTTACCGTTACCGAGAGCGTAAATTGCGTTCCACGAAACTCAATCAAATACGCAAATCAGGGCGTCCTCTGCGGTGCGAAGTATGTGGACTGGATCTTGATCTAAAATATGGCCCGCATGCTGAAAGTGTTGCGGACATTCACCATCTCAAACCTATCGGCATGCGCAGTTCACCCTCGAAAACCAAATTATCTGACTTGGCTGTTTGCTGTCCGAATTGTCACCGACTCATACACTGCACGCATCCCATGAAAACGTTACATGAAGCTCGCAAAATGCAAAGTTTAGATAATTAAAAACTGACAACTGAAGTCACCGCCGTGGATAAATCTTTAGATCAATCACCCGTTCCACCGCCTCGCGCACTAAATCATTGAGGCTCACGCGTCGCACGGCCGCAGTGGCGGCGGCGCGGCGGTGCAGGTCTTGTCCTAAGCGCACGTTGAACTTGCCCGAGTACGGCTTCTGCGGTGGGTGCCCCGCTTCTTCGCACCACGCCAGATAATCGTCCACCGACCCCCGGAATGCTTCAAGCAATGCGGCGGGGGAATCGGCTTCGTAGTGGATCACATCATTGATGCCCTGCACCGTGCCGTGCAACGTGTTGGACGCCACATCCACCTCGACCGAGCCGAGATAGCCACGGTGTTCCAAGTATGTTGTTTCACGTTGTTCAATCGCGCTTTTCATGGCTGGATTCCGGCACTATCGAGGAACTGTCGCACGGCACGAACCACGGGCCGCGAGGCCTGCGGATCGGGATGCGGGCGATGAAACACGGCTCGTCGTCCGTGCAACTCGACACGAACCCTCGACCCGCTACCTTCGGAGATCGAAGCACCCGAGGCCCGCAGCAGCGCTTCGATGGCGGACCACTTCAAGTTGGCCGGTGCCGGCTCCTTGAAGATGGCCGCCAACGTCCGCTCGTGCTTCGGCATACCATCATAGTACCGAATATCGGTACCAAGGCAAGGCTGGTTGAATGCTTTGTGGATATCGACCGCATACCTGCCGAAGTGGTCACCGCTTATCGCACCCGTAAAATCACCAAATACCGGAGTCGGCCATGAAAACCACTTACGACCCGAAGACCGACACGCTGACCATTCGCCTGCGCCCGTGCGCCCCAGGCGAGGTGGACGAGAGCGATGAAGATAAGCCCGGCGTGATCCTCGATTATGACGCTGAAGTCAACCTGCTGGGGTTGGAGATCCTCGATGCCTCCAAGCGCATCCCCGATATCCGCACGATGCAGTTCGAGGTCGCGGCCTAATGGTGACAACATATCACGGGCATCCATTGGCCTGAACCAAAGTCTATCCCGCCGAAGCTCCGCCCCGCGGAAGGGGCTGCGCATCGGCGGGTTTGGGGGGCCATGTAAAAAACCCGGCCTTATGGGCCGGGGCTTGGGGGATTGGGTTGTTTGAAGACGCGGGGTGCGACTCAGGCGAGGCGTCGGCGGGCGGTCATGACCAGGCCGAGCAGCGCCATGCCGGCGAGGCCGGCGGCGGGGCTGGGGATGACGGTGGTGGGCAGGTCGTGGACCTTGACCGCGGCGACCTTGTAGGAGTCTTTCTTGCCGGAGGCTTCGAGGGCGAAGGAGTTGCCCGCGAAGCCGGAGCCGGGCAGGTCCACCTGGTAGTACCCGCCGCCGTAGTAGCTGAGGGTGTAGGTGCCGAGGAGTTCGGCCAGATCGCCGGACCAGACCTTGACTTTGCCGCCGTTGGTCCAGCCGAAGAAGATCTTGTCGAGCAGGACGTTGGTGTTGAAGTTGAGGAAGAGGACGTCGTCCCAGCCGTTGCCGTCGACGGTGTGCTTGTCGTCGGTCGGCGAGTTCTTGACGCCCAGGCCGTGCGACCACTGTCCGACCTTGACGCCGCTGGTGATGAGCTTGTTGCTGTAGTTGAACGCGCCGCCGGTGGCGGTGACGGAGATGCCGTCCTCGCTGAAGGTGTGCGAGTTTTTGTGTCCCGCGTTGCCGCGGAAGTCGATTACGGTGGACCCGGCCGAGGCCGAACCCGCGGAAATCAGAAGGCCGACACAGGCCACGGTAGTGAACATCGAGCGCAGGAACATGTTGGATCTCCCAATCCGGTGAAAAAAGGTCGTAATCCGGGCCGCGGATACGCACACGCCGCGCGTCCCGACAGCCCGAGCCAGTTTGGATCACACCTTCGCCCCCTCAAATCTTGGCGACAGGTTTCTCCCAGAGCAACATATACCCCATGCCCCACCCCGAGGCAAGGCCCAAAACACCGTTTTTTCAGCTTTTTTGCCTCTTTTAAGCCGATCAACAAGCAAAACAGGCTTTTGATGTGAAGCTGGGGGAGCGGGGCAAGCCTGGTACCCGCGCGGCGTGGTCAGGCAGCGCGGCGCAATCTGTACCGGGCGCGGCATATCGCCCGATATCATCCTCATGATGACCGCTCCCCCCCCGCCCGCTCACGCCCGGTCGCCGTCCGGGGCTCCTTCGCGAACGCCGTTCGATCTGGCCGACCCGCAGATCGCCGGCCGTCGCCTGCATTTTGTGGGCATCGGCGGGTGCGGGATGTCGGGGCTGGCGCACATGGCGGCGAAGCTCGGGGCCGCGTGTTCCGGTTCGGACCTGAGCGATTCGCCGATGACCCGGGGCCTGCGTGAGGCGGGCATCGTGGTAAGCCTGGAACAGACCGCCGAGGCCCTGCCCGCCGACGCCGAGGTGCTGGTGATTTCCGCGGCCATCAAGGCGGACCACCCCGAGGTGGCCGAGGCCCGGCGACGGGGGCTGGCCGTGGTCAAGTACGCCCAACTGCTCGGGGCGCTGATGATCGGCCGCACCGGCGTCGCGGTGGCGGGGACGCACGGCAAATCGACCACCACCTCGCTGCTGTGCCACATCCTCATCGAGGCCGGGCTCGACCCGTCGTTTATCGTCGGGGCCAATTGCCAACAGATCGGCGGCGGGTGGCGCGTGCGCGGCGGGGAGGCGTCCGAGGTGCTGGTCGCCGAGGCCTGCGAATACGACCGCTCGTTCCACAACTTCCACCCGGCCCACGGCATCATCCTCAACGTCGAAGCCGACCACCTCGATCTTTACAAGAACCTCGATGAGATCGTCGAGAGCTTCGCGACCTTCGCCAAACGCATCGCGCCGCAGCCGCGGGGCTCATTGCTGATCAACCACGAGATGGGCTGTCGGCTGGACATCACCGCGGGGCTGGACTGCGGCGTCGAGACGCTCGGCTTCGCGCCGCAGGCGGACTGGGTGGTTGGCGTGGGGGACGGGGATCAGGGATCAGGGATCAGGACAAGCCTGAAGCACCACGGTGAGTTGGTCGCGTCGTGGCGCAGCCCGATGCCCGGCGAGCACATGGCCTACAACGCCGCCGCCGCCGCGATCACCGCGCACCGCCTGGGCGCCGCGTGGCCCGACATCACCCGTGCGATCGAGTCGTTCCAAGGCCTCGACCGCCGCATGCAACGGCTCGGCCACTTCGATGCGGCCGGCGAACCGGTGACGGTGATCGACGACTAAGGCCACCACCCCACCGAGATCGATACCACCC
>CAZTLX010000284.1:0-3979 GCA_964614575.1 uncultured Phycisphaeraceae bacterium | reverse complement strand
GGCGAGACCGAACACCTGCACAGTCAGGTGGATATCGCCACGCCCGACGTCGAAGCGAAGTAACCCGCCGCCAGAATCCGCTCCGGCGTGCAGGCTCCGCCGCTTGCGGCTTCGCGATACGGCTGCTGCCACGCGCGGTCGATCAGGCTTGTCCCGAGCCTCAATGTTCGAGCTGCGCCAGCAACGCATCGGCCGCGGCGTCCTCAAAATGCACCGCCTCGAAGACCGCGGCGATCTGCGCGAAGCCCGCAAGCTGCGCCGACCGCGCCGGCCCGTCATGCAGCAGCGGCTCGACCGCCGCGGCGACCGGCGCGGGCTCGCCGAAGTGCGGCACGAATTCGGGCACGATGCGGCCGATGCCCATCGATTCGCTGATGAGGTTCGGCAGCGCAAAGGTCTTGGCCTTGACCAGCACCCGCGCGATCGTGTTCACGAACAGCTTGTTCATGTTGAAAAGCACCACCATCGGACGCTGCCGGGCCGCGACCTGCAGCGTGGCGGTGCCCGAGACCACCAGCACCGCGTCGGACCAGGCGATGATTTCTTCGGTGATCCCCGGCCGAATCGTCACGCCCGCGGGCAGCGGGCCGGCCGCGGCTTGGACCTTCGCCACATCCGCCTCGATCCGCGCCGCGACCACGCCGCTCATCCCCGGGTGCAACGCGGCGAGGCGCTCAAACACGGCGAGCATCGTCGGCCAGTTCTTCGCGATCTCCTTGGCCCGCGAGCCGGGCAGCAGCGCCAGCTTCGGCCCGGTTGACGTGGGCAGGTCCACGTCATGGTCGAACTTATGCGCGACGTAGAGCGGGTGGCCGACGAACGTGCCGGGGATGTCGTTGTCCCGGAGGAAGCCCGCCTCGTGCGGCAGCAGACACAGCACGTGGTCGGTGAGGCGGCGGAGCTTATGGACGCGCCAGGTCGCCCACGCCCAGACCTGCGGGCAGACCAGGTGGACGATGCGGGCGTGAGGCTGATGCTTGCGGATCAGGCCGCAGATCGACCAGTTGGCCGCGGGGCTGTCGGTGGGCACCAGCGCGTCGATGCGGTGGTTTTGTTGCCACTGCTTGAGTCGGCCCAGGCGTTTGAGGTGGGTGCCGGCTTCGGTCGCCGCACCCAGCAGCATCTTGGCGTGTTCGGTGGTGGTCTCGATCAGCTCGGCGCCGGCCGCTTCCATCTTCGGGCCGCCGAGCGCATAGACCTTCATGCCCGGCTCCCTTTCGATCAGGCGGCGGATCATCGGTGCCGCCAACGCGTCGCCGCTGGGCTCGAAGGCGGTGAAGAGGATGACGCGGGGTGGGGGCAAGCGTGGGCGGCCTGAGGGGTGGCGGGTAAGGGGTGATAACAAAACCGCCTGAGGCGGTCAAAGGCCATGAGCGATCGGTCGATCATCCGCCAGCTACCCCGCCGAAGCTCCGCTGCACTGCGCATCGGCGGGCTTGGGTGGGTGACTCGGAGTCCCCGTGAGAAAGAAAAGGATCGGTGCGGTGGTAACGATCGCGCAGATTTTTTCGTCTGGGCGGTTAAGCCGACCGGGCCGACTTCCGATGAACCGGGTGGAGTGAGGGAGGAAGCGAAGACACCCGCCCCCGGACCCCGGAGCGACGCATGCCCTCAACCGCCCTACCCACCATCACGGTCATCACCCCGAGCCTCAACCACGGCCGATACCTCGAACGGACGATCTGCTCCGTGCTCGATCAGGACCACGCCGGGCTCGAATACCTCGTGGTCGATGGCGGTTCGCGCGACGGATCGGTGGAAGTGATCCGGGATTACGAAGACGAATTGGCCGCGTGGCGCAGCGGGCCGGATGGCGGGGCCGCGGCCGCGGTGAACTGGGCCCTGGCACGGGCGACGGGGCAATGGGTCGTGATCCTGCCCGCGGCGGATGTGTTGATGCCCGGTGCCCTGCACGCGCTGGCCAGAGCGGTGAATGAGCATTCCCAGGCCACGTGGTTCCACGGCCACGCGCAGCGGCTGGATGAAGACGATCAAGGCGTGGGCGTGATCGGGGCACCGACTTCGCTGAGCCTGATGCGCTGGTTGATGCACGACACCGCCGGCGCAGCGGTCGCCGCCAACGCGTACCGCCGTGAACTTTTCGAGACGGCCGGGCATTTCAACGTCACGCTCAGGCACGCCTGGCACTACGAGTTCAACGCGCGGTTGCTGGCCGCGGGACACGCGCCGAGCCTGATCACCACGGACCTTGCGGGGCAGCGCATCGAGACGTACCGCCTGCCGGGACTCAAGCACACGCTGGCGGCCGGTTACGAGCAGATCACCGCGGCCGAGCGGTTCATCGATCAACTTACCGCGGCCGAGCGGCCGGTGCTGTGGCGGAACCTGGATGAGCGGCGGCAGATCCACGCGATCGCCGAGGCCGAGGCGGCCGGGGCCGAGGGGCAGAAGGTGTTGTGGCGTCGGCTGATGGATCGGCCGTGGTGGATCAACAGCGACCGCTACCGCCGGGCGATCACCAAGGCCGCGGCGTTGCAGTTGCATACGGAAGAAACCGCCCCGCCGTTGCGTCGGGCGGCATAACGATTGGGATGAGAAACCCGCGACGCGGGTGGCCGTGAGGGCAGGGCCCCGGAAGGACCCCGGAAGGACCCCGGAGGACGGATGCCCGGACCCCGGAGGATCGGAAGACCTAGGACCCCGGAGCAGGAAGGCAGAACCCCGCCGCGAGGCGGGGTTTTGTCGTGGGCCAAGGCGTAGGAAGGACGCGTGAAAGGCGTGGTCGCTTCAGCGAGCCGCGCGGGGCCGGTGGATCACGCCGCGTCACGGACGATGATGTCGAGCCGCACGCCGATGGCCGCGGCCAGGCGCGTGAGCGTGGACCATGTCGGGTTAGGGTGCGGATCGTTTTCGAGGCGCGAGAGGTTGGCCTTGTCGATGCCCGACCGGGCCGCGACCTCGCCGAGGCTCAGGCCCTTGCGCTCCCGCGCCGCCTTGAGCGACCGCAGCGCCGACTCGAGCGCATCAAGCTCCGCCGCCTGCGCCGCGGCGATGCGATCAAGCTCATCACGGTGCGTTTGGGCCCAAGCGATACCTTCACGCACCCGTTGCTTCTGCTCGGGGGTCAGCTTCGCCTTCCGCACACTTTTCCATTGACGTTCAGGCATCGTTTCACCTATGGCCGCGTCGGCTCGTATGCGGTGATGGGAATCACCATGTCTTCGGCTTCGAGATAATCAAACACCAGCATCAGAAATCGCCCGGCGGGTGTGTGTCCCTGAACCACCCAACGACCGCTGCGGGCAAGACTCGGTTGCCGATCGTTGAAGCGTGCTTTGAGCACCGCTTCAAATTCCGCCACGCTCACGCCGTGCTCCGCCAGATGCTCAACCACGTTGGCATCGTCATCTTCCAGCCAACAGATGTGGGTGAATTCGGGCACCGGACACTCCCTCAGATGACCTACAGCATACCGTTCGTTGGCAGAAAAGCCAATGATTTTCTGGCAGAAAACAATAACAAAGCCGAAGGACGCGCGTCCTTCGGCTTTGATGAATCGGTCGGGTTGTCGTGGCCGGTTCGCGGCCAGTCAGCGGGTGGCCGGGCCGGGCTTATTCGACCTCTTCCTCCAGCGTGCCGTCGAGGAAGCCGGCGAGCTTGCGGCTGCGGACCGGGTGCTGGAGCTTGCGGATGGCCTTGGCCTCGACCTGGCGGACGCGCTCGCGGGTGACCTTGAAGATGCGGCCGACCTCTTCGAGGGTGTAGGTGTACCCGTCGCCGATGCCGTAGCGGAGCTTGATGATCTCGCGCTCGCGGTAGGTGAGGGTGCGGAGGACCTGCTCGATGCGGGTCTTGAGCATCTCCTGGGCGGCGGTGTCCTGCGGGGCCTGCTGGTTGGTGTCCTCGATGAAGTCGCCGAAGTAGGAGTCCTCGGATTCGCCGACGGGTCGGTCGAGGCTGATGGGCTGGCGCCCGATCTTGAGCACGCGGTGGACATCCTCGAGGGACATGTTGGCCT
>CAZTLX010000283.1:0-4020 GCA_964614575.1 uncultured Phycisphaeraceae bacterium | reverse complement strand
CACATGCCCGGCTTCGTGCAAAACCATCATCAGGAGCCACGCCAACAGCGGCAATGAGCCCAGCAGCACGACCTGATGGCGTCGGTCGCGTGCGTTCATCACCCCGCCTCGTCGATCCAGCCGCCGCAGAGGACGTCGTGCTCCCAGATGGTGTCGGTTGGGCCGTAGCAGACCACGGCCTGGCCGGGGGTGACGGCTTCGAGGGGTTCATCAAATCGGACTTCAAGGTCCGGATGAGACGCCTGGGGATCGTTCGCGACCGCCCGCACCCGAGCGGGGACCGGCTCGCTGTTGTAGCGGACCTTGGCCCGGCATTCGATCCAGCCGTCGGCGTCGGCCTGCAGGCCGGGGGTGGTGCGGGGGTCGATCAGCCAGTTGCATTGCGAGGCGCGGCAGGCATCGCTGAGCAGGTCGGCCTTGCCGCCGATGGTGATGGTGTTGGTGGCGGGGTCTTTCTCGACGACATAGATCGGGTATCCGAGCGCGACGCCGACGCCCCGCCGTTGGCCGTGGGTGAAGCGTTGGTGCCCGCCGTGCTCACCGATCACGTGGCCCGCGGTGTCCACGATGTTGCCGGGGGCGAACCCGCCGTCGGTGCGGCGTTCGACGAAGGCGGCGTAGTCGTTATCGGGGACGAAGCAGATCTCCTGCGAGTCGGGCTTGTTGAACGTCGGCAGCTTGAGTTGCTCAGCCATGGCGCGGATGTCGGTCTTGTGATACCCGCCGACGGGCAGGAGCATGTGGCGCAGTTGCGCGGGGCGCGAGCCGAAGAGCACGTAGGACTGGTCCTTGCTGGGGTCGAGGCCGCGGAGCAGTCGCGGCTGATGGCCGTGCTCCACGCGGGCGTAGTGGCCGGTGGCGACGAAGTCGGCGTCGATGGAGCGGGCGTAGGCGTGCAGCTTGCCGAACTTGAGCCAGTCGTTGCAGCGGACGCAGGGGTTGGGCGTGCGCCCGGCGTTGTACTCGGCGACGAAGTATTTCTGAATCCGCTCGAAGTCCTTCTCGAAGTTAAGCACATAAAACGGGATATCGAGCATCGCGGCGACGAGGCGGGCGTCGTGGGCATCATTGACCGAGCAGCAGCCTTGCTTGTGGGCGCGCCTCCTGTCAGGACGATCCCGCTCTTCGCCCCCGGAAGGGGGCTCAGAAGCGGGCGTGGGGTCGCAGGTATCTTCTTCGGCCTCGGCGATGGCACCGTTGCGCATGAAGACGCCGACGATCTCGTAACCCTCATCCTTGAGCAGAGCCGCGGCGACGGAGGAATCGACCCCCCCGGACATTGCGACCACGGCCTTGCGGCCTTGGCCGGGCCTGGCCCGCCGGGCGGGGCGCGGGTTATGTCGCGAATCTGCGGTCATCGGTGTTGATTCTAGCCGAGCTGAGACACCGCGGTCGTGTAACATGTTTGACGCTTGGCCCGTAGGCTCTGGACCTCGCGCTGTCCCTCCCTTGGAAGGTTTGGTTATGCCGCTCACTCGCATTCATGCTCGTGCCCGTTGCTTGTTCGTTGTCGGCCTGACGATGCTCGTGGTGGCGGCGGCACGTCCGGCCCCCGCCGCCGATGCCGCGGCCGCGCTCGAGGCCGCCCCCGCCGACGCGCACATGGTCGTGGTCATCCCGTCGCTTTCCGGCGGCAGCGAGAAGCTCGCGGCGATGCGCGATGCGCTGGGTCTGGAGGTCGCGGAGCTGCGGGATGTGCTCGGTCGTTTCAAGACCGAGTCCGGCGCGATCAAGGGGCTGGATGATGACGGGGCGATGCTCATCGTCGTGCCCAACGTCTCGGCCCTGACCGTGCCCGGCCCGACCAAGCCGATCCTGGTGATCACCCCCGTCACCGACTACGACGCCTTCATCAGTAACTACGAAGTGACCACCGAGGACGGCAGCGCCGTCGCGCAGCTCACCCTGCCGCAGGGGCAGACGGCTTACGCGAAGCGGGCCGAGGGCTACGCGATCCTCTCGCCGGTGAAAGCCGCGGCCGAGGCGTACGAGCCCGCGAGCGGCGCGGGCGCGGAGGCGATGGTCTCCAAGCTCGGCACCACCGGCGGCAAGGCGCTAAGCACCGCCGATATCGCGGTGTATTTCGATATGCAAGGCATGGCTCCGGTGCTCATCCCGCTGATCGATGTGGGCCTGCAGCAGGCCCACGCGCAGGCGGATCAGTTGGCGCAGATGGGCGTCGATGACGCCACCGTCCGGTCGATGAAAGACAGCTACGCGATGTACGCCGCGGTCGCCAAGACGATCCTACGCGACGCGTCGGGCGGGCTGATGACGATGGGGCTGACGCCCAAGGGCAACGCGATGAGCTTTGGCCTGCAGTTCAAGACCGACTCCCCGCTGGCAAAGATGTTCCCCGGCGGCGGTAACGGCCCCGGCGCGATGCTCGCCGACCTGCCCGACAAGCCTTACATCTTTGCCGGCGCGGCGGACGCCAAAGCGATGGACATGGGCCTGATCGTTGAGGAATTGCTCAAGCACCTGCCGCAGGAAGACGCGGGCATGCTGGAGATGACGCGTGAATCGCTGCCGATGCTCAAGGACGTCAAGGGCTGGGCCGGCGCGTTCTACGCCCCCGCGCCCGGCGGCGCGATGGGCATGTTCAACATGCTGCAGATCGCCTACGTCGATGACCCGGCCGCGTACATCAGACAGACCCGCACGCAGACCGAGAAGATGAACGGCATGACGATGCCGGCCGGCGCGGGCGGGGAGATGACCTTTAATACGACCTACCAGGAAAAAGCGATGGAGATCGAGGGCACCGCCGTCGATCAGTACAGCGTCACGATGGTGCTGCCGCCCGACATGCAGCAGTCGATGATGCCGCTGATGATGATCATGGGCGGCTCGGGCTACGGCGGCTATATCGCGGCAAAAGAAAACGCGGTGATCAGCACGACCGTCACCGACCCGAACCTGATCACCGCGGGGCTCAAGGCGGTGGGCACCGGCGCGGGCATCGGAGCCGATCCCGCCTTGGCCGAGCTGCGCAAAGATGCGCTGCCCGAGGGTCTGGCGATGGAGGGCTACCTCTCGTTCATCGGCATCGCCCGCACCGCCAACCCGATGATGCAGATGTTCGGCATGCCCGCGATCAACGTGCCCGCCGACCTGCCCCCGGTCGCCTTCGGCCTCGGCGTCGAAGACCAAGGCCTCACCTACCGCATTTACGTGCCCCACGCGACGGTGAAGTTCCTCATCGACGAGGCGTCGAAATTCCAGGGCGCGATGCAGGGAGGACCGGGCGGGCCCGCGCCGTTCTGATATCCATCACGCAAACCAGGGGCACTTCGTGCCACCCGCTAAACGGACGGCGTGGTTTGTTTAGCGGGTGGCACGAAGTGCCCCTTTTGCATGCGCACGCGCTGTATCACGGATACAACCGCCGCGTCGCCCACGCCTCACCGTCGCGTTCGAACACCAGCCGGTCGTGCAGGCGATCCGCCCGGCCCTGCCAGAACTCGATCGCCGTCGGCCGCACGCGGTAACCGCCCCAATCCCCCGGCAACGGGACTTGCTCCCCCGGATACTTCTGTGAAAAAGCCTTGACACGCTGCTCAAGTTCGGCACGCTCGGCCAGCGTCTGGCTCTGCTTCGACGCCCACGCGCCGATCCGGCTGCCCCGCGGCCGCGAATCAAAGTAACGCTTCGACACTTCCGGGGGCAGCCGCTCCGCGACGCCCTCGATCCGCACCTGCCGCTCCAGCACCGCCCAATGAAAACACAGCGCCACCCGCGCGTTCGCGTCGATCTCCACCGCTTTGCGGCTTTCGTAGTTCGTGTAAAAGTCAAACCCGCCCGGACCGTGCCCCTTGAGCAGCACCATCCGCGATGAGGGCTGGCCGTCCGGCGTCGCGGTGCTCAGACACATCGATTCGGGTAAAAAGATGCCCGCCTCCCGAGCCGCGGCAAACCATTCATCGAACAGCTCGATCGGGTCGCGCTGGGCCTCGGCCTCGGGCAACCCCCGCACCACCCCCCGCCCCATCGTCCAGACACAACGCAGTTTCGCGAGGA
>CAZTLX010000282.1:0-4053 GCA_964614575.1 uncultured Phycisphaeraceae bacterium | reverse complement strand
GTGATGCCTCACTTTTGCTTACCCGGTGTTGCGCTTCGGAATTGAATCTGCCCCGACATTCACACCCGGCCGAAACATGGCGATGAAGGTGCCCGCCCATGAGTACGACAGGACCGTGGCTTTCTATCGCGATGTGCTGGGTCTGCCCCCGATCAAGGAGCCGGCGAAAAGCAGCACCGAGTCCGTGCGATTCGCATTTGGCGATAAGGTGCTGTGGATCGATCGCGTTGCCGGCCTCAGTCAGGCGGAGATCTGGCTGGAGATCGTCACTTCCGCCCCGGAGGAGGCCGCGACGTTTCTGTCCGAACACGGCTGCGCCCGTCGCGATGAGATCGAACCGTTGCCCGATGGATTCACGGGCTTCTGGATGTCCAGCCCATGCAATATCATCCACCTGCTGACGGATGAGGATGGTAGCTGACCATCGAACCAAGCCAGCAAGATAGACCTGTGCGGGATATCGCCATGAAGATTGGATCGATCGTCATCCGCTGTTACGAGTTCGACCGGATGCTGACGTTCTGGCAACATGCGCTGCACTATATGCCGCGCGAGCCGGCAAAGGACGGCTGGGTGGTTCTGACGGACCCCTCCGGCAGTGGGCCGAACCTTTCGCTGGAGCGGGTGCCGGAAAAACGCTCGGGCAAGCGGAGCCGTTTGCACCTCGACCTTTACACGAGCAACCAGCAGGCGGAAGTGGCGAGGCTGATGGGGCTCGGGGCCGTCCGCTATCCTTGGCGCTATGAGCCGGACGATGATTTTGTGGTGCTTGCCGACCCTGATGACAACCTGTTCTGCGTGGTTCAGGTCTGAAGCGGGCCACCCGGCGACATGCACGGAACCGCCAGATCTGATTCTGGAGAGTGCTCATGAAAGGTCGATTTGTCTGGAACGAACTGGCGACCACCAATGTCGACTAGGCCAAAGCGTTCTATCAACAGGTTCTGGGCTGGAACTTCGATCCGTGCCCGTTGGCCGACGGGGCGTACTGGGCGGCGAAGGCTGGTGACACCATCGTGGGCGGCCTCGGCGGCATGGACACCGCAGCCGACCCGCAGGCGAAACAGTCCGCCTGGTTCGCCTTCATCGAAGTCGATGACGTGGACTCCCGCGTGGACAAGGCCCGAACGCTCGGCGCAGACGTGGTGCAGCAACCACACGATGTGCCCAACGTCGGCCGCGTGGCGGTGCTGCGCGATCCGATAGGGGCGGTCATCGGGTTGATGGCCGGATTCCATCACACCGATGACATCGGCGGTTGATGCAACCTCACTCGAACCGCAAGGGGTTGCGAGTTTTAGGCCGTCCATGAGGCCACCCCGAACGTGTCTATTAACCCTTTGTGCGGGAGAGGGCTGAGAGTCTAAGAGCGCGCGGCGTGAGGGCGTTCGGAGGGGCGGCGGGTTTAACTGGCCGGGGTGGGCTGGCGAGAGCGAAGGCGTCGTAACGACTTGCCGGAACTGACGTTGGTGGCGTGGCTTGCGACGTCTGACCGCAGCTGAAAGAAAACCCCAGCCACTTGTTTGTGGCTGGGGGTAACGCTGCGTGCTCCGCGGCTGACCCAACGCCCGACACGCCTTGCGTTCACTGACCCCCGGAAGTGATCGTTGCACCTGCGCAACGGTCTCGCCACGACGTGTCGGGCTTACCCGTTTCCCAGGTGGTCCAACGCACACTTGAGGATGTCGTTGTCCAGGTGCGCATCGGCCAGCAGCCGCTTGAGCCAGCGTTCTCCTGCTCCAACTCCTTCAAACGCTTCGCCTCGCTCGCCTTCATCCCCCCGTACTGCTGACGCCAGCGGTGGTACGTCGCCTCGCTGATACCCAGCGCCTGCAACACCTGGCCCACCGACTGCCCCGCGTTGAGCAGCCGGTCTGCCTCCTGCAACTTCTCGACGATCTGCTTCGGATTGTGACGAACTCGTTTCTTGCCTGACAGCGAAATCTCCTTGGCCAACATGGCCAGTAGAGACTCTCATTCAGGCGGAGCAAGTTTTTCCAGCAGGCCACCGGCTCCATTCCTGATATTTCGGATTCACGCATTTCAATATGACGCCGCGCTGTTCGTTGGGGGCAGCCTCGCCGCCGCCAGGGCTTGGGGCATCAGGTAGGCGATCGCGTTGCGATCGCTGGTGGCGCTGAGGAAAGCCTGCCCCCTGCCCACCGACCGGTGCCTTAGCGCCGCCAACCCATCAAACTCGCCGCCCCGAAACGTGCCGAGAACCTCGCCATCAGCTTCTACCCAGCGTTCGACCCAGCCCTCGGTCGCCAGCGACTGGCCGTCGTGCGTCTGAATCGTCGCCGCCTCCAGCCGCGGGTGGTCGCCCGGCACACGAAGCCGCGCCCCGATCACAGCCGCCAGCGGCTCGCCGGGCCGCTCGTAGTACACCGCCGTGCCATTGACTTGAGCCGTCTTTCCCGACGCCAGCAGCACCCCGCCCGATTCGACGTAGTCACGGATCACCGCCGCCGCGGATTCATCGAGCAGCCGCAGCGACGGCGCGAAGACGATCCGATACCCATCGAGCGACGCGCCGGGTTCGACGACGTCGATCGGCCCGAGCCGCTCGATCGCCTCGGCATACGTCGGGATCAGCGCATCGAGATAATCCGGCGGGCCTTCTTTCCAGCCCTTGCCCTTGTGCAGGTGCGCGCGGAAACAATCGACACTGAAGATCATCGCCGCGTGGCGCCGGCTCACGTCCGGGGCTGAGGCCTGCCGCCCGAACGCCGCCGCCGCCTTCGCCAGCGCAAAACTTTCCGGGTACGGCTCACCGGCGTAGTCGCAGATCGTCCGCCCCCCCGCTTCCAGGTTCCCGCGATGGCAGCGCCAGTGCCAGAACAGCACCATGTCCACACCGTGTCGGGCCAGCAACGACAGGTACTCCTCCGTGCAATCGTGGATGCCGGTCTCCATCACCTTGACCGGCTGGCGCGTCGCGGTGCGCAGCCAGTCGTTGGCCAGGCACACGAACTGCTCCTGGTACCCGTGCCCCGCCGACGCCG
Source organism: uncultured Phycisphaeraceae bacterium (assembly GCA_964614575.1). Classification (GTDB taxonomy): domain Bacteria; phylum Planctomycetota; class Phycisphaerae; order Phycisphaerales; family Phycisphaeraceae; genus JBGTLW01. The sequence goes on along the minus strand of CAZTLX010000282.1, from coordinate 1,048 downwards.
CGCCCAGGTACGCATCCCACCCCGCGTTGTCCAGCGCGCGGGCCATGTCTGCGTGGTTGAGCCCGCGGTCAAACATCGCGGTGCTGTTGTGGTTGATCCACTGGTGCTCGGCCAGGTGCGGCCGCAGCGCATCGTATTGCAGCCGGGCGAACTCGGCCTGCATGTCGCTGAAGAAGCGGCTGTAGTCGATCGCCCAGCCCCGCGTCACCCGCTGGCACCGTGGGGTGGTCACCTCGCCCCACGCGCTGAACGCCTGGCTCCAGAACGTCATGTACCACGCCTTGTTCAGCGCAGCCAAGTCGCCGTACTTGGCTTGCAGCCAGCGGCGGAAACGCCAGGTGCTCTCGGGCGTGTGCGACTCGGGCGCGAGGTGCTCCGCGCCGCACAACTCGTTGTCGATCTGCCAGCCGATCACCGCCGGGTGTTGCCCGAACCGCTCGCCCATCGCGGTGGCGATGCGCACGGCGTAGTCCCGGAAGATCGGCGAACAGACATCGACATCACGCCGCCCGCCGAATGGCAGCGACTGTCCCTCGCGCGTCTCGATCATGATCTGCGGGTACTGGTGGATCAGCCACGCCGGGGGTGCCGCGCTGGGCGTACAGAGCACTGCCGACAGGCCGTGCTTGGTGAGAAGGTCAAGGAACCGCTGCGCCCATGCGAAGTCATACTCGAGCTCGCGCGGCTCAAACGCGGCCCAGGCGAAGTCGAAGACCCGGACCACGCTCAGCCCGGCCTCGGCCATGAGCCCCAGGTCGCGATCCCAATCCATCTGCGGCGTCAACTCGGGGTAATACGACGTGCCGACCTGCATACAAACGCTCGATTCGGGTGGAGGAGGAGGAAGGTGGGTGGGCTGCCGTGCGTAGAATAAGACGGTGCCCGGCGCTCTGCTCTGCGCCGGGCACCGTCAGGATATTACTTACCGAAGTCTCCGGTTACCAGCCACTCAGCCGCGTGGAACCTGTCGCGTGCGCCCGCCCAGCAGGCACAGCCCGCCGAGGCCGAGCAACACGAGGGACGCGGGCTCGGGGACGACTTCGACGGT
>CAZTLX010000281.1:3581-4062 GCA_964614575.1 uncultured Phycisphaeraceae bacterium | reverse complement strand
GACGGGCGGCCCCTGCGTCGGGTTGGGCAGGTAATCGATCACGCCGTCGAGCAGCCGCTGCACGCCGATGTTCTGCAACGCCGAGCCGCAGAACACCGGGTAGATCGACCGGTTCAGCACACCCTTGCGGATCGCGGCCTTGATCTCGTCCACGGTGATCGACGACTCGTCTTCGAGATACTTCTCGGCGAGGTTGTCGTCCAGGTCGGCCGCGGCCTCGACCAGCTCGTGACGCCAGACCGCCACGTCCGTCTCCATCGACTCGGGCACGTCCTTCTCCTCGACGGTTGCGCCGAAGTCGCTCTTGCTGAAGAAATACGCCTTCATCCGCAGCAGGTCGATCACGCCCTCGAAGCTGTCGGCGGAACCGATGGGGATCTGCACGGCCACGGCCTTGACGCCCAGCCGCTCGCGGATGGTCTTGAACGAGAACTCGAAGTCCGCGCCCATCTTGTCCATCTTGTTGATGAAGCACAGGCGG
>CAZTLX010000281.1:0-3571 GCA_964614575.1 uncultured Phycisphaeraceae bacterium | reverse complement strand
ATGCGCGGCACGCGGTAGCGTTCGGCCTGCCGCCAGACGGTCTCGGACTGGGCCTCGACGCCTTCCTTGCCGTCGAACACCACCACCGCGCCGTCGAGCACGCGCATGGAGCGCTCGACTTCCATGGTGAAGTCCACGTGGCCGGGCGTGTCGATGAGGTTGAGGATGTAGTCGATGCCGTCCTTGGGCCAGGGGCAGGTGGTCGCGGCGGACTGGATGGTGATGCCGCGGGTCTGCTCGTCCTCAAGGAAGTCCATGGTGGCGGTGCCCTCGTGGACTTCGCCGAGCTTGTAGTTCTTGCCGGTGTAGTAGAGGATGCGCTCGGTGACGGTGGTCTTGCCCGCGTCGATGTGGGCGCAGATACCGAAGTTGCGGGTGCGGTCCAGGCGGCTGAGCTTGCCGGAGGTGCCGGCGATAGCGCTGACGGGGGTGGAAGTCATGACGGTCACCTACAGGGTTAAGGGATGTCTCGGGCGTCTTCCGCAAGCGAAGCGTCTTCGCGGGTGGGGCGGTTACTGGCGTCGGCCCGGCTCGGCATCAGGATGCGGCGGGCCGGGTATGGGTTTATCGGTCGCGGTCTGCGGGGAGGGTCAATTCACGCGACGCCTTTAGCCCCGCGTCCCGAACGTTTTGGGGCGCAGAACGGCTCCCCGTCCAGAGCCGGGAAAGAATAGCGATAGAACCCGTGCCGTCAAGTATTTACCGCCAAGTCGAAAAGCGACGATCCGGGCGGATCGTGGCTAAGTGCTTGCATGGGCGCTGCTTGCCGATCATCCGGTCGGTCTCACAGCCAAGGCGCCATCGCCGCCCAAGCCGGCTCGGCGTAGGAGCGGTGGCCCCCGTCGCCGATCACGTGCGCGACGCGGTCCTCCGCCCCGTGAGCCGCATAGATCGCCCGGACGCCCGCCACCGCCTGCTTCGCCCCGTCGATCGGGAAGATCGGGTCGTCCTTGCCGTTGACCACCACCACCGGCCGCGGCGCGATCAGCCCCGCCACGTCCGCGCACTCGCACCAGCGCATCAGCCCCGGCAGGTGATTGTCCGGGCAGTGGTAGAGCGACATGATCGACGCCTCCCACGTGCAGACATAACACGAGGGCATCGCCAGCTTGATCCGCTCATCGACCGCCGCGGCAAAAAGCGTGATCGTCCCGCCGCCGGAGTTGCCCATGCACCCGAGCTTGTCGAAATCGAGCGACAGGTCATCGCGCGAGGCGTCCAGTTCGTGCAGCGCGTCGATGGCGCGTTGGACGTCGAAGACGCGCTCGCCCGTGAGGGTGCGGCCGAGCATCAGCGCGTGGCTGACCGCGCAGCCGCAGGTCGTCACGCCCTCGGTGGTGCCGAACTCCCGCTCGCGCCGCTCGCCGAAGCCGCGCTGCTCGACGCACAGCGCGACGATCCCGCGGGCCAGGCACTGGCTGCCGAAGTCGCGGTCGCCCTCGACGGTGATGGGCGTGTCTTCATCCGCCAAGGCCCGGCCGATGGAGTTATGCATGCCGGTGCTGTGGCCCTGCAGGCAGATGAACACCGGCGTCGGGTTCGCGCGGGGCTTGGCGGGCAGGCACAGGTAGCAGGGCACCTCCGCGCCGTCCTCGGCGGTGAACACCAGCTTCTCGATGCTGCCGTGCTCATGGTCGATACGCTTGAGCGTGCGGATATTGAGGGCCGGGGGATTCGCGGGCATGTTCGCCAGCCCCAGCGCCTCGACGACCCGCGCCCGCAGCGCGGTGCGCCAGGTGGGGAGGTCTTGCGCGTGCGTCGGTGAGAAGGACAGCGGGCGAGCGAGCGAGCGCATCAGCTTCTGATGGACGCGCGAGGGGGAGAGGTTTAACGGCTGGCTCATGGCCGTGATTCTATGGTTTTTAAGCGGGCCGGGGTATGATTCGAGGCATGCTCAAGGACACCAGCCCCGAAGCCGAGCGCGTGCAGATACGGTTGCTGCGTGAAGCGGGCCCGCGCCGCCGCGCGGCGCTTGCGTCGTCCCTAACCAATTGGACCCTCCGAAACGCTTGGGCTGGGATGCGCCGCGTCCGGCCGGGGCTGTCCGATCGTGAGTTGCAACTGCTCTTCGTGCGTATCAACTACGGCAAGGACCTGGCGGAGAAACTCGAACACTATCTGGAGAACCGCGGTGAGCGAGCCGGGTGAAGTGGACGCGATATTGCCGGTGATTGATGCGTTCGAGCAGTTACGCATTTTCTATTACATCGGCGGATCGATCGCCAGTTCGATTCATGGCATCCCGCGCACCACCATCGACGCCGATCTGATCGCAGAGGTGATGCCCGAGCACGTTCCGCATCTCGAAGCGCGCTTGCAGGACCAGTATTACCTCAGCCCGCCTGCAATCCTCGATGCCATTGCGCGGCGATCATCCTTCAACTTCATCTATCTTCCGACGACCTACAAAATCGATGTGTTTCTTCCCAAGGATCGGCCTTTCACCGAATCGGAGTGCGACCGAATCGTTCAAGGGCCATTGACTGGCGTGGATCACCGGACCTTTCCCGTTGCATCCGCGGAAGACATCGTGCTCAATAAGCTGGAATGGTTTCGAGCGGGGGCGGGTATGTCGGATCGTCAGTGGTCCGACCTGATCGGCGTGTTGGCTCTTCAGGCCGACGCCATCGATCAGGCCTACCTCGACCGCTGGGCCGCGGAACTGGGGGTCGCCGACTTGCTGGCCAAAGCGCGGGCGGAGGTCGAGGAGCTTGGCGCTTAGCACGGCTTGTTCACTTATACGCATCCCGGAAGATAACGCGGGCATGATGATTCATAGCCGCCGCGTCCTCGTGGCGGTCCGCGTCGAGGACGACGCGGCTACCACGCGTCATGCTCATCATTATTCCGAGAATCGTATTACATCCCCACCGTCACCACCCACGCGACCAGCTCGCCGGCGAGGCTGCCGATCGGGCCCCACAGGTAGGTGCCGAGCATGAACACCCCCGCGAACATCAGCATGAAGAAGCCCTGCTTGCTCGGGTCGCTGATGAAGCGGGCGTAGCCGTCGTGGAAGTTGGCGAGGATGTGCGAGCCGTCCAACGGCGGGACGGGCATGAGGTTGAACACGCACAGCACCAGGTTCGCGTACCCCGCGACCCACAACAGCTCATACAGGTTCGCGATCCACATCGCGCTGTCCTGCGCCGGGCCGAAGCGATAGCACAAGCCCAGCACGATCAGGCTCACCAACCCCAGCGTCAGGTTCACGCTCGGCCCGGCGAACGCGACCTGCGCCTCGGCATACTTCCCGCGCAACCGGCCGGGGGTGATCGGCATCGCGCCCCACGCCATGCCGAAGAGTACCAGCGCGACCAGGGAGAATGGCCCCATGTGGACCAGCGGGTTGCCGGTCATCCGGCCGAGTTGGATCGGCGTGTCGTCACCGGCGCGGATCGCCGCCCACCCGTGCGCCAGCTCGTGCAGCGTGATGCTCACCACGCACACCAGCAGCCACGCGAAATAAAAAAACCGTGACGCCGGATCAAACGCCTGCTGCAGGAAAAAATCAATCGGCATCCCCAAAGCCTACCCGCCCCGCCCCCCCCATGCCCACTCCCCACTCCCC
>CAZTLX010000280.1:0-4064 GCA_964614575.1 uncultured Phycisphaeraceae bacterium | reverse complement strand
TCAACCTCCACAAAACCTTCTGCATCCCCCACGGCGGCGGCGGCCCGGGCATGGGCCCCATCGCCTGCACCCAAGCGCTGGCCCCCTACCTGCCCGGTTCGCCGGTTGCGGATCAATCGAAAAGCGACAATCAAAAATCGAAAATCGCTTACGCCGTCTCCGCCGCCCCCTTCGGCAGCCCGATGATCCTGCCCATCTCGTGGACCTACATCGCGCTGATGGGGGCCGCGGGCCTGACCGACGCGACGCGGGTCGCGATCCTCAACGCCAACTACATGGCCCAGCGCCTCGCGCCGCACTTCCCGATCCTCTTCACGGGCAAGCAAAACACCTGCGCCCACGAGTTCATCATCGACTGCCGGGCGTTTGAAAAAAGCGCCCACGTCACCGTCGAGGACATCGCCAAGCGCCTGATGGACTTCGGCATCCACGCGCCGACGATGAGCTGGCCCGTCGCCGGCACCATGATGATCGAGCCGACCGAGTCCGAGCCCAAGGCCGAGCTGGACCGCGTGTGTGACGCCCTGATCGCGATCCGGCAGGAGATCGCGGCGATCGAGCGTGGCGAATTACCGCCGGAAGACAACCCCTTGAAAAACGCGCCGCACACCGCCGCACACGTCACCGCCGACGCTTGGCCCCACACCTACAGCCGGGAGCAGGCGGCCTACCCCGTGCCTGCGCTGCGTCAGCCCGGCGCAAAATACTGGCCCCCCGTCGGGCGGATCGATAATCCGTATGGCGACCGCAACCTCGTCTGCGCCTGCCCGCCGATGGCGGCCTACCGCGAGGCGTGAGCGGGCCCCGCCGCTTGCCGTATCGTGCGACGTTGGGCCGCGGGTCGCGCAACGGATGTCGTCCCCCGTGACGCCGCGGGAGATGCAAACCTGGGTATCCCAATCGGACGTGATGATGGCGCGAAGCCGAAGCGGCGGCGAAAGACCCGAATCCGCGTGCGGGGTTCAGCGCCCGCCTTCCATGTAGGGCTTGCCCATCTCCAGCGTCTCCTCGACGAAGTCGGTCGGCTTCTGCCAGGTGTCCTTGCCCGCGGGCAGGACGATCAGCAGGCGCTGGTTCTTCTTGGGCAGGGGGATGAACAGGTCAGCCGAGACGTGGCCGGGGCGCTGCGCGAGCACATACGCGTCGTACATCAGGAACCCCGCGCCTTGGTCGATGCGCAGCTCGAAGCGGCCGCGCGAATCGCTGGTGGTGGTCCCGGCATTGATCGGACGCAGGGCCTCGGGGTCGAGCGTGACCGACACCGCCGCGCTCGCCAGACCCTCCACCTCCAGACGCGGGTCGTCGGCGGGGACCACCATGATCATCGGCACGCTCATCGCGATCGACCGGTCGCGCCCATCGACCACCGTCCCACGCAGCGCATACGGCGCACAGCCGGTAAACGAGACACACACCAGGATCAGGGGGAGTAATCGATACATGGGTTTGGGCTTCGAGGCAGGGGCATTGAAAACCCCCTGCCTTGGGGGTCAGGCGTTTTTACCCGCGTTGAGCGACTCAACTTGCGGCAGGTCTTTGAGCGTCGAGAGGCCGAAGACTTCGAGGAACTGCTTGGTCGTGCCGTAGAGCATGGGCCGCCCCAGTTCCTCGGCCCGGCCGACGATCTTGACCAGGTGGCGTTCCATCAGCGCCCGCAGCACCTCGCCGGACGCCGCGCCGCGGATCGCCTCGATCTGGGCCCGGAGGATCGGCTGCTTGTAGGCGACGATCGCGAGGGTTTCGAGCTGCGCGGGCGAGAGCTTGCCGTCCTGCCGGGTCTTGTGCAGGCTGGCCATGACGTCGGCGTACTGCGGGAGGGTGAGCACCTCGTAGCCCCCGGCGACGCGTTCGATGCGGAAGCTGCGGCCGGTCTTTTCGTAATCGGTATTGAGGGCGGCGATGGCGTCGTCGATCTGCTTGGCCGACAACCCGCCCAGCGCTTCAGCGAGCTTGGCGGGGGTGATCGCGCGGTCGAGGGTGAGCAGCGCCGCCTCGACGCGGGCGGGCAGGTCATCGGGGGCCTGTACGGCGGGGGCGGGGGCCTGCGGGGGTGATTCGGTCTCGGGCATGGGGGGATTGTACCCCGGGGCGAATCGAAGCGGAGGGGACATGCCGACGCAGGTCGGCCTGACGGGGGGGGCAAGCCGGGCCGGGGTTATGCGAGCTGGCGTCGCAGACCGCCCATGCGCGCCTGCAGGCCGCGGCCGGGGCAGGCGGTTTTCATGATTTCCTGGTGCGTGAAGACGCGATTGCGGGCGACGCGGTGCTGACCCATAAACGATCGCAGGCACTGGTGCAGGGAGCCGAGCTGCGCATCGCTGGGGTTTTGTTTGTCGAAGTTGCCCAGCACGAGGATGCCGAGGTTGTGCTCGTTGTTCTCACGGACGTGGGCGCCCTGGTAGCGCAGGTCGCGGCCTTCCCAGACGGTGCCCGAGCGATCGATGATGTAGTGGTATCCGATGTCGGCCCAGCCGCGGTCGCCGGTGTGGACGCGGCGGATGGCTTCGAGGCGGGCGGCGGTGGAGCGTGAGTCGTCGAAATAGACGGGGGTCGATCCCTCGTGATGGACGGTGATGCGGTTGACGCCGCGCATCGGGTTGACCCTGGCGGCCACCGCGGCCGAGCGTGTCCACTGCGACCGGGAGACGACACTGAGGCCGGCGATGGTCGGCGTGGCGGGCGCGGCCGGGGCGGGGGCGATCGGCGTGGAGCCGGTGGGCGTGGGCCGTTGGCGATCGGCGTAAGAACGGACCGTCCAGGGGTCGGGGCGGTCGTAGCGGCCGGGCGCGGCCGAGCAGCCGGTGAGCAGCAGGCCAACGCCCGCGAGCAGCGTTTGTCGTCGCGTTATATCCATTGGGGGAAGCTCCCCGTTTCTCATCGTTCGGATCGCATCAGTTTACCAGTCGAGTTGCACCAACGCACCCTCGAAGGGACATCTTCTTTGTTTATCGGTCCAGACTGTTTAGGCGTTGAAAAACGGTGGCGGCCGCGGACACGGAGCGGATATCATGCCGCGATGGCCGACCCGGACACCTACGACCTGGAACTGCCGGACGACGACGAGCAGCCCGCCGCGCCGCCCCGGCCCGGAAAAACGCCCAAGCCCAAGGCCCGCAAACCGGCCGACGACAGCGGCTACGAGTTGGATGAGCCGACCGATGAGCCGACTCCCCCCGCCGCCGGTTCGCTGCTCAACGACCCGCGGGCCGCGCACCTCGCCGAGCCCGAGGCGGCACCCGACGAGGCCTCCCCCGAGCAAGCGATCCCGCCGCCCCCGCCGCCGCCTTCCGCGCCGCCGGGGTCAGGCGATCGACCCAAAGTGAGTGAAGCGATCTACAAACCGGAGGGTGAGCCGGAGTTTATCGATCCCGAAGTCGCCCGGATGCGTCGCGAAGATCAGCGCCGCCGCGCTGCCGAGCAGTTGGCGATCGAGACCGCGGCGAAGAAGCAACGCAACCTCATCATCGGCGGGATCGCGCTGGGGGTGATCGTGATCATCTTCGTCGCGTGGAAGCTGTTCGTCTAAGCCAGCTTCACCACCACGAACGTCACATCGTCGTCCGGCGCGCCGTCGCCGCGGTAGGCGTACAACGCGTCGAGCAGCTTCTGCTCGATATCCTTCGCGGGCAGGGCGTGGTGTTCGCGCAGCAGGTCCATGACGCGCTGCTTGCCGAACATCTCGCCGTCGTGCCCCTTCATCTCCCAAACGCCGTCGGTCGCGGTCAGCAGCACGGTGCCGGGGGAGAGGCCCGGCAGCGCCCCCTCTTCGTATTGTTCCTCCGCCATGATTCCCAGCGGCAGGCCGGAGCTGTCCAGTTCATGGAAGTGGTCGGCGGCCGGGTCATAGACGAATGGCGGGTCGTGCCCGGCCGAGGCGAAGCGCAGGGCCTTGTGCTGCGCATCGACGACCAGCAGCATCATGGTCATGAAGCGCGTGCCGCCGGTGTCTTCGACCAGCAAGGCGTTGAGGTGGTTGAGCAGGTCGGCCAGGGGGCCCGGAGCGGTTCCGGGGGCAGTTCCGGGGGCGGTTCCGGGGGCGGGGGCGGGGGTGGTGCAGCGTGAGC
>CAZTLX010000279.1:0-4091 GCA_964614575.1 uncultured Phycisphaeraceae bacterium | reverse complement strand
GGGGGCGGGGCCGGGGGCGGGGGCGGGGGCCGAGAGCTGGCCGGGCCGTGTGCGTCGGCTTGACGGGGAGGGGTTGGTGATCGAGCTGCCGACGCTGGGTGAGCGGTCGATCCCGCGTGAGGCGTTGGTGGCGATCGACTTCGAGGCCGGCCTGCCGTGGCCGCCGCCGCGTCGCGGGGTGCTTGAACGCCGCGAGGGCGGCCCGGTCCCGTCCACGCTCAGCCGGTTCGATGATCAATCCCTGACCATCGACAGCCCGCTGGGCGAGGTGGAGATCGACCGGGGCCTGGCGCTGCGCTACATCTTCGACCGCGCGGACGACGGGCAGGCGACGGCTGATCACGACACGCTCACGCTCGTCGGCGGGGAGGTGCTGCACGGCAAGGTCCGCCCGACGGCCGAGGCGGCGACGATCGAGCACCGTTGGTTGGGCGAGGTAGCGGTGGAGTGGTCAAAGGTCGAGTTGCTGCGGCGGCGATCGCCGCGTGTGGTTTACCTGGCCGACCTTGAGCCGACGAAGCAGCAGACCGAAGCGCTGCTGGCCGAGGCGTTGCCGGCGTCGGTGTTCGTCGCGCGGACCGACTGGCCCGGTGCGCTGGACGCGTGGGCGTTGCAGCCGAAGCTGCAACAGGGGTACGCCTTGCCCGACAGCGTTGCGGTGGCGGCGGGGGCTTCCGGGACTTCCGGGGCCTCCGGGGCTTCCGGGACTTCCGGGGGTTCCGGGACTTCCGGGGGTGGTGCCCGGCTGCGGGTGTTGATTGCGCCGACACCCCACGCCCGGGGGCCGGCGACCCTGCGGCTGCTGGCCGACGAGCGGGTGTTGTGGGAAGGCGTGCTTGAACCGGACGCCTCCCCCTTGCCGCTGGACCTGCCGCTGGGTGAGGCGGCGACGCTGGTGGTGGAGGTGGACTACGGCGAGCCGCTGCGCTTCCCGCTGGGGGTGGTGTGGATCGATCCGCTGATCATCCTTGATCCGTAAACGCGAACCGCCCGCCGCGGGGCGTTTATACCGCGGCCGTGACCAAACGCTATCGCCCTCGACGATCATGACGTTCCTCAACCCCCTGATGCTGCTTGGTGTGCTCGGCGTGTCGGTGCCGATCGCGATCCACCTGCTGAGCCGGATGCGGCCCAGGCCGATGGACTTCGGCGCGATGCAGCTGCTGCGTCGGGCGCTGGTGACGCGTTCGCGGCAGGTCAAGCTCGAGGACCTGCTGCTGCTGCTGCTGCGCTGCCTGGCGCTGGTGTTGCTGGCGCTGGCGATCGCCCGGCCGACGCTGCGCAGCACCGCGACGCCGTTCGGGCAACCGGCGTCGCGTGCGGCGGTGATCGGGCTGGACGGGTCGATGAGCATGGGCCACACGCCCGGCCTGCACAGCCGGTTTGATCGCGGCATCGAACAGGTGCGCACGATCCTCGACCACTTCGAACCGGGCGCGCCGCTGTCGCTGGTGCTGCTGGGTAATCGCCCGCAGGTGCTCTACCAGGGGCGCTACGACCCGCAGCAGATCGACCTCATCCTCGACGGCCTGGCGCCGCGGCCCCAACCGCTGAATCTCGAACGATCGCTTGATGCGCTGGCCACCGAGCTGGAGCGGATGCAGAGCGGCACGCCCGAGGTTTACCTGGTCAGCGACATGCAGGCCGCGCACTTCGCCGAGCCCTCGGCCGCGGCTTCGGACCGGCTGGCTCAGCTCCACGAGGAGGCGATGCTGCTGATCGTGTCGGTCGGTGATCCGCGGCACGAGAACCTGGCGGTCACTTCATTGGAACTGGTCAGCGGGTCGCTGCGGGTGGGCGAGTTGGCGCGGTTCCGCGCGACGGTGCGCAACCCCGGCGGCGAGCCGCGGCGCAACGTCGTGGTCCGCCTGCGTCGCGGGGACGCGGCGATCGCCTCCACGAGCATCGACCTGATCGAGCCGGGCACCTCGGCGGACGCGTCGTTCCTGCTGCCGCTCAACGAGGCGGGCGCTTATGCGCTTGCCGCGACGCTGGAACCCGATGAACTGCCGGCAGACGATGCGGCTTACCGGGTCGTGACGGTGCGCGAGCAGGCGCGGGTGCTGGTGGTCAGCGGCACGGTGGGCGGCGGTCACTGGTCGGAGGATGCCGGCGGGTTCATCGTGCGGGCGCTGCAACCGTTGGGCCCGATGGCCGAGGGCGGTGCCGGGACCTTGCGGGTGGATCACATCGGTTGGATGGACCTGGCGGCGCAGCGTCTGGAGGACTATCAGGTCATTGTGCTGGCGGACGTGCCGGACGTGGCGGAGGCGCAGGTCCGCGGCCTGCGGGGGTTTGTCGAGGGTGGGGGCGGGCTGGTGCTGCTGGCCGGGCCGCAGACCGAGGCAACGCTATTCAATGCCCGGCTGGCGAGCGGGGAGGCGTCGCTGGCCCCGGCGCGGCTGATCGAGCGTCGGGAAGCGGAGGATGGGGGCGACGCGGACGGCGTGCCGCTGGGGGTTGCTTTGCCCGCGCACCCGCTGGGTCGTCCGCTGGCGGCGTGGCCGGCGGGCCTGCTTGATGAGGCGCGGGTGCGGCGTTACTGGCGTGCCGAGCCGGTGGATCAGGCGCGGGTGATCCTCGCGTTGGCGGCGGTCGGCGACGCGGACGCCTCCCCGCCGCCGCTGCTGATTGAGCATGTCGTCGGGCTCGGCCGGGTGCTGCTGCTGACCACCGCCGCCGATCGCGGGTGGGGCCAGTGGGTGATCCACCCCGCGTGGCCGATCCTCTGGCAGCAGATGCTGGGCTACCTCACGCAGCCGATGTTGCCCGAAACCCGTGTCGGCCAACCGCTGGCGATCCCATTGGATGCCGGCCGCCGGCCGCGGCAGGTGACGGTGGTGGGTCCGGATCAGCAGGCGACGGTGCTCAGCCCGCAGTTGCGTGAGGGCCGGCCGTGGGTGGACCTGGCGCAGACCACCGCCCCGGGCTTCTACACGCTGGGCTCCGACGAGCGGACCTCGCCGACCGAGGGGATCGTGCGTGCGGTGAACGTCGATACCCGCGAATCGGACCTGCGGACGCTGGACGGCGAGGCGCTGGCGTCGGCCTGGCCGGGCGTGTCGGGCGCGTTTGTCGATCCGCAGCGTGACCTGGCCCGGGCCATCCGCGAGGCGCGGGTCGGGATGGAGCTGTGGTGGCCGCTGGTCCTGATGGCGCTGATCGTGCTGGTGATCGAGGGTGTGCTGGCCCGGCGCTTCACCGCCCGCATGGCCAGCACGGAGTCGGATAAACCCCGGCGGCAGTTGCACGTCGCCCGCTGGCTCGGCCGCCGCCGAACCATCCGCCAAGCCGCCTGACCGCCCCCCGGAAGTAACCCCGGAAGTACCCCCGGCCCCCGGAAGTAACCCCGGAAGTAACCCCCGGCCCCCGGAAATAACCCCCGGCGTCCGGAAGAAAAAAGACCCGCGATTCGGTTTTTAGAAAATGCCAGACCACCCGCGACACCGTCATGATTGAACTCCCCTTCCCAACCCGAGCACTGCCCGCCGCCCTGGCGCAGATGGAGGTGGGCTTCCGCGCGGCCGAGGCGGCGTGGCTTTTGCCGCTGGGTCTGGTGGTGGTGGTCGGGCTCACGGTCTGGCTGTACCGGGGCACGAGCCTGCGGCGACGGTGGCGCTGGGCGTTGGCGGCGGTGCGTGGTCTGGTGCTGGCGACGGTGCTGGCGATGCTCTTTGCGCCGGTGCTCGCGGTGGAAGCCGCGTCGCGGGTGAGCCGGCACGTGCTGGTGTTGCTGGATGTCTCGCAGAGCATGGCCCTGGCCGATGAGCGTCGGGACCCGGGCGACGTGGCCGAGGCACGACTGGCGTTTGGCGAGCAAGCCAACGCGCACGCCCAAACCCTGGCGGCGGTCGCCCGGCTCTGGCGTCCGCTGCGCGACGCCGAGCGGGCGCTGGGTGCCGGTCGATGGACCGAATTGTTCGATGCGTTGACGACCTGGCGGCAGCGGCTCGCGGCGGCGGGGGATAGCGACCTTGCCGACGATGACTTGCGTGCGGCGGTGGCGACTTGGCGCGAGGGCGCCGAGGCGTTGGCGGATCAGCTTGAGCGTTGGACGCGGGAGGCCGAGCCCACCGCCGAGCAGCGGGGGG
>CAZTLX010000278.1:0-4110 GCA_964614575.1 uncultured Phycisphaeraceae bacterium | reverse complement strand
TCTATTCCCGGTGCAGCAGCGCCCAGACGCGGAGGACCTCGGCGACGGACCAGGCCTGGGCGAAGCAGCCGCGGGGCGGGTGGTGGCCATCGATCGCCTGCGCCTGGTGGACCTCGTAGAGTTGGCCTAAGCCGCGGGCCTGGAGGAAGTCGATCAGCGGGGCGAGCGCCTCGCGTGCGGAATGCTTCGCCTTCGCGCTGAAGTTGCCGGCCCGCAGCACGCCCTCCGCGTACGGCCCGATGAGCCACGGCCAGATCGTCCCGCGGTGGTACGCCGCGTCACGCTCGTACTGAATCCCCGCGTACCACGGGTGATACTCCGCATCGTCCTTCGGCAAGGTGCGCAGGCCCGCGGGCGTGAGCAGCTTATCCGTCACGACCGCCATGACCCGCTGTTGCTTCGCCCTGGCCAGCGGCGAGTGCGGCAGCGAGACGGCGAGGCACTGGTTCGGGCGGATGCTCGCGTCGCGCACGACGCCCCCGCCGGGCGTGACGTACACATGGTCGAACAGGCAACCGGCTTCGTCGTTCCAGAATAATCTGGTGAAAGACCGCTTCACCTTGGCCGCACGCTTCGCACACACGTCCGCCGTGTCCTTGTGCTTCCTGGGCAGCGCTTCGCTCAGGCCCATCAGCGCGTGGTACCACAGCGCGTTGATCTCCACCGCCTTGCCCTGGCGCGGGGTGAAGACGTGCAGTTGATCGGAGCCGGGCGGCACGGCCGCGGCATCCATCCAGGTCAGTTGGGTGTTCCAATCGCCCGCCGCGATCAGGCCGTCGTCCTCCATGTGGATGCCGAAGCCCGTGCCTTTCGCGTAGGCCTCGATGATGCGCAGGCACGCGGGGGCGAGCCATTCCTTCCACGACGCCTTGTCACCCGAGGCGTCGAGATACGCCAGCGCCGCGTGGACGAACCACAGCGAGGCATCGACGGTGTTGTAGTGGGCCGCGTCGCCGTCGTAGTCATCGAAGCGGTTGGGCAGCAGGCCCTCGTGTTCGCCGCTGCCGATCGCCTCGGCAAACGCGCGCAGGGTCGCGCGGGCCTCCTCGAAGCGGCCGGTCGTCAGCAGCAGGCCCGGCAGCGCGATGAAGGTGTCGCGGCCCCAGTCGGCAAACCACGGGTAACCCGCAAGGATGGTCGAGAGGCTTTGGCCTTTGACGCGTCGCGCGACGACGAAATCATCCGCCGCCTGCGCGAAGATTGAAGCCGGGTCACCGTGAATGCCCACCGCCTCCCGGCCGTGGGAACCCACGCCCCGGACCGCGGGGGCGTTGAGGCCCTGCGCCTTGAGCGTCTTGAGGATCGGACGCAGGTGCTTGTCTCTTGCCTTGGTATCGGTGACCGGGGCGACGCACGGCGTACCCAGCGCGACGGTGAGCGTGATCGTGTTGGCGCCGCTCACTTTCAACGGCACCTCGAAACGACCGGGGACGAAGTGGTCTTCGCAATCGTCCTGCCCCCGCCGACGGTCGATCGGGTAATGGACGTTGTACCACCACCCCCGGCCCCCGGGACCAGAGCCATCGCGGAACGCCCCGGCCGAGCAGCACAGCGACGCGGTGATGCCTTGGCGGCTGACGCTGACCGCCGGGCCGTGCGCGCCCGCCTTTTGCTGCACATCGAAGTGCCCGGCCTGATCCTTCCGCAGCGTCGCGTGGAAGTCGCGCAGGGTGAGCATCGGGCTGATGCGCAGCACCGCGCTCTCGCACGCCGCCCCCGGAAGTTTGTCCAAGCCTTCGACCGTGTAGCGCAGCGTCGCCGCCTGCTGCCGCCAGTGCAGGAACAGCTCGCGCGTGACGACGACCGGGCCCCAGTCGTAGGTCCAGCGGATATGTCGGCCTTTTTCGAAGCGCACCAGCCGCTGCTTGCCGTCGGGCACGATGACTTCGCCCACGTCGGACGGGAACATCAGGCTGCTCAGTTCGATGACCTGCTCGGCGGGTTGGCCGGCGGCGTCCTTGGCGTGGAGGGCCAGTTGCTCGAAGCACTGGTTGAGCAGGGCGACGCGGCCGACGGGCGGGGCGGTCGCGGCGATGAGCAGGCCGTGGTATCGGCGGGTGTTGACGCCCAGCGCGGTGCCGGCACTGAAGGCGCCGCTGCCGTTGGTCAGCAGCCATTCGTTTCGCAGCAGCGTGTCACCGAGGGCGGTGGCGTCGAGGGTGTGGGTGAAGGTGGGCATGGATTTTGATCGCTCATTTAGCCGCGTCGCTCGCGACGGGTCCGCATGGAAGCGCGGTGCACGCACCGCGGCTAAATGTTCCGGGGTCAGGCCAGTTCGATGCGGGGGTCGAGCCAGGCGTAGGCGACATCGACCAGGAGGTTAAAGAGCACGAGCATGGTGGCGTAGGTGAGCACGACGCCGAGGATGAGGAACTGGTCTTTGCCGAGCACCGCATCGACGAAGTGCTGCCCGAGGCCGGGGATGTTGAAGAGTTTCTCGACGACGAACGAGCCGGTGAGTGCGCCGGCCGCGGCGGGGCCGAGGTAGGAGAGCACGGGCAGGTAAGCGACCTTGAGCGCGTGGTTAAACAAGGCCTGGCGACGGGTCAGTCCCTTGGCGCGGGCGGTGCGGATGTAGTCGCTGCTCATCACATCCGCCAGGCCGAGGCGGACGAGCCGGGCGATGTACGCGGCGGGGATCAGCCCGAGGGTGATGGCGGGCAGGACGACCTGAGAAGGCGAGCCCCACCCGCCGACGGGGAACCAGCCCAGCAGCGCGGCAAACACGAACAGCAGGACTGACCCGGTGACGAAGTTGGGCAGCGACACGCCGACCAGCGCGAGGGTGAGCGAGGAGAGGTCCCACGCGCTGCCGGGTCGCAGCGCGCCCAGAACGCCTGCTGCCGTGCCGAGCATCACCGCAAACGCCAGCGCCGCGACGCCGAGGCGCACGCTCACCGGCAGCGTCTGGGCGAGGATGTCGCCGACGCGCTGGTCCTGATACGTCAGCGAAGGGCCGAAGTCGCCGTGGAACAGCACGTTCTTGACGTACGAGGTCGCGAAGCGGACGGGGTTGTCGAGGTTGTATTGGCGCTGCATGGCCGCGGCCACCGCCGGGTCCGGGCGACGGCCGTCCTCGCGCGACAGCGGATCGCCCGGCACGATCCACGCCAGCGTCAGCGTCACGACAAACACCACCGCGAGGATCACGGGCAACTGCAACAGGCGTCGGAGGATCAGGTTGGTCATGACATCGAGGCGGGCGGGGCTGAGGCAGGTGGACTTAAGTCCACCTGCCTTACTCGTTCACCTTCACATCCTCAAAGCGGAAGCGGTTCCAGGCGTTGGGCTTTAAGCCCTCGAGCTTGTCGTCGATCAAATACAGCAGCACATACTGGTAGAGCAGCGCCATCGGTTGTTCTTCGAGCAGGATGGCCTCGGCGTCGCGGAGCCGGGCGGTGCGTTCTTCGCCGCGGGGCATCTGGTCCGCTTCGTCAAGCAGCGCATCGAACCTCGCGTTGGACCACTTGCAGTCGTTGTTGCCGTCGGTCGTGGTCATCTTCTGCAGCCAGGTGGTCGGGTCGGGGTAGTCGCCGAACCACGCCGCGCGGGCGATGGTGTAGTCGCCGCCCTTGAGCCGTTGGCTAAAGACCTTCACCGGCACGCCTTCGAGCTCGACGGTGACGCCCAGGTGCTGCGTCCACATGCGGCGGATCGCCTGCGCGGCCCCCTCATGGTTGTTGCCGGTGTTGTAGAGGATGCTCAGCCCGTCGAGGCCTTGGCCGTTCGGGTAGCCCGCCTCATCGAGCAGCTTTTTCGCGGCTTCGGGGTCGAACGTGATGCCGTGCTCCACCGGCGGGTCGTAGTCGGCCAACGCCCCGACGGGGATATACGAAAGCGCCACCGGCTGCCCGACGCCCGTGACGTGATCGACCAGCGACTGCCGATCGATCGCCAGCGACAGCGCCCGACGCACGCGCACGTCCGCCAGCGGGTTCGGCGAGCCGTCGGCCAGCGTGGGCGCACAGTAGAAGTTGTAGAAGTACGTCCCGGCCATCGGCTGGCGCACGATGTCGTTGCGCTGCTCGGCCGACGCGGCGATGAGCTTGGCCAGCTCGCCCGCGCCGGGCACCGCCGGGTGGAAGTTTGCCTCGCCACGCTCGTATTTCT
>CAZTLX010000277.1:0-4152 GCA_964614575.1 uncultured Phycisphaeraceae bacterium | reverse complement strand
ATTTTGATATATTGGCTCATATCCTCATGCCGGACAATGCTTTGAACGCCAACCCGACTGTGCTCGACGAGCTTTCGCTGCTGGTGCTCTCGGTGTTGGCCGACGGCCCGTTGTGGGGCTACGCCATCCAGCGAAGGCTGGCCGAGGCGGTCGGGCTGGAGCTGAGCTGGGGCCGTCTGTACCCGCTGCTGCGGTCGCTGCACGCGGCGGGGCGGGTGACGGTGCGACAAGAATCGGCGACCGGCCGGACCCGCAAGTGGTATGAGCTGACCGACGCGGGGCACGCGGCGCTGCGTCGCGCGGCCGCGGCGTGGTCGGCCGAGGTCGCCCGCAAACAGGCGCTGGTGTTGCCCGCGGTCCGCCGCAGCGCGGCAAGACGCGAAGCCGCGGGTTGAATCGGGTTCAGCGTGATGTCGTGATATACTCGGCTAACTTTTCTCGGACCGACGCACGGAGGCGCCGCATGTCAGAACACCTCACCACCGAAGAACCGCGCACCGAACCGCGAGCCTTGCCGCCGCTGGAACGGCCGGTGCAGGTCGCGGTCAACGAATATTCGGATGTCGCCGAGCCAATCCGCCTGCCCCCGGAAGCTCCGACCCCGACCCCGGCCCCGGCCCCGGAAGTTGCGACGCCGGAAGATGCGACCGCGGAAGATGCGACGCCGGGAGCCCCGCACCCGGATCACGTATCCACCCCCGCAGCCACAAACCCCTCGAGCCAGCCTTCCGGGGGGACTCGCATCATTGCGCTGATGAATCAGAAGGGCGGCGTGGGCAAGACCACCACCGTCGTGAACCTCGCCGCGGCGCTGGCGCGTGACGGGCAGCGCGTGCTCGCGATCGACCTCGACCCCCAGGCTCACCTGTCCCTGTCGCTGGGCATCGACCCCGAAGCCATCGACCACAGCGTCTATCACCTGCTGACCGACAAAAGCATCTCCGCGCTCGAAGTGATCCAGCAGGTCGGCGATGACCGGGGCAAGACGAAGCTCGCGGTGATCCCTGCTGAGGTTTCCTTGGCCGGCGTCGAGAGCGAGCTGGCGGAGCTGCTGGCGACGGGCATGGCCCAGTCGGTGTTGCGCAACAAGCTGCGGGGCGTGCTGGATCAGTTTGATTATGTGTTGATCGATTGCCCGCCGTCGCTGGGGCTGCTGACGATCAACGCGCTGGTGCTGGCGCGCGAGGTGATCGTGCCGATGCAGGCGCACTTCCTCGCGCTGCAGGGGTTGAGCAAGCTGTTCGAGACGGTGCAGATGGTCGGGCAGGGGATCAACCCGGACCTGCGCATCGCGGGCATCGTGCTGTGCATGCACGAGGCGAACACGATCCTCGCGGGCGAGGTGATCGGCGACCTGACCGGGTTCCTCGAAGCGGCGCGCGGGCAGGATGTGCCCTGGAAGGACGCGGTGGTCTTCTCGCCGCCGGTGCGTCGCAACATCAAGCTGGCCGAGTCGCCGAGCTTCGGGCAGGCGATCTTTGATTACGCGCCCGACTCGCACGGCGCGGCGGACTACGGCAAGCTGGCCGCGGCCGTCCACGCCCACCGCGTCTGGGTTTAACCCTCGGGGAAATTAGATCCTCCGGGAAGGCCTCCCGTTGCCGGGGGCCACTTGCCGGGGGCCACTTGCCGGGGGCCGCTTTCCGGGGGCCGCTTGCGGCTTCGCGAAACGGTACGGCGGCCGCGCACCTTCAAAGCGCACGTTGTCTGTCCGGATGCGCGAAGCCGCACGCTGCGGAACCCCCCGACCCCCGACGAAAACGACCCCGTGGCTTTCCAGCCACGAGGCCGGCGGCGGCCCCCTGCCCGATTTCTCCCTCGCAAGCCCCGGCATCACCCCGGCCAAGCCCCGGCAGCGAATCTCCCCCTCCGCACACCCCCTCGTCCTCCTATGTCCCCCCCTCCCGCGGCCGTCTCCTCCGGCCGTCCGTGGGCGCAGATTACGCGGACCCGATGAGGACGCGGTTTACCGGACGTTGGCTTTTCGCGAGCTTGGCGTGTCGTGTCGCCGTAAACCCTGCCCAAACAAACGCGAATACGAATCTAACTTTGCCCGCGTGCTGGGGTTGGGGTAGGATTCCCTGCCCGCAAGGTGGGAACAGGCACGCAGGATCGACCCGATGATCGCCTCGGCCACGACCAACTCGACCGCGCTCAACAGCCACGTGCTGGTGCTCAACAAGCTGTGGATGGCGATCCGTGTGATCGATGCCCGCCGGGCGTTCTCGCTGCTGGTGCGCGACCTGGCCGAGGTCATCCGCGTGGATGACGGCAGCTACGCCGCGCACAGCTTCGACTCGTGGACCGACATCGCCCAGGCGCGTGATCAGTTCGACCGCGAGCATTACGAGTGGGTCCGCACCGTGCGGCTGCACATCCCCGTGCCCAAGGTGATCCGGCTGCACGGCTACGACCGCCTGCCGGCGCAGGATGTCAAGCTCAACCGCCGCAACATCTTCGCCCGCGACCACAACCGCTGCCAGTACTGCGGCGACCACTTCCCCACCGCCGAGCTGAGCCTCGACCACATCGTCCCGCGCAGCCAGGGCGGGGGCAGCTCGTGGGAGAACCTGGTCTGCTGCTGCGTCGCGTGCAACTCGCGCAAGGGCGGCCGCACGCCCAAGCAGGCCCACATGAGCCTGATCCGCAAGCCGATCAAGCCGACCCGCAACCCGGTGATCAACCTGCGGCTGGGTCACGATAAGTACGCCTCGTGGAAGGCGTTCCTCGACAACGCCTATTGGTCCGTCGAGCTGCGCTAGGCGCGTTTTTTTTCAGAGTGAAGATTGATCCCGCCCTTCGCTGCCGCTCAGAGCGGGCGTGATGGTCCGAGAATCACCGCGCTCACGCCCGTCCCCGAGCGGCAGCGAAGGGCGGGATACGCCCTCGCGGTCTCTGTTCTACCCCCTCCCCATCAAGTGCCCCCCGTGTCCGCCCGATGTTAAGACAGCCAAGCTGCGCAAAGCTTGGCGGTCCTTCGGTATGGGCTTGACAGGCAAGCCTCGCCCGAGGGTTGAGCCAATGAATCCGGTCGTTCGCAGTTTCGGCTCGGCCGAGAGGAGGAGGGCAGATGATCATGAGCAACGGCAAGAACGGCTCACACACCTCATCCTTGCTCAGCAAGGCGGTGTTCACCACCGGTGAGGCGGCGGAGGTCTGCAAGGTCTCGCAGCAGACCATCATCCGCTGCTTCGACGCCGGCCGGCTCGGCGGCTTCCGCGTGCCCGGCTCGCGCTTCCGACGCATCCCGCGCGAGGAACTCATCAAGTTCATGCGCGACAACGACATCCCCATCGAAACACTGACCGGTGCCCGCAAGAAACGCATCCTCGTGGTCGATGACGACCCGCAGATCGTCGAGCTCTTTGTCGATGTGCTCTCGCGCGACGACCGCTTCGAGATCAAGACCGCGATGACCGGTTACGACGCCGGCATCATCACCGAGCAGTTCAAGCCCGACCTGATGATCCTCGACTACATGCTGCCGGATATCAACGGCAACGTGGTCTGCCAGACCGTGCGCAAGAACGCCGACCTGGGCGCGATGCGCATCATCGTCGTCTCCGGCGTGGTCAACCACGAGGAGATCAACGACCTGCTCAGCGCCGGCGCGGATGAGTTCGTCAAGAAGCCGTTCAACATCGAGAAGCTCGTCGGCCGCATCCACGCGCTGCTGGAGATGTAGAGGAGGGTGTAATCCCGCTTGATCCCGCATGATCCCGTCCTTCACTGCCGCTCAGGACGGGCGTGGGGGTGCCAAACTCAACGCCCGTCCTGAGCGTCAGCGAAGGGCGGGATCAGCGCGAGGGACAACCAGAGCCCATGCCCCTTGACCTTTCCAAGCCGCGGCGGATCGAGCTGATCCTCCGACAGATCGACGCGCTGCCGACGCTGCCGGCGATCGCGGCGCGGCTGCTGCAGCTCACCGCCTCCGATGATGCCGAGACCCGCCAGGTCATCGAGCTGGTCGCCGCCGACCCGGCCCTGACCGCGAAGATCCTCTCGATGGTTCGGGCCTCGGACAAGGGGGTGGTCGGCGCGCGCGATGAGATCAGCCTCGACCGGGCGGTGATGATGCTCGGCTTCTCCGCGGTGCGCAACGCCGTGCTCTCGCTGAAGGTGCTGGAGACCTTCGGCGACGCGACCGGCGGC
>CAZTLX010000276.1:0-4154 GCA_964614575.1 uncultured Phycisphaeraceae bacterium | reverse complement strand
GAAGAGCACCATCTTCCACCACTTCCCCGCGCCCGTCACTTGGGGGGAAGCTCAGCTCACCTCCTTCACCGCCACCCCTTGGCCGATCAACACATCCGCCTCACGCAGCTTGTGGATGATCTGCTCCGCCGTGTAACGCTTGCCCTTCGACATATCTGACCTGCCTTTCTTCGGTCCGAATACACCAGATTACGGAATCTGGAACCGGAACGAGTTGAGGGGGGCAGGTCAGGAGCCAGACCATGATGCGGATCACCCACGCGCTGGTCATGCTGGCGATGGGTGGGCTGCTGGGAGCGCTGCTCTCCGCAGTCCGCCCACGCGAGCAGCCGGCGTCGCCGAGCGTGACCCTCGGCCAACTGCAGCAAGTGGCGGAACTCGCGGTCCTGCGTGTGCCCGTCACCGAGTTCCACGTCCAGACGATCGACGGGTACCTGGGCGGGGTGCGCTGCGTGCTCATCATCCACGGCGAAGTCCTCATCGGCTGCGATGTCACTCAGGCCCGGATGGAGATCGACGACCACGGCGTATATCGCGTAATCCTCCCGCCGCCTCGCGTGTTGCTGGCACATGTGGACCTCGATCGCACGCGCATCTACCAGATCGATCGCGAGGGCCTGTGGCGGCTGCTGCCCGGCCCCGCCGGTGAGCACCGGCTGCTGGAACTCGCCCTGGCCCAGGCGCACACGCACATCGTCGATGCCGTACAACTCGATCAGCACGACCCGCTGGCCAGACACCGCATCGAGCAACTGCTCATGCACCTGGCGCATCGCCTCCACGTGGTGATCCAGGTGGCGTGGCTGTGAGGTGCGCTGCTTGTGGGACGCATGGGTGCCGGCTGCGCGCCGGCGCCCATGCGCCGCGGGCGGTTTGCTTCTTGTAGCTATCAGAGATTCAGATGCTCCCCGCCCGGCAAAACCCCGCCGCTGTTAACCCTCGGGTTGCTGGTTCGAGTCCAGGTCGGGGAGAGTCCTGCCATCACCCTGCCGTTCGAGAAAGGCGAAGCCCTGTTCCTCGGCGCAGCCGGTTCCAAACGCGGCGACGACCCGTGGGAGATCGCCTTCGCCTTCGCAGGGTCGCCCAACGTCACCGGCGTCACCGTCGGCGACATCACCATCGCCGCCAAGGAAGGGTGGGCGTATCTCTGGATGCGCTATCAGGCCGCAGAGGACACCACCAACAAGCTGCTGGTCATGAAGCCCGTCATGGCCATCGTCGAGCGGGTCTACGACTACGGGAACTTCGGATCGCTCGCACTATGACCCCCGGCCCCGGCCCCGACCCCGACAGCCAATGACTCTCGCTCACGTCCAACGCGGTCAGCCCTTGCGCATCGGCGCGTCCGATTGGAACGCGATGGTCGACGCGGCCCGTGCGCACATGCAGGAGCAACTCTCGCGAGACGCAGGGCCAGCGACCACACGCGGCGGGGACACCGGCATGGTCTTGGTCCGTAACAACTCCGGTGCGGATCGTGACCGCTTCGCGGTGCTCGGCATCGATTCGCCGATCATCTCGCCGACGGACAACGCGGATGAGTTTGGAGATGGGCATTGAATCCTGAGCCAGTCTGACACGCTGATGGGCGTGTAAAAGTGAGCCACCGCAGCGGCCGACCTTGTGGAGACCCTGCCCGATAAGGGGCGGGATCAGAGGAAGGCCAGGAGATGCTGACGGTGGATGATTACGAACTGATACGGCGTAAGCACCTGATCGACGGTGAGAGCCAGCGGTCGATTGCGGAGGAACTGGGCCATTCGCGTAACACGGTGGCCAAAGCGGTGGAGCACGCGATCCCGCCGGGTTATCGGCTGAGCCGACCGCGTCAGCGTCGGGTGCTGGAGCCGGTGGTGGGGATCATTGACGGTTGGGTGGAGCAGGACCGTGGCCGGCCGCGTAAGCAGCGTCACACGGCGATGCGGGTGTGGCAGCGTCTGCGGGACGAGCACGGGTTCGGTGGGGACTACAGCACGGTGCGGCGGTACCTCGCCCAGCTTGAGCGTCACCGGGGCGAGGTGTTCATGCCCTTGGCGTTCGAGCCTGGGGAAGAGGCGCAGGTGGACTGGCACGAGGGATGGGTGATCGAGAACGGTCAACTGCGCAAGGTTGCGGTGTTCGTGATGACGCTGAGTTACTCGAAGGCGAGCTTCGAGTGGCCGTATGAGCGGGCGAACCTCGAATCGTTCCTGGACGGCCACGCCCGGGCCTTTGACTACTTCCGGGGTGTGCCGCGTCGGCTGGCGTATGACAACCTCAAGAGCGCGGTGATCCAGGTGCAGCGAGGTCGTGAGCGTCGGCTCAACGAGCGGTTCGTGCAGTTGCGCAGCTTCTACCTGTTCGACACGCGGTTCTGCCAGCCGGCCCGGGGCAACGAGAAGGGGGATGTGGAGAACCAGGTCAAGCGTAGCGAGCGGACGTACCTGACGCCGCCGCCGGACATCACCGAAGGCGGACTGGCGGGACTGGGCGCGAAGCTGATGGCGGATTGCGATCGGGATCTGGATCGTGCGGGTCCGGCGCCGCACGGCGACAAGTCGCGTCGTCAGATGCTCGAGGAGGAGCGGCGGGGCCTGCTGGCGTTGCCCGCCCAGCGGTACGAGGCGTGCGTGCAGCGTTCGACGTTCGTGGACAAGCAGGCGTTGGTCGCGGCCGACACCAATCGCTACTCGACGCCGGTGCGGTGGGCGTTCCACATGGCGGTGGTGAAGCTGTTCGCCGACCGTGTGGAGGTCTGGTGTGAGCAGCAGAAGGTGGCCGAGCACACCCGGAACTATGAGAAGGGGCAATATGTGTTGGAGCCCATGCACTACCTGCCGCTGCTGGCGACCAAGCCCGGCAGCCTGGACAACGCCCGGCCGTTCAAGGGCCTGTTCGGCGCTGGCGGGGCTGCTTCCGGGGTTACTTCCGGGGCTACTTCCGGGGGGTGGGGTGCCGACTTGCAGTTGTTCCGCCGGGAGCTGGAGTACCGCCAGGGTGACGAGGGTACGCGTCGGTACATCGACACACTGCTGCTGTTGACCCGGTACGACGAGAGCGACGTCCGCCACGCGGTGAGCCTGTGCGTGCGTCGTCGGGCGTTCGCCTATGAGGCGGTGCTGGGCGTGCTGCGCAACCAGCCGATGCCGCCGCGGACGCAACTGGACCTGAGCGATCGCCCGCATCTGCGGCTGGTGGGCGACGGCATCCGGCCGGCGGCGCTGTACGACGCGTTGCGGCAGGTGCGGGAGGAGGTGGTGGCATGAGCGACGACCTTCATCTGCTGCACAGCTACCTCAAGACGCTCAAGCTTCCGACGTTCCACAAGGAGTACGCGGCCGTGGCCCGTCAATGTGCCGCCGCCGAGGCGCGGTACGAGCAGTACCTTGAGCAACTGGCCGAACGTGAGGTGCAGCACCGCCAGAGTCAGGCGATCGCAAGGCGGATCAAGCAGGCCGCGTTCCCCTTGGTCAAGGAGCTGAGCGACTTCGACTTCGCCGCGGTGCCCAAGCTGGGGAAGAAGCGGGTTCTGGACCTGGCCCGCTGCGGCTTCATCCAGCAGCGGATCAACCTGGTGTTCTGCGGCGCCCCCGGAACCGGGAAGACCCATCTGGCGATCGCGCTGGGCCGTGAAGCGTGCCGACACGGGTTCAAAGTGCGGTTCTTCACCGCCGCGGCCCTGGCCAATGCCTACATCGAAGCGAGGGAAGAGCGACAGGTCACCCGCCTCGAAGCCCACATCCAGCGGTGCGACCTGATCATCGTCGATGAACTGGGCTACCTGCCGCTGGACCGCATGGCCGCCGAGCATCTGTTCGGCTTCTTCAGCCGCTGCTACGAGACCACGAGCCTGGTCCTCACGACCAACCTGCCGTTCGCCGACTGGCCCCAGGTCTTTGCCGGCGATGAGCGTCTGGCCGGGGCGTTGCTGGACCGCCTGACTCATCACATCGAGGTGATCGAGGTGCTGGGCGACAGCTACCGCCTGCGGGCCAGCGCCACACGACATCGCCAGAAAGGAGGCCCCCAACCCGACGCGCCATGATTCACGGTTATCGGGCCTGTGCCCCCATGGGGGCAGGCAGCATGGACAACGCTCTACGGAGCGTTATCTTGACAACCAGGTGGCTCACTATTCGATGCCCATCTGGCTCAGGATTCAATGCCCATCTCCA
>CAZTLX010000275.1:0-4228 GCA_964614575.1 uncultured Phycisphaeraceae bacterium | reverse complement strand
GCCAACCGCTGGCTGGTCACCCACTACGACGAGCTGGTCCGCCGTGCAAAGATCCGCTTCGCCCGGCTCAACCCCGAGGCCCGCGAAGAAGCAGTCGCCGAGGCGCTGGCCTTCGTCACCACGTCCGTCCATGCTGCTGCGCGGAATGGCAACCTCCACCGCCTCTGCCCCGCCACCTGCATCCACTACGCCGCACATCAGTTCCACCGCGGCCGCCGTGTCGCCGGCTACACCAGCCGCTGCCCGCTCAGCGAGGCCGGCCGGCATCAGCATGACCATCGTGTCCTCTCACTCGACCAACCCTGCGGCGACGAGGACGACGACTTCGACCTGCACATGATGGTCCCCGACGCCCGGGCGGATGATCCCAGCGACGGGCCCCGCCGGCGGCTGGACATCCCACATCTCCTCGACCGGGAGCACGTCAGCGCCAAGGCACGGGCGACCTTCCGTTACCTGGCCGAGACCCACGGCAGCGGACCGCAGACCGTGCTGGCCAAGATGCTCGGCGTCACGCCGGCGCGGATCACGCAGCTCAAACGCGAGTTGGCCGCGGCCCTGGCGACGGATGGGTATGCGTCGCCGCTGGGGCCGAGGTTGGTGGGGTAAAGCGGCAGGTCAACAAGCCGACGACCATCAACCGAATCGCAACAACTTTTTCCGCGGCAAAGCCGTGGTTTTCAACATCAACAAGGAACCTCATCATGATCGCTTTCCTCCAGCCCCTGATCTCCCTGCTCATCGGCATCGCCCTGAGCATCTACGGCCTCTCCCACAGCTCGACCCACTACCCCGGCAACGCCAACTTCCACGCCCTCTGGCAATCGCTGCCGGCGCTGTCGTCGGTGTTCATCTTCCTGCTCGGCCTCGCCGCCGTCGCCTGCGGCCTGGGCCTGGTCCTCACCGGCGTGCAGGGCCTGCGCAAGCGCTACCGCCAGATCGACCGGGCCTATACCGACCCGCGGCGGGACCGCGACCCGTATGAGGATGAGGGGTATGGGTATCGTTAGACGCTAACTTGCTGTTACGACCTTCGAGTTGAGTGCAAGGAGTTTGCCGCGAACTCACGAAGAGACGCGAATTCGTTTAGCCCTCTTCAAAGAAGTCGCTGTCCACGCGCTTTATCTCGTAGCCGGTGGTGGTGCTGACGCCGACGCCGAAGTCGATCATGTAATCGACGAGCCGGCGGCCGTCAATCAGCACTATCCGCGGTTCGATGCTGTCCACATACTCCTCGGCCGTCTTGGAGAAGCTGCTGGTGGTGATGAAGATGCCCTTGCGTGCGCGTTTGCCCGTCAGGGCACCGACGAAGGCCTGTAGCTCCGGCCGGCCGACGTTGCCGGCTGTGTACCGCTTGGCTTGGAGATAAATGTTGCCTAGGCCGAGGCGGTCTTCACGGATGATCCCATCGATGCCCTCATCATTCGAGCCGCCGATGGCTTTGCCGGCATCCTTGATCGTTCCGCCATAGCCCATCTTGACGAGCAGGCGGACGACCAGCCGCTCGAAGAAGGCGGGGCTGGATGCCTTCACCAGTTCCAGCAGTTCGTCGGCGAGTGAACTCTTGAGCTGTTGGTAGGCTGATTCCATCTGCTCTTCGGGCGTCTGGTCCGTGGTGTCGGCCTGAGATTCACTACTTTCGTCGGCGGGCTTGCTTGCCTTCCAGTTCTCCAGGAACTGGGGATAGTGATCGCGAAGGTACTGGTCGCTGATGACGGTCGGTGGGTTCTTGAGTAACTCCCGTCCTGCGGGAGTGATGATGAGGTAGCCGTGCTTGGGTGCTTCGAGCAGACCGGCCTTGATCAGGTGGGCGCGTGCCCAGCCCACCCGGTTGTAGTAGCGGGCCTGGCCACTCGATACTGTTTCGGCACGTTCCTCGAAGGACAGGTTGAGCGCGTTGGCCACGTGCTCCGTGGCGTCTTTTGTGCGATGCTCTTTACCGTCGGCGGCGAGTTCCAGAAGCGGCCGAGCCATGTGTTGCCAAGTAGGGACTGCCATGGATGGGAGTTTAGCACTTCATGTGGGATTGCGCTTTACGCTTCGCCGTCATCGAAGCCTGACAGGAACTTGAGAAGAATCGTGGTAGCGTGGATGCCGCCGACTAGGTATGGCTTCACATCGTCGAATATATCCGAAACACTCTTAGGATCCAGAGTTGCCAATTTCTGAGCTGCATACCCTCGAATAGGATACTCGCCACCGGCTTCAAAACCACAGTGGTTGCATTTGTCTCCATCCCACGCATATTCCCATAGGCAACGCGGGCAGCGTATATCTAACTCGTAAGCACATCGGTCGCAATGATCACCTTTCCATCCTCGAATGCGACCGCACGAAGGGCATATCGGAAATGCACGTATGTGAGTATCAATCTGCCATCCACAGTGTCTGCACTTCTCCCCATCGAATGCATACGCAAGACTACATTTTGGGCAGACTGTGGCAGGAACTGACAGATCGAATGCACAGTTACTGCAGTACGTTCCGTCCCACTTCTTCTTGCTGCCACATAGAGGGCATCGGTTGCCTACCGTCATGATGTTACCTGCCTTTCGCCCAAGATCATCGCTTTGACTTCGGCCTTAGTTTGCTCGGTCATTGCCCCCGGCCGGCATAGCTTCTAGCATCGAGAATCGCGTCGTTAACAGCTCCACCAAAGGCGACAGGACCGCGCGAATTCTCGCGAAAACATCAGGGGTTGCTTGCCTTAGTAGCCAGTACGCCAGCCCCACCAACTGGCGACGATTCACTGGATTATGCTGTTGAGGTTTCGCGAGCAAGCGAGCTATCTTGATCAGAAGTTTATTCAGGATGTTGTTCGAAACGTCAGCCGCGCTTTCACGGATGGAAGACTCAAGTTGCGGCCGGAGCCATCTGTGGATCGCGTCGAGCGCTTCAGGGTCATCGGCCTGAGCCCGTAGAAGCAGATATTCAGTGATGGCATGGCTTGGAGACATTGGTCATTTCTCCGTAAAGATTCGCGTTGGTTCAGCGACTCTCGAACCGCCATGTCAGTTATCACAGGCGCAACGCGCTGCCCAGCGCACATGATACACAGTGGGTATTGCCCCAAGTCTCGATCGGCCGGCAGGAGACGGGGTATCAACCCCGCTACGGAGGGTAAGTGTTTCTCATTCTGCCACACCTAACAGAAAGGATCCCTCATGCTCAACCTCGTCCTCCACTGCGGCGGGCGCGCGGTCGATCGTCAAGAGATCGATCAGTGCGTCACGCCCGCCCCCACCGACACCTGGCAGCCCATCCCCCACGCCCACCTGCTCGAACTGGTCACCAAGACCCTGACCGCGACGGGCATGCAGATCGTCAATCAGGCCCATGCGCTCAGCCGTGAAGGCCAGCGCTACTTCGGGCTCATGCAGCTAAACACCATCGATGACCACAACGACTATGGTTTCGTGGTCGGCATCCGCAATAGCCACGACCAGTCGTTCCCCGCCGCGTTATGTGTGGGTAGTTCGGTCTTTTGCTGCGACAATCTTGCCTTCAGTTCCGAGGTCGTCCTGTCCCGCCGGCACACCCGCTTCATCATCCGCGACCTGCCGCAGCTCGTGGAGCGGGCAGTGGGACAACTCGGTGCCCTGCGGTTCGACCAGGACCGGCGCATCGCGGCGTACCAGGCCAAGGCGATCGACGACCGCACCGCCCACCACCTGCTGGTGAGGATGATCGACGCCAAGGTGCTGCCGGTCACGCGGCTGCCCGCGGCGCTCGACGAGTGGCGGACACCCTCGCACCCCGAGTTCACCGAGCAGGGCAGGAACGGCTGGCGGTTGTTCAACGCCGTCACCGACGCGATCAAGGGGCGCAGCCTCGAAGAGCTGCCGCGGCGGACGCAGGCATTGCACGGCCTGATGGACCGCGCCTGTGCGCTGCCGTCGAAGCTCGACCAGGTCGTCACTGTCAATTAGCCCCCTTGGAGTTTTTCCACACGAATCACGCCAACACAAAAGCCCCCGGCATCGTCGCCGGGGGCTTTTCACTTTCACCTTCAAGCTCACCAACAAGGAGACCACTATGTCACGTCAACACGGCTTCGCCTCCATCATCGTCATTCTGTTCCTCTTCATCCTCGGCGTGCTGGCCATCGCCTCCTGCGACGCCCGGCTCGCGTCCGCCATTCCGATCGACCACGTCAACACGCCGGTCGTGATGCCCACCCACCTCTCCAGGAGCAACCTTTGAAGCTGCTGCTGCCCATCCTGCTGTT
>CAZTLX010000274.1:0-4229 GCA_964614575.1 uncultured Phycisphaeraceae bacterium | reverse complement strand
GTTCGTAGTTCGTAGTTCGTAGTTCGTAGTCAGTAGTCCGGACCTTCGTGGCGTGGGCGCTTCAGTGCCCATGTTATCCCCTCACCCCCTCAACCATTCACCCCCTCACCCAATCCCATGAAACACCTGCCCACTCTCGCCGTCCTGCTCGCCGCTGGCCTCCTCCTGATCGCCTGCGGCCAGGAAGCCCCCGCTCCCACCGAGGTCGAGGCCGGCGAGGCCCAGACCTACCGCGTCCGTGGCAAGGTCGTCTCCGTCGAGGGCCGGAACGTCAACATCCACCACGAAGCCATCCCCCAGTTCGTCCACATCACCGGCAAGGCCGACGGCATGGACGAGATGGTCATGCCCTTTACGCTCGGCCCCGATGTCGCGCCCGCGGCGCTGAGCCCCGGCGACCGCATCAGCTTCGACCTGCACGTCCGCTGGAAGCCCGAGGCCGAATTCTGGATCGATAACCTCGCCCCGCTCCCGGATGATGTGAAGCTCAACCTCAAAGACGCCGACCACCACCACGACCACGATCATCACGACCACGACCACGACCACGACCACGACCACGACCACGACCACGGCCACGATCACGACCATTGACCCTTCATCCCCAAGCCGCCGCACCGCCGCGGGGCGGCGTTTCGGTGGGGTATCGCCTCCGCCCCGGTAACAACTCTCCTCTTCCCTCCGTATCACCTCCCGACCACCCTCACCGGGAGCCCGCTATGCCCCGCGCCGCCCTCTTCCTGACGCTGCTGTTGTTCACCGCGACCGCCGCGGCCGATCCCGCCGCTTATCAGCCCGCCGCCGCCGAGGGCCCGCACCGCGTGGTCATCGAACGGCTTGAGCTGACCGATCGGGCTCGCGGCGGGCGCGTGGTGCCGATCAAGGCCTATCTGCCGGCCCAGCTCGAAGCCGAGGCACCGGTCGTGCTCTTCTCCCACGGCCTGGGCGGGTCGCGCGAGGGCTACGAATACCTCGGCCGCTACTGGGCGTCGCACGGCTACGCGAGTGTCCACCTCCAGCACGCCGGCAGCGACGACGCGGTGTGGCGCGACACCTCCCCGTCACAGCGGATGCGCGCGATGCGTGTCGCGGCGAGCAGCGCGACGGTCGCGCTCGACCGCGCCCACGACGTGCCGTTCGTGCTCGATGAACTGCAGCGGCTGACCACGGAGGCGGGGTCACCGCTCAGCGGCAAGCTCGACCTCGAACACGTCGCGCTCGCGGGGCACTCGTTCGGTGCCTGGTCGGCGCTGGTCGGCGGGGGGCAGTCGCTGGTCAGCCCCTCCGGCCGCAAGCTGCAGGTGCGCGACGAGCGGATCGACGCGATCATCCCGCTCAGCGCCCCGGTGCCGCGCGGCAAGCGCCAGCGTGAGACGGCGTTCGACACAGTCGCCGTGCCCGCGCTGCACATGACCGGCACGCGCGACGACAGCCCGATCGGCCACACGAAAATAGAAGACCGCCGCGTCCCGTTTGACCAGACGCCCGGCCCCGACGCCGGCGGCCCGCCCGCCCACCTCATCATCTTCACCGACGCCGACCACATGACCTTCGCCGGCCAGCGCCGCCCCGGCGGCGCGCCCGAAGCCGCCCGCCGCGACCCCGCCCACCACGCGCACATCCAGCGCGCCACCCTCGCCTTCCTCGACGCCTACCTGCGCCACGACGCCCCCGCCCGCGCCTGGCTCGAGACCGGCGGCCTCGCCACCATGCTCCGCGAAGACGCCGCCGTCGAACACAAACCCTGACCCCATCTCACCGTCTCACCGCCGGGGCGGCGAGATATGACCTATCGCACGTGGACGCATCGGCCCCGCGAAGCCGCTAGCGGCGATCGATCGCTACCCGCGCCCGCGGCGTGACCGACCCAAGCCCTATCATCCCCCGTGTTTGGCTTCATGGAGAACTGGCCGCTGTGGGCCAACGCCTCGGTCATCGCCGTGGGTGCCGTGGCGATCGCGCTGGCGGGGTCGAAGCTCAGCGGCTTGGCCGATCGCCTGGCCGACCGCACCGGCCTGGGCGAGGCGGTGGTGGGGGGGTTGTTCCTGGGCATCACGACCTCGCTGCCGGGCATCACCGCCTCGGTCACCGCCGCGCTCGACGGCTATCCGGCGATGGCGGTGGCCAACGCCTTCGGCGGGATCGCCGTACAGACCGCGTTCCTCGCCATCGCCGACCTCTGCTACCGCAAGGTCAACCTCGAACACGCCGCGGCGTCGGTGCAGATCCTCCTCCAGTCCACGCTGCTGATCCTGTTGATCGCCCTGGTCGTCACCACGATGGCGGCCCCGCCGCTGGTCATCGGTCACGTGCATCCGATGAGCGTGCTGTTGTTCGTGGTCTATGGCTTCGGGTTCACGATGGTGTACCACGCCAGGGGTTCGCCCATGTGGCGCCCGGTGCGCACCGCCGACACCGTCCCCGATGAGCCGGACGAAGACGCGAAGCACGAGAGCCTGCGTTGGCTGATCGTGTATTTTCTGATCTGTGCCGCGGTGGTGATGGCGGCGGGCATGTTCATCGCGCACGCCGGCGGCCGCATCACCGAGCAGACCCGGCTGTCGCAGGGCATCGTAGGCGGGCTGTTTATCGCGGTGAGCACGTCGCTGCCGGAGTTGGTGACGACCATCGCCGCGGTACGCCGCGGCGCGGTGACGCTGGCGGTGACCGATATCGCCGGGGGCAACGCGTTTGACGTGCTGTTCATCTGCGTGGCGGACTTCGCGTTCCTCGGCGGGTCGATCTACCACGCCGCGGGCATGGGCGAGGTGTATGTCGGCGGGCTGGCGCTGGTGCTCAACGCGGTGCTGCTGCTGGGCCTGATCCGCCGCGAACGCAAGGGTCTGGCCAATATCGGCTTCGAGAGCGTAACGATCCTCGTGCTCTACCTCGTCGGCTTCGCCATCCTCAGCCAACAGTGATCGATCAACGGACCGCACGCCGCCCCCAAGCCCGCCGAGGGCTGGGAACATCCCCGAGCGGCGTGGTCCGGGCGATCCTCGCAACCGCCGAATAAGTCGCCTTAGCCCCCACACCCGCCCGATGGATGGGCTAGAATGACGGGTTGAACCCGCGGGTCGCCGGGGCGCGTAGAACGCTTTGGGGTCCCGCAAGGGATTGCAAGACGCATGGCCGAGAAACGCAAGCCGAAAAAATCCGACGATCAAGGCAAAGACACCCCCTCCCGCAAGGGAAGCACGGGGGGCGGCTCCGGTAATGGCTCGGGGGGTGGTTCCGGGGGCGGCTCCGGGGGGAAGGGCGGCGGGCCGAACAAGCCGCCCAGTTTCATGTCGCGTGGCGCTTTGGGCTGGCTGTTGCTGGGCGGCTTGGCGGTGGCGCTGCTGCTGATGATGAACAGCCAGTACAACAAGCCCAAAGAGGTGACCTGGCAGCAGTTCCTCAACCACGCCCGCATCGGCGATTTCGCCGCCGACAGCGAGAAGCCGGTTCTGATCAAGGACGACAGCT
This sequence comes from uncultured Phycisphaeraceae bacterium, assembly GCA_964614575.1. Lineage (GTDB taxonomy): Bacteria > Planctomycetota > Phycisphaerae > Phycisphaerales > Phycisphaeraceae > JBGTLW01. The sequence continues at coordinate 761 of CAZTLX010000274.1, read as the reverse complement.
TCACCGCCACCCTCACCGAAGAGGCGGCGAAAAACTACACCGAGGGCGGCCAGCCGATCACGCGGGTGATGACCAAGGTCTCGCCCGACAACCGCGCGATGCGCACGCTCGAACTCGAAGAAGCCCTGGCCGACACCGGCGTGCAGACGCAGGAGCAGATCGGCAACAGCCTGTGGCTGATGTTCCTGATCAACTGGGGCCCGTTCATCATCATCGCGCTGCTGATCTACTTCTTCATCTTCCGCGCCATGCGCAACGCCGCGGGCGGCCCGGGCGGGATGCTGGGCAACTTCGGCCGCTCCAAGCACAAGATGCTCACCAAGGAGCACTCCTCGGTGACCCTCGACGACGTGGCGGGCATCGACGAGGCGAAGGAAGAGGTCTCGGAGATCATCGAGTTCCTCAAGAACCCCAAGAAGTTCCAGCGCCTCGGCGGGCGTGTGCCGCGGGGCGTGCTGCTGGTCGGTCAGCCGGGCTGCGGCAAGACACTGCTGGCCAAGGCGATGGCCGGCGAGGCGGACGTGCCGTTCTTCTCCATCTCCGGCTCGGACTTCGTGGAGATGTTCGTCGGCGTGGGCGCGTCGCGCGTCCGCGACCTGTTCAAGCAGGCGAAGGACAGCGCGCCGTGCATCATTTTCCTCGATGAGATCGACGCGGTCGGCCGTCGCCGCGGTGCGGGCTTCTCCTCCGGCGGGCACGACGAGCGTGAGCAGACGCTCAACGCGATCCTGGTGGAGATGGACGGGTTTGATACCGATGAC
>CAZTLX010000273.1:2972-4291 GCA_964614575.1 uncultured Phycisphaeraceae bacterium | reverse complement strand
ACTTGCCCCAGCCGCGGGCGACGACCGCCGCGTGGCTGGTCATGCCGCCGGTGGAGGTGAGGATGCCCGCGGCGTGGTGCATGCCGTCCACGTCCTCGGGGCTGGTCTCCTTGCGGCAGAGCAGGACCTTCTCGCCGGCCTGGGTGCGTTCGACGGCTTCCTCGGCGGTAAAGGCGAGCTTGCCGAACGCCGCGCCGGGCGATGCGGGCAGGCCGATGGTCAGCGGGGAGGCCTTCTTCTTCGCGGCCGGATCGAAGCTGGGCAGCAGCAGTTGCGTCAGGTCGTTGGCCGGGATGCGTTTCACGGCCGTCTTCTCGTCGATCAGCTTCTCCTTGACCATGTCGCAGGCGATCTTCACCGCGGCCGCGCCGGTGCGCTTGCCGTTGCGGGTCTGGAGCATGAAGAGCTTGCCCTTCTCGATCGTGAACTCGATGTCCTGCACGTCTTTGTAGTGCGCTTCGAGTTTATCCTTGATCCGGATCAGCTCGGCGTACACCTTCTTGCCGATCTGCTTGTCATTGGGCGCGGTCCAGGTCTTGCCCATGTCATCGACCGAGACGGGGGTGCGGATGCCGGCGACGACGTCCTCGCCCTGGGCGTTGATGAGGAACTCGCCGTAGAACTTGTTCTCGCCGGTGGACGGGTTGCGGGTAAAGGCGACGCCCGTGCCGCAGTCCTGGCCCATGTTGCCGTAGGCCATCGACTGGACGTTCACGGCGGTGCCCAGCAGGCCGAAGATCTCGTTGATCTGGCGGTAGCGGATCGCCCGCGGGGTGTGCCAGCTCTTGAACACCGCGGTGATGCCCAGCTCGAGCTGCTTCATCGGCTCCTGGGGGAAGCTGATGCCGGCGTGCTTCTTGATCACTTTCTTATACGCATCACACAACTCGATCAGCCCGCGGGTGTCCACGTCGGTATCGAGGGCCACGCCCTGGCGCTTCTTGATCTTGTCGAATTCCGCCTCGAAGTAGTGGTGATCGACTTCGAGCACCACGTCGCCGTACATGTTCAGCAGGCGGCGGTAGGCGTCGTAGGCGAAGCGTTCGTTCTGCGTCGCGTTGGCCAGGCCGACGACCGAGTCGTCGTTGAGCCCGAGGTTGAGCACGGTGTTCATCATGCCCGGCATGGACTGCGCGGCACCGGAGCGGACGGAAACCAACAGCGGATTCTTCGCGTCGCCGAACTTCTTGCCAGTCTCTTTCTCCAGCGTGTTGATGGCGCCCTCGACCTCCTTCATCAGGCCGGTCGGCAGCTTCTTGCCCTGCTTGCAGTACTGGTCGCAGCAGTCGGTGGTGATGGTGAAGCCGGGGGGCACGGGC
>CAZTLX010000273.1:0-2962 GCA_964614575.1 uncultured Phycisphaeraceae bacterium | reverse complement strand
CCTTGCCGCCGAGCAGTTGCTTCATCTTGCCGTCGCCGTCGGTCTTGATCTGACCAAAGTAATAGACCATCTTGGTCTTCTTGCCGGCGGATTGGGTTGTCTTCTTCTTGGTTGCCATCGCGCAGTGCCTTTGTGGGATTGGGGAATGAGGAGGGAGCTTGCTGCCGCAGAAAACCGGGCAGGGCCACAGATTCTAGTGGTTGAGGCATCCCCGTCAAAACGTCCGCCGCCAAACGCTCGCTCACGCCTCGCGCCGGCGGCGGTAGGCACCCGGCGAAGAGCCGACCCGGGACTTGAACTGGCGACAGAACAACGGCACGCTCTGGTAACCCAACGCGTGCGCCACGCCCCCCACCGACAGGGCCGTCTCATCCAGCAGCACCCGAGCCCGACGCACCCGCTGCGCGATCGCGTATTCCTGCGGCGTCTGCCCGATGGCCAGTTTGAACACGCGGGTGAAATGGTCCGGGCTGTACCCGGCCCGGCGGGCCAGATTGGCCACCTCCATCGGGTCGCCCGGTGACTCGCGCAGCAGCGCCGCCGCCGCCTGCGCCACCTGCTGATGATGCTTCTCGGTGCCACTGACACCCGACTCGGCCGGCAGCGTCGCGTGCCCCTCAGCCAGGTCGCTCACGAGCACGCCCAGCAGCCGCGTGGCGAGCCGGCTCTCGCCGGACTCGTGCAGTTGGATGACCCGCCGCATCACCGCATCGACGTAGGTCACATCGCGCACCTGATGAACCTCCGGCAGGCGACCGAGCCGACGCGACGGGGTGAAATGGATGAAGTTGACCCCCAGCCGATCAGCCGGGTCCTGCCGGGCGAGGTAGGTACCCCCGGGCCGGGCCCAGATCAGCGTCCCCGGGCGCAGCTCGACGCCGCGACCCTCGCGCAGCGTCATCCACCCCCTTCCCGCCCAGACAAACCACAGGTCATGGTCACGCAGCCGACGCGACCAATCCTCGGATAGATGCCAGCCGGGCTCGCAGCGTACCCGTCCCATGCTGCCGATTTCGCGTATCATGAAACGGATGATATCGGATAAAGGCAATTAATTGTCGGCTGGATATCTGGCGGAAATGACGGCCTCGGTCATACTGTTGACCAACCACCCCAGGAACCCGCCATGACCGCCGCCCCGCAGACCATCTTCGACTACGGCCAGCAGAGCCCCGACCACGAGGCCGACCTCTACCGCCCCACCGCCACCGCGATCAACTACGACTCGCTCGACGACATCGACGACGACGCCGTCGCCTTCTACCGCGAGCACGGCTATCTCGCCGTCACCGCGGCGCTGACACCCGATGAGGTCGCCGAGTCTGCCAAGACCCTCGACGAGCTGATCATCGGAAAGCGCACCGGTCACACGCAGACCATGTACGAACGGGCCGCCAAAGAAGCGGGCATCGATAACCTTACCGACGAGCAGAAGCTCGCCATGGTCCGCAAGCTGGTGTTCAACGGTGAATCCGGCATGGCTTGCGGCTTGCCGGTGCGACACGCGGGGCTGATGCGCGTGGTTCGGCTGCTGATGGGCGGTCGCGAGCCCCAGCCCTTCCAGATCATGGCAATGCTCAAGCCTCCGCGCGGCGGACGCGAGAAGCCTTGGCACCAGGACCACGCTTACTTCAACCTCCACCTCAACGACCGCATCGTCGGCGTCTGGATCGCGCTCGACGAGGCGACGATCGACAACGGCTGTATGCAGTTGCTCGACGGCGGGCACAAGCTCGGGCCGATCCACCATTGGAAACGCCGTGACTGGCAGATCTGCGACACCCAGGTGATGGGCAAGCCGTCGGTCGCCGCCCCCCTGCCGCCGGGCGGGGTGCTGTTTTTCGACTCGCTGCTGCCGCACGGCACGCCGACCAACCGCTCGCCCAAGGGCCGGCGTGCGATGCAGTTCCACTACGCCCCCGCCGACGGCCGCGACATCGCCGAGGCCGACCGCCTGGCGATCTTCGGGACCGAGGGCAAGGATGTGACCTGTTAAGTTTGATCATGAAGTCGGATCGGCAAAGTCGATGCAGTGGACGCGTGATCAATATCTCGACTACATGACCGGACGCCGCGTCGAGCGGCCGATGGTCGTGGAGCTCTTCGGCCTGCTGCTGGGGCTTGAAGCCGAGTGGCAGGCCCAAGGCGCCACGCCGGGTGAACTGAGCCTCGACGCCTTCGCGTGGGACCGCGTTTTGCGGGCGGACTGCGGCGGGTATTGCGGCGCGATCGGCCTGCCGCCGCGCCAAACCGTCGAAGAAACCGCCGACTTCAAGATCGAGCGTGACGGCCTGGGCCGCACCATGATGCTCGACAAACGGACCGCGACCCTCGCCCTGCCCACCAGCTTCCCCGTCGCCGACATGGACGACTGGCTGAAGATCAAGCCGCACTTCGCCTGGTCGCCGCAGCGCGTGGATGAACAGGCGGTGGCTCGCGCGATCACGGAACGTGAAGCGGGCGCGATGATCGGCGCGACGATCCCCGGCGGGTTCGACATGGCCCGCGAGCTGATGGGCGAGGAAGCGGCGTGCCTCGCGTACTACGACCAGCCCGAGCTGATGCACGACATCCTCGACACGCTCCGGGACACCGCCGTGCGCACGCTCGACGCGGTCAGCCAACAGGTCACCATCGATCGGCTGTTCGTCCACGAAGACTTCGCCGGACGCTCGGGTCCGCTGGTCGGCCCGACGCAGATCGAGCAGTTCATCCAGCCCTACTACCGCGCTGCCTGGGGCGTGGTGGCCTCCCGCGGCGCGACGCTCTTCGCCATCGACTCCGACGGCAACATCACGCCGGTGATTGAGGCGCTTTGCGCGGGCGGGATCAACGAGCTGTTCCCGATGGAGCCGGCCGCCGGCATGGATATCGTCGCCACTCGCAAACAATACGGCGACACGCTGAAGCTGCGCGGCGGGATCGACAAGTTCATCATCCGCACGGGCACCCGCGACGAGAT
>CAZTLX010000272.1:0-4298 GCA_964614575.1 uncultured Phycisphaeraceae bacterium | reverse complement strand
ACTTCGTGCCATCCGCTAAACGCCGCCGTTAGACGATCCCGCCCTCCAACGTTACGCTCGTGCGCATGAAAATCGGCGTCATCAGCGACACGCACGATCGGCTGCCCACCTTCCGCCGGGCGGTGGCGATGTTTGCCCAGCTCGAGGTGGCGGCGATCTTCCACGCCGGGGACTATGTCGCGCCCTTTGCCGCGAAGCTGATCGCGCCCGGCGCCCGGGGCGTGGGCCAGCGGCCGGTGTATTGCATCTACGGCAACAACGACGGCGAACGCGCGGGGCTCAAGAAGGTCCTGCCGCAGATCGCGGATGGCCCGCTGCGCGTCACGCTCGACACGCCGCACGGGCCGCGCGTGGTCGCGATGCATCACTTCATTGACTGGTTCAAGCCCGACGACCTGCGGGGGGCCGACATCGTCATCTCCGGCCACAACCACGAGGCGTCGATCGAGCGGCGTGACGGGCAACTGCGGCTCAACCCCGGCGAGTGCTGCGGATGGGTCAACGATCGCTGCACCGTGGCGTTATTAGACCTGAGCCAACCCCAGCCCGAGGCCCGGATCGTTGAAGTTCACGGTTAATCTCGGACCCCGCTTCGCCAACCGTCATAACACGATGTCCGGGGGTGTGGGTGGCCGGCTTGGGGCATTTCCTCACAAATACACGCCGGGGATGGGTCGATAGAGGACACGCGGGGGATTCGTGCCCCGGTGTCGGCCGAGCGCTCGGCCGCGAACGAACGTTTCTCGAGTCCCCACCCGATGAGCAAGCGTCCGACGGCCTCATCTCACGCGACCCCGATCGATTCGCTGCGGTTGACCCCTGCGCAGATGCGCGAGCTGCACGCGGGCCTCGATCAGTTCCGACGGGCCGAGGTCGAACGCGAGCTGCGCGAGTCCGACCGGTTTCTTTACCGGACCGGCGACCCGGTCGAGGTGCGGATCGACCACCCCGGCGGGTCGGCGGCGGTGTACCTGGTCCAGCCGCGCGACCTGAGCGCGGGTGGGATGGGCTTCCTGCACGGCGGGTTCCTGCACGCGGGGGGGGTGTGCTCGGTCAAGCTGCGAGACAAGGAAGGCAAGACGGTGATGGTGACCGGCCGGATCGCCCGCTGCCGGATGATCAAGGGCCGCACTCACGAGGTGGGCATCGCGTTCGAGGAGCGGATCGAGCTGGGCGAGTTTGATGTCAAACCCATGCCTGTCGGCGCGGGCGGCGATGGGGATGACGACGAGTTGGTGGTGCATCGGCTGGAGTCGATGCTCTGGGCCGACCGCTCCTGCCGCGCCGCGCTGCCGCAGCAGGTGACGACGATGCGTGAGCAGGTGCGGCAGATCGCGCAGGCCTTGCGGGATGAGCGGTTCGATCACGCCCGGCGACTGGCCGAGACGGTGCGGGCCAACGCCATGCGCAACGGCTACCCGCCGATCGCCGACGCCGCGGACCTGCTGGGCCAATGCCTCGGCGGCGGCACGCTGGACCCGCGCTGGAAACACGCGCTGCTGAGTCTGGCTCAACTCTGCGACGCCGCCCGCCGGGCACTGGCGGCCTGATCTTCCGTCCCGGTAGCCGGTGGTTTGGTCAGTCGGTTTCGCGCGACTGGATCGCCCCGATCGCCGCGTCGGCCTCCGCGGCCGCCATCTGACGCCCGCCTTCCGCCACGCTCCGCAGCCGGCTCAGGCAACGCTTGGTCCCCACCTCCGCCAGCACCCGGCAAGCCGCGGCCGCGATCGCTTCGTTGCGGTGATCCAGCAGGCCGACCATCGGCGCCTCGGCTTCTTCGCCGTAGCGGATCAGCGCCGCCACCGTCAGGTCCGTTTCTTTGAGGACCCACCGCTGGATCAGCGGCAGCGTGCCCGGCTCCTGACCGCGGCTTAGCACGTCGATCGCCGCACGACGCTGATACGTCGAGGCATCCTCGCCCAGCCAGTCCTTGAGCTGACGCACCGCGGTCGGGTCCTTCCACGCCAGGAGCACCTGCGCCAGGGTTTCGTTGTCGCCATCGCTGCGGTAGCCTTCGGCGTAGCCCAGCACCGCGGCGCACACCTGCCGGCGCTGGGCATCGTTCGGCTTGGCGTCGGCAAGCGTCGCCAGGCCCAACGTCTTACGGCTGGTGCTGCCCGAGGCCAAGTCGCTCAATGCCAGCGCGACCGGGTCGTAGGTTTTCGGCGCGAGCGTCCGCCACGCCGCCCGCGCTGCCTGAGCAAGTTCCGCGCTGGAGCTCTCGGCAAAAGGTTTGATCGCTGCGACTGATTCGGCAGTGCCCACCTCCGCGAGCAGCTCCACCAGTGGCACGCGGGCGCTGTCATAGCTCGCCCCCGCCAGCGCCTCGCGCACCGCGGGCTCGGCCGCGGTGCCGTAGGAACGGATCAGCGCCGCCACCTCCGGCTCGTTGCGCAGCTTGTCCAGCAGCGTCGGCAGGGCGGCGGGGTTCTGCTCTGCCGCCAACGCCTTCGCCGCGGTCATCCAGACGCTTTTGTCGTAGGTGCTCAGCGCCTTGATCAGGTGGGTGTCGAGCGTGTCGATGTCCCAGTGGATCGCGGCCTGCAGTGCGGTCGCCTGGTCGCGCGTCAGGAGGCTGCCGGACAGTGCGCGGTTCAGCGCGCGGGAGACGGCGGGGCGTTCGGCGTCGTTCGGCTCGCGGTGGGCGAGGGTGGTCAGGGCCGCGGACCGGGCCGAGCCGTAACCCGCCGACGCGTCTTTGAGCAACTGCTCGAAAGGCGAGAGGGGATCGGCTTTCTGGACCGGGGACCGCCGGACCGTGACGTTGGGCGGGGTGATGATCGAAACGCCGGTGTGAGGATCGGGCGGGTGGACCTGCATCGCGTGCGACGGGGGGAGGTGGTACGCGGAGGGATTGGGTTGGCTGGGCTCGGCATTCATCAAACCCCAGCCGATCCCGAGGATCGCCAACACGATCCCCGCGGCGATGGTGATGAGGATCCAACCCACCCAGGTCATGACGCAGGCGACGATGGTCTCCGCGATGCGCAGGCCGTTGAGGTAGCCGACCGCGGGCGGGATGAGCAGCATGCCGATCAGCACACCGAGCGAGAACCCTTTATCCCCGCCGATGATCATTCCGATGCCGCCGCAGACCGTGGGGATCGACATCCAGCCGAGGGTGTTGAGGTAAACCGAACTCATGACCCGGAAGCGCATCATCTTGCCGGTCAGCAAGACACCGATCGTGCTAAGCGGCACCATGATCCCCAGCCACCCGACCACGAACGCGGCGAGGATCGCAAAGGCCAGCAACAAGCCCAGCGGGTCGAGCGTGACCTGCTCTCCGTCCGCCTTCGCTTGCTTGATGACCTGCGCAATCGCGTAGATCACCATGCAGATGAACAGGATCAAGCTGAGGATCGCGAGCAGTTTCGATAGCTCGTCGTGGCCGTAGCGCTCGTCGCTACGGTCGGGGATCATCGGTCCGGTGAATCCCTCGCCGGGTAACGCGGAGGCGGTCGCGGTGCCGGACTTCTGCGCGGCGCGGACCTCCTTCATCCGCTGCTTCGCGGCCTTGCGTTCGGCCCGTGACCGCTTCGGGGCCGGGGGCAGCGCGACCGGCTGCGTTTCGACCCCGTGATCCACCGCGCTGAGCAACGCCGCGAACTTCGCCTCCTCTGCGTCCAGCTTCGGGGCGGCGGGCTTCGCGGCCCGGGCCTTGGGTGACTCCTTCTGCAACGCCAGTTCGAGCATCGACGGGTCGATCTCCAACCCCGTATCCACCACCGCCGCCGCCGCCACGGCCGGTACCGTCACCGCCTGCCCGCACTTCTTGCAGCGCAGCGCCTTACCCGCCGTGTGTTCGGGCGCGCGGTAACGCGACCCACAGCCCTTACACGCAACTTCGAGCATCATGTCCGGTCCCGGCGCGGAGGGGAAAGTATAAATCGGCCGCCGCCGGGAAGATTACCTTCGCGGTCCGCCCGCGCCAACCTCTCGTCAACCCCTACGCCATCGGTTTGCCGCGCATTTTGCGGGGGTCGGATAACACGCTAAACTCGCGACGATCCGCGTTCGACCGCTGTCCTTCACCATTCCCTAACCCGCCCCCTCGCCGCCCATGCCCCGACGAGACGATATCCACAACATCCTCATCATCGGCTCCGGCCCGATCGTGATCGGCCAGGGCTGTGAGTTCGACTACTCCGGCACCCAGGCCTGCAAATCGCTCCGCGAGGAGGGTTATAAGGTCATCCTGGTCAACTCCAACCCGGCCACCATCATGACCGACCCGGAGTTCTCGGACCGCACCTACATCGAGCCCATCACCCCCGAGGCGATCCGCCGCATCCTGG
>CAZTLX010000271.1:0-4300 GCA_964614575.1 uncultured Phycisphaeraceae bacterium | reverse complement strand
GGGGGGCGAGGGGGGCTTGGGGAGGGGTCAGGAGCCGGTGAGGGTTTGCCGGACTTTGGCGGCGATCTGGCCGACGGCGACGGCGAGCCCGGCGACGGCGAGTCCGGCGGCGAGGAAGATGACCTGCGTGAGCACCGAGGCGTTGTGGCGCCCGGCGTGGAGCATCAGCTCCACCGCGCCGGCGGCGATCACGACGGCAATGCCGCGGCAGAGCCAGACGAGCACCTGGAGTTGGGCGCGGATGCGGGCGATCTCCCGGCGGGTCCGGGCGCGGGGCAGGTCGCCGGTGTTGACATCGAGGCTGCGGGCGCGGGCTTCGGAGGCGGCGGCGGGGTCCGGGGACACGACCTGTGCGGAGAGGGCCGAGCCGGGGGAGGCGTCGTCGGCCGTGCCCGCGGGGCGCGGCTGGGGCATCGGCCGGGGGCGGTGGGCGGAGAGCGGGATGGACCTGGGGGCTTGGGGGGTGGGCGTTTCGTTGCCGTTGGGCACGGGCTGCGGGGTCGGGCGGGGGCGCGGTTTCGGCGTCGCGGCGGCGGGTTGGCCCGGCGGCATGGTCTCTGCAGACGATTCGGTTTCCGGGGCCGAGTCGTCGCCGTGGGAATCGTTGTCGTCGTTCGCTTCAACGCCCCCGCTGCCTGCGGCCGCGAGACCGGCCAGCGCGTCATCCGATGCCGCGTTGGTTTCTACTTCCCCGGCGGGTTCGACATCCTCTGGGGGAGAAGACGCTTCGGGCGGCGGCGGGGAAGGTTGCGCCGCGGCCGGTTCGGCTTGAGGCGTGGCGGCCGGGGGTGCGGGCGTGGCTTCTTCGACCGTTTCGCTCGGCGGGTCTTCGATGATTGCCGCGGCCCCCTTCTCCGGCACGCGCTGCAGGTGGCCACAGCGTGGGCACTTCATCTTCTTGCCCTCCGACCCGTCGGGCGTCTTGACACGGGCGTCGCATTGGGCACAGGCGAAGCGGATGGGCATGGGGAGATCAGGAAAGCGGAAGTGCGGTAAAAGTATGACTATCCCGCCCAAGCTCCGCCCCTTGGAAATCGCTTCGCATAGGCGGGCTTGGGGGAGGAGGGAGCGCTCAACCCTCGCGGGGTTCGGGGACGCCGACGATGCTAAAGCCACAGTCCACGTGGATGGTCTCGCCGGTCACGCCCGAGGACAGGTCGCTGAGCAGATAGACCGCGGTATCGCCGACCTCTTCGCCGGTGTTGCAGCGTTTGAGGGAGGCGGTGTGTTCCTGGTAGGCGATCATCTGGTCCATCCCGCCGACGCCCGCCCCGGCGAGGGTTTTGAACGGGCCGGCGGAGATGCAGTTGACGCGGATGTTGCGGCCCTTGCCGCCCAGCTCGTAAGCGAGGTAGCGGGTGGTGTGTTCGAGGCAGGCTTTGGCGATGCCCATGACGTTGTAGCCGGGCGTGACCTTTTCGCCGCCGTAGTAGGAGAGGTTGACGATGCTGCCGCCGTCGGGCATCAGGCCCATCGTCTGACAGCGCTGCGCCATCGCCAGCAGCGTGTAGGCGGAGGTATCGACCGCGTCTTTATAGACCTGCCGCGGCGTGAGGTGGAACATGTCGGGCTTGAGGTAGTCCTTGTCGGCAAAGGCGATGGAGTGGACGACGAAGTCGATCGTGCCGAAGTCGGCCTTGAGCTTGCCGAACACCTCGTCGAGCGACTCGTCGCTGTTGGCGTCGCACGCGGCCATCCACGGGTTATCGATGCCGAGGGTGGCGACGGCCTTGCGGACGCGGTGCTCCATCTTGCCCATGGGCAGGTAGGTGAACTTGCAGTCGGCCCCCTGCTCGACCAGTTGCTTGGTGATGAAATAGGCGTAGCTGCGTTCGTTGGCGATGCCGAAGATCACCCCGCGTTTGCCGTCCATGAGGCCCATGTGTTGCTCCTTGATGGGGTTGCCACGCATGAGATTAGGGCAACGCCGCGCCGCTGCCAAGCCGGCGTCATTTCTGCAAGGGGTGGTGACAGGCGGCGAGCAAGGGCTCCGAGCCAAAATAGCCGCAAAATTCATCGGTTTGCCGGATGTGCAGCCTAACCGAAAACGAGTATCTTGTCTGGCTTATTGGAGGCTTGTCCGTGTGGGATCGGGCGGGCCGGGGAGAAAGCTTCACGGATGCATCAGCAACTATCGCATCATGCGCAGGAGACGCAATCCATCAAGGATCGCGCTTCGGTTGAATCGTACTTTCAGAGGCTGCTGGCCCCCGTCGCGGCGGCGCTGAAAGAAGAGCAGGGGCGGCTGGACGTGCCGGTGTCGCTGGCGCACTACAGCCCGCGGGGTGCCGACATGGAAGCGGTGACCCGGCCGTTGTGGGGCATCGTGCCTTGGCTGGTCGGTGGAGGCGGCGCGACTCGTGATCAAGTGCCGGCCGCGCGTTGGGTGCGGGCGATCGCCCACGGCGTCAACCCCGAGTCGCCCGCCTACTGGGGCACCCCCGGGCCGTGCGATCAGCGCTGGGTCGAGGCCTGCATCATCGGGGTGGCGCTGGCGTGGCAGCCCGACGTGTTCTGGGAATCGCTCACGCAAACCCAGCAGGACCGCCTCGCCCGGTGGCTTAGCGGCATCAACGCCCAACCGCTGCCGGACAACAACTGGCTGTACTTCCGGGTGATGGTGAACCTGGGCCTGCGGCGGGTCGGGCGCGACCACGACGCCGCGGTGATGCGCGAAGACCTGGCCTGCATCGACAGCTACTACCTGGGCGCGGGCTGGTATCGCGATGGGCGCAACAATCAGCGCGATTACTACGTGCCCACGGGCATGCATTTCTACGGGCTGCTTTACGCGCTGCTCGCGGACGAGGCCGACCCGCAGCGCGCCGAAAAGTTCCGCGAGCGTGCGGCCGCGTTCGTGGATGACTACACCGCGTGGTTCGGCAATGACGGCGCATCGTTGCCCTTTGGCCGAAGCCTGACCTATCGCTTTGTCACCGCGTGTTTCTGGCCGATGCTGGCTTTGGCGCGGGTGCCGGGCACGGACCTGGGCCACGCGCGGGGCATGTACCTGCGGACGCTGGACTGGTGGTCACGCCGGCCGATCCTCACCGAGGGCGGTCGGCTGTCGCTCGGCTTCGGTTACCCCAACGCGAACGTGGCCGAGGGCTATAACGCGCACGGCTCGCCGTACTGGGCGTTCAAGGCGTTCATCGGTCTGGCGTTGCCCGACGATCACGCGTTCTGGACCGCCCCGGCAAAAGACCTGGTGCCGGATCATCCCCCGCGAGCTCAGCCGCACGCGCGGATGACGCTGTTCCGCGTACGCGGCGAGGCCCGGGCGCTTTGTGCCGGGCAATGGGCGGGGTTCGGCCTGCGTCACGCGCCCGCCAAGTACGCCAAGTTTGCCTACAGCAGCGCGCTGGGTTTCAGCGTGCCGCACGGCCCGGACGACCTGAACGAGGTCGCGCCCGACAGCATGCTCGCGTTGTCCGAGGACGGGCGGGGGTGGCGCGTGCGTGGGCAGACGTTTGACCATGAGCTGCGCGACGTGTGGTGCGCCAGCACCTGGCGGCCGTGGGACGACGTGACGATCCGCACGTGGCTGGCGGTGGTGGAGGGCTGGCAGGTGCGGGTGCATCGCATCGTCTCGGCGCGGGCGCTGCACACCGCGGCGGGCGGCTGGGCGGTGCCCCGGCTCGACGAAGACGGGGCCTTGCACGAGCAGCGCGCCGGCCTTGCCTTCGCCCGGGGCGTGGGCTGGACCAGCCAACTCATCGACCTGCTCTCGACCCGCGAGGGCAGGGTGATCTACCCGTCGCCCAACACCCACCTCCTGCACCGCCGCACCGCCCTGCCGCTGCTGCTGTCAAAGCTTGAGCCGGGCGAGAGCTGGCTGGCCTGCGCGGCGCGTGCGGATCGGATCGACCCCGCCGCCTCCCCCCAACCGCACCCCGAACCGCCGCGGCTCGAACGCGTGGACGGTCACCTGTGGGTGACACGTGGGCATCAGCGGGTTGAGATACCCATACAAGTCGAAGCGACGAGCACCTGAAGCAGGCAAAAAGCCGGGCCGCTACGCGGTCCTGGAAAAGGCCAGGGCCGCGTAGCGACCCGGCTATGGGTCGCGTCATTTATCGCTCCGCCGTGGTCAGTCAAGTGACATGGTCAGCAGGAACTCGGCGTTGGTCTTGACCTTCTGCAGCCGGCCCTTGAGCAGTTCCATCGCCTCGACGACGTTCATGTCCGCGAGCACCTTGCGCAGGCGGTACACAAGCTGCAGCTCCTTGGGGTCCATGAGCAGTTCTTCGCGTCGGGTGCCGGAGGCGGCGACGTCGATCGCGGGGTAGGTCCGTTTCTC
>CAZTLX010000270.1:0-4311 GCA_964614575.1 uncultured Phycisphaeraceae bacterium | reverse complement strand
GTCGCGGCGATGAGCCAGCGCGGGTTTGATGCCGGCTACGAGCTGGTCGGGCTGCACACCTTCAAGGACCCCGCCGCCGCCATCGAGCGGGCCGAGGCGATCTATGTCGGCGGGGGCAACACGTTTCGCCTCACCGCCGACCTGCATCGGCTGGGCCTGCTCGAACCGATCCGCCGGGCCGTGCGCGCCGGCGTGCCGTACATGGGCGTCTCGGCCGGGTCCAACGTCGCCTGCCCCACGATGCAGACGACCAACGACATGCCGATCACCATGCCCCCGAGCTTCGCGGCGCTGGGCCTGGTCGATTTTCAGATCAACGCGCACTACTTCGCCGGGCAGACGCACGTGAAGACCGACGCCGGGTACGTCGAGCACTTCGGCGAGACGCGCGATGATCGGCTGCGCGAGTACCACGAGATGAACGGCCTGCCGGTGGTCGGCCTGTGGGAGGGCGGGCTGCTGCGCGTCGAGGGCGACGCGGTGCGCCTGATCGGCGCGCCCGCGCGCCTCTTCCGCAAGGGCGAGGTGCCGGTCGATATCGACCCCCCCGCCGACCTGCGGCCGTGGCTGTAGAATGCGGTGCAGCCACCAAGAGGCACAGAAAGCACAAAAAATCCTCTGAACAACCCTCCACCGCACGCGTGGATTTTCTCACCGCGAAGCCGCGAAGGAAGCGAAGCTCGCAAAGATCCTCAGGTTCACAGAACAAGCAGCGCTTCGCGCCCTTCGCCATCTTCGCGGTTATTCAGCGGTCTCAAGAGAACGGAATGTACTTTTTGTGGCCGATTGCTTAGTCCTTCAAGTGGAGTTCCCATGCCCGAGAGTGTGAAAGAGCGTTTGGCGGTGTGTAGCTGGTCGCTGGAGCCGGGCTCCCCGGCCGAGCTGATCGCGCAGCTTAAAGCGGTCGGCGTGCCGCGCACGCAACTGGCGCTGGTGCCGCTGATCGAGTCGCCGTCGTTGTGGGGCGACGCCCCGGCCGCGCTGGCCGACGCGGGCATCGCCGTCGTCTCGGGCATGTTCGGGACCTACGGCGAGGACTACGCGACCCTCGACAGCATCCGCCTCAGCGGCGGCGTGGTGTCCGATGAGCTGTGGGCGCAGAACTTCGACCGCGCGATCCAGGTCGCCGACCTCGCCGGGTCGCTGGGCCTCGCGGTCGTCAGCTTCCACGCCGGGTTCATCCCCCACGAACGCGAAGACCCCGACTTCCAGAAGCTGGCCGACCGCGTCCGTCAGTTCGCCCAGCGGTTCGACGCCCACGGCATCACGCTGCTCATGGAGACCGGCCAGGAGTCGGCCGATTCGCTGCTCGCGTTCCTCCACGCCGTGGAACAGCCGAACCTCGGCGTGAACTTCGACCCGGCGAACATGATCCTCTACGGCATGGGCGACCCGATCGCCGCGCTGCGCACGCTGCTGCCCCACGTGAAACAGGTCCACATCAAAGACGCCCTTGCCGCGGACGCGCCGGGGAGCTGGGGCAAGGAGGTGCCCGTCGGGCAGGGTCAGGTCGATTGGCCCGCGTTCGTGAACGTGTTGCGCGACGGCCGTTACGCCGGCGACCTGGTCATCGAACGCGAAGCCGGCCCCCAGCGCGCCGCCGACATCAAAGCCGCCGCGGAGCTGATCCAAGAAGTCGCGTAAACCGCGCCTCGCACACTCCCCCGTTTAGCGGCGGGGCCTGCCCCGCGCTTCTGTCTTGAAAAAAAGGGGAAATAGCGCAAAACCACGCGCGGAATGGCGCGGTAAAAAAGCAAAGCGCGGGGCAGGCCCCGCCGCTAAACGCTCGCCGCTAAACGCCAGCCGCTAAACGCTTACCCGCACACCTTTGCCAGCCACAGCTCGGCCATCTTGGCGTGGCCCGCGGCGGTGGGGTGGACGCCGTCGGCCGCCCAGTAGCCCGGCGAGGTCTGCGTGCTCAGGTCGTCGAACATCTCCTGGAACGGCACCCAGATCGCCTCGTAATCCTTCGCGATCGCTTTCGCCAGCGCCCGCCGCTCATCGATCTCCGGGTGAAAGGCCAGCTCCAGCACCGCGCCCGCCTCGAGCGTGAAAGGCTCGCAGACCACCAGCTTCACCCCCGGGAGTTTGGCCTGCGAGTCATCGAGCAGCTTGCGGAAGACGAGGTTGTATTGTTCGAGCGTGGTGCCGTTGTCCGGCGTGCCCTTGGCCGTGCCGTGCCACGTGTCGTTGATGCCGACGAGGATGGAGATGACGGTCGGCTCGAGGTGCAGCGCGTCGTGTTCCCAGCGTTCGGCGAGGTAGGTCACGCGGTCGCCGGCGATGCCGCGGTTATGCACGGTGATGCCGGGGTAGCGCGCCAGCAGGCTGGCCGCGGCGTGGCCGACGTAGCCGTGGCCATACGCGCGGGGCGCGTTGTTGTGCCCCGGCTCGATCAGGTCGCGGTCGCGCCCCGCGTCGGTGATCGAATCGCCCTGAAACAGCACGGTATCGGAGGCGGTGAGCATGGGAGTGGGAGTGGGAGTGGAGAGTGGAGAGTAGAGAGTAGGGAGTGGAGAGTAGAGAGTGGGGAGTAGAGAGTGGGGAGTGGGAGTTGTGAAGGGGGTTTGGGGTGCCGACTTGAAGTCGGGGGGCCGCAGGTCAACGGTCATCCCCTCTCAAGCAGCCCGCGTAGCCGCGGCGTCACCGCGTCGGCGATGCGGGTAAAGCCCAGGTCACTGGGGTGGACGCCATCGACCAGCGCCTCGTCGTCGTCGCCGATCAGGTCAGAGCCCGGCAGGAAGTGGACGTTGGCATCGCCCGCGTCGCGCAGCGCATCGACCGCGGCTAAGAGGTTCGCGTTTTTCTTCGTCCAGTCCTGCTGCCGGGGCTCACAGAGCCAGGCCTGCGCGTAACGCAGGTTGCCAAGGAACAGGATCGGGGTCGTCGCGTGCCGCTTCCGCAGGATCTGCGCGAACGGGCGGGCCCGCTCCTCGACCAGCTCGGGCGACATGTTTTCGCACCCGGCGACGATAAACACCGCCGCATCCAGCTCCGCGAGCAGCTCGGCCATCTCCAGGTGCATCGGCCCGTTGCCGCCGAACCCGAGGTTGTAGAACGGCCGACCCAGCCGGCGGCTGACGATCGCGGGGTAGGTCATCCCCGCCCGCGTCGCCGAGGCGCCGTGGACGATGGAGGTGCCATAGAAACACAACGGCTTGCGCCGCGCGTCATCGCTCGGCGCCGGTTCGATCGCGCTGCCCGCCGGCACGCCGAGCAGCACCCGCCCGATGTTGTGGCGGTAAGGCAGGTAGAGCAGGTATTCGCGTCGGCCGCGGGCCGCGTTGACCAGCGCGCCCTGCATCTCGCCCGCGCCCGCCATGCCGTTGAAACTGCTGCCCGCCCACCGCCAGGCGTCGGCGTCATCCCGCGCGTACAGGTCCAGCCCCGTCTGGCCCGACTGGGGGATGTGCGCGACCATGTTCTCCCAACCGCGCAGCCACCACCGCGCGTGCAGCTTCGGCGCGTCGGTCACGAAGCGGACCCGCAGCCCCGCCGACTCGTGGGCCAGCTCCCACACCGCCGCCGTCACCACCCCCCGAGCCTTGGCCGGCAGACGGTCGTACGGGTGCTCCATCTCCGAAGCGTCCCACGCACGGCCCTCCAGGCCCAGGTCCAGCAGGTCGTACCAGTCGATCTCGGTCTCCCCCATCCGCGTGGTCTCGCAGGGGGCCAATGATGCAGTGGCTTGAGGCATAAGCGTAGGATCGGTTTCGAGGTTCAGGTTCCCGGCAACAAACATAAAGTGTAACGAGCTTCCCCCCGGAAGTTCCCCCCGGAAGTTCCCCCCGGAAGTTGCGCCCGGAAGTTGCGCCCGGCGTGCCGACTTCAGTCGGCATGCTGCTATGGTGGACGCTTTGCCCCACGGGAGCACGCGATGCCGGTGCCGTTTCGGGAGTTGGATTTTCAGCAGACGCCGCTGGGCGCGCTGGTGCTGCGCGAGCGGCGGTCGCCTTCCCTCGCCGGGCGGATCGTCCACGAGGTGACGCTCAACGGCGAGTTCCTCATGTCCAGCGTGGTGACCGACAGCGAGGTCGCGCTGGCGGAGCTGGCGCTGGCGGCCTGGAAAGCGACGGGCGGTGATCGGCCGTGCGACGTGCTGGTCGGCGGGCTGGGCCTGGGCTACACCGCCGCCGCGGCGCTGGCCGAGCCGCGCGTCCGGCGGGTGGACGTGATCGAGACGCTGGGGCCGGTGATCGACTGGCACCGCCGTCGGCTGGTGCCCGCCGCCGCGACGCTGATCGACGACCCGCGCTGCACGCTGATCCACGACGACTTCTTCCAACACGTCGCCCCCACCCCCGGAAGTGA
>CAZTLX010000269.1:0-4339 GCA_964614575.1 uncultured Phycisphaeraceae bacterium | reverse complement strand
CCAGGCCGCTTAACCTTGTTGTTCCCCGCGCCCGTCACTTGGGGGGAAGCTCACGGGGCCGATCACGGCCGAGGGATCAACAAAAATATTCTTATCCGGTGGTTGAGGGACAGGACGACCCGCCGAAGCATTACGAATGTAAAGTTCGCGGTAGCTTGGCTGGCCTACATACGGAGGCACGACATTCGCCCACCAGCCGGGCGTGTTGAAGTTGGTCACGACGTCAAGCTTCTCGCCCTCCCAAGGCAAGACGAAATCGTTATCGTTGAGGAAGAGAAAAGTACCCTGCCCCCACGATTTCATGTTCGCAAGGCTGTTCGCCGCGTACCCCACCTTTCGCGCACTGCCCAGCACCGGCAGGAGGATGGCGATCAAGATGGCGATGATCGAGATCACCACGAGCAGTTCGATCAGGGTGAACCCGTGCGGGGGCCGCGGGCGGCATCGCGAGCCTGAATGGGGACGGGTGGGCCGGCTGTCGCTCGGCTGTCGCCGTGCGAGGCGGGCGATTTGCGGGCGATTGCGGGGGGGTAAGGCGGGGTGGCGGGGGTGGTGCATCGGGGTGCCTCCGGGTTGCGTTGCAGGAGTTGTAAGCGACCCGAGCGACAGAACGATGAATGTGCAGTGAATCTTCGAGAAATATCTGGAAACCGGGGTGAGCCGAATGAGACAAGGCGGGAGGGGGCCGCAGGCCGCGCGGGCTGGCCCGGCCGGCTGCGGTGGACTTGTAAGTGGGATGAGCAGGGGGTTATCAGCCG
This sequence comes from uncultured Phycisphaeraceae bacterium, assembly GCA_964614575.1. GTDB lineage: Bacteria > Planctomycetota > Phycisphaerae > Phycisphaerales > Phycisphaeraceae > JBGTLW01. The sequence goes on along the minus strand of CAZTLX010000269.1, from coordinate 3,581 downwards.
GGATCGCGGCGTGGTCGCCAAATGGTCGCCCGCGCTGAGTCGGCTGGGGTGACGAGACGAGGCATTCGCCTAGGGGGTCGGTCGATCCTCACCGCTTGGCCGGGCAGCGATGGATTTGATCGCTGAGTCGATGGCGTACCGGCCGCGCTGCGCCGGGTGAACGACGACGTCAATGGTCAGGCGTGTTCGGCGATGTCTTCCATACACTTGATGACCAGGGCGGTCCAGCCGGTCTGGTGGGCGGCGCCCAGGCCGCGGCCGGTGTCGCCGTGGAAGTATTCGTGGAAGAGCATGAGCCGGTCGAAGCCGGGCATATCGCCGAGCTTGGCGGGCTTATGGGTCTGCGGTTGTGTTGCTTCGCGTGATCAGTTGTGTGGTGATCTCGACGGTGACCGGGCGCTGGTAGTAGGCGCTAAGTATCCGGGACAGGTCGTCGGCCAACGCGCGTGAGGCGGGTTGGGGCGCAGTGATCGTGACGCGGCCGGGCTCGTCGTCACTCGGGGGCGTGAGCATCTGCACGTACCGCGTCTGCGGCTGGGCTTCGACCACCGCGCGGACCTGCGCGATGAGGTCGGCGGGCGTGTCGCGGATCTTCTCGTAGAGCAGGTAGCTCAGCGGCACGGCGAGCATGGCCGAGGCGACGATCAGCGCGACGTAGCCGCGGCGGACCCAGGGCTTGTCGCGGCCGTGCGTGTGGCCGGCGCGCATGCCCACCGCGAAGAGCACCAGCGCCGAGCCGAGCACGATGGCGACGATGTTGGTGGCAAACAGCAGCGCCGCGCCGGCGGCGAGGGCGGGGTGGCCGAGCGCCAGGCACAGGCCGGACGAAGCGATGGGTGGCACCAGTGCCGCGGCGATCGCGACGCCCGGCAGCGCGCCCGAGAGGTTCGGCCGGGCGGTGGCGTAGGCCGCGGCCAGTCCGCTGACAAACGCCACGCCCAGGTCCAGCACGTTCGGTTGCGTGCGGCTCATGATCTCGCTGGTCAGCCCGACGCCGGGGATGCCCAGCCCGATCGCGAGGCCGATCGAAAAGGCGAGGACGAACCCGAGCACCACCGCGCGGATCGCGTGGCGAATGAGCACGACATTGCCCTGCACCAGCGCCAGGCCGCAGCCGACCAGCGGCGTCATCAGCGGGGCGACGAGCATCGCGCCGATCACCACCGCGACCGAGGAGATGATCAACCCCAACGCCGCGATCAGCGTCGAGAGCGCGATGAGGCTGACAAAGTCGAAGTCCCATCGTGAGTTGCCCTGCACGCGTTCGACCAGCGACAGCCGTGCATCGCGGTCGAGCTGCGGGATCATGCGTTCGAGGAGCCGACGGCCGGCGACAGCGAAACGGGTGCGAGCCGGGATCGCCCGCCGCAAGACCGCGACCGAGGTGCCCGCCGCTTCCGCCTTGCGGATCAGCTTCTCCGGAACGGCGTTGAAGAGCACCTTCTTCGCGGTGAGGTGGTTGGACGCGCCGACCAGCACCAGGTCGTACCCGTCCTCCGCCACCGAGGCGATGCCCCGGCGGAAGTCGTTGGCGATGACGACGCGTCGGCCGACGTGCTGCGCATCGCTCCCCAGCGCGCGGCGGATCGTGCGTTCCAGGATCGCCTCGCCCACCGCCTGCGCCTCGGCACCGATGCGCGGCTCAACGAACATCGCCTCGACCCGAGCGTGGGTGTGCAGGCCGATGTCGGCCGCCAGCCGCAACGCGACGTTGGCGTGGGGTCCACCCGCGGCGGGGACGAGGATGCGCTTGGGCGTTTGCGCCGCTTTCGCGCCCGGCCGCAGCATCAGCATGTCGCACGGGCAGCGCTGCAGCAGTTGGCGCGGCAGCGAGAACGCCCCCGCCTCGCCCCGCTCCGCTTCGTGCTGCGCGACCAGCAGCAGGCTCGCGGACAGCGCCTTGACTTGATCGAGCACCGCGGTGGTCGGGGCGCGATTGTCGATGCGCAGGGCGGTGATGACCGGGCAGCCGATCGCCTGTTTTTCACTGGCGTCGAAGGGACCGGCCTCCTCGGCGATCTGGCCGAGTTGTGCCCGGATCGTGTGGTGGATGGCCTCGACGATGGCCCGATCGATCGCGTCGTCCGGCAGCGCGCCGAGCAGTTCGATCTCGGCGGCATCCTCGGTCGAATGTTGCCCGCGCTGCGCCGGATGGACGACCACGACGTTGTCCCGCCGCGCGAGCGCACAATGCACCGCCCAACGGATCAGCGGCAGGGCCTCGGCTTCGCGGGTGACAACGGCAAGGATCGGCATGGCGATAGATTAGGGCAAAGGAAAGGGACGAAGGCGAATCCTTGCGGATCAGCCGGCCTAAGACCCCGCCGCCACTCCGCTACGCCGCGCCGCGGCGGGCGTGCAGGGGTCTAATCTTCGATGCCCGCGAGGTCCTCGAGGCACTTGATGACCAAGGCGGTCCAGCCGGTCTGGTGGGCGGCGCCCAGGCCGCGGCCGGTGTCGCCGTGGAAGTATTCGTGGAAGAGCATGAGCCGGTCGAAGCCGGGCATATCGCCGAGCGTGGCGGCGGGGCTGTCGGGGTGATGGGCGAGGCAGGGGGGCGTCGAGCCGTCCTCGCTGATGAAGAGGCGGCAGAGCCGGCGTTGGATTTCGCGAGCGACCTGTTCGAGGTTCATGCGGTTGCCCGAGCCGGTGGGGCACTCGACGAGCAGGTCGTCGCCGAAGAACCGGTGGTAGCGTTGGAGGGCTTCGATGATGAGGTAGTTGACGGGGAACCAGACGGGCCCGCGCCAGTTGGAGTTGCCGCCGAACATGCGGGTGTCGGATTCGCCGGGGGTGTAGCGGACCTCGTGCCGTTGGCCGTTGATTTCGAGGACGAAGGGGTGTTTCTCGTGGTGCTTGGACAGGGAGCGGATGCCGAAGGGTGAGAGGAACTCGTTCTCGTCGAGCAGGTAGGCCAGCACGCGTTCGAGGCGATCGCGTGAGGGAATGGCGAGGAGGAAGCGTTCGTGGTCGCCGGCGTCTTCTTCAAGATAGGAGAGGCTGCGGGCCAGGTCCTTGCGGTTCTCGCGGAACCAGCGGGTGCGTTTGCGGAAGCCGCGGAGGGCGTCGGACTCCAGGTCGTGGCGATCGATCACCGAGCAGGCGATCAGCGGCAGCAGGCCGACCAGCGAGCGGACCTTGAGCTTGACCGAATGGTTCTCTTCTTTGTGCCAGATCTGGTCGTAGTAGAAGCCGTCCTCTTCATCCCAGAGCCCGTCGCCGCCGAGGTGGTTCATGGCGTCGGCGATCTGGACGAAGTGCTCGAAGAACTTGGAGGCCATGTCGGAGTAGCCGTGGTCGGTCTGGGCCAGCTCGACGGCCATGTCGAGCATGGTGAGGCAATAGAACGCCATCCACGCGGTGCCGTCGGATTGTTCGAGGTGGACGTTGGGCCCGAGGCTGGTGTTGCGGTCGAACACGCCGATGTTGTCCAGCCCGAGGAACCCGCCGGAGAACAGGTGGTTGCCGCCGGGGTCTTTGCGGTTGACCCACCAGGTGAAATTGAGCAGCATTTTCTGGAACGCGCCGGCGAGGAACTTGCGGTCGCGTCCGCCGCGCGGCCCGGTCATCTTGAATACCCG
>CAZTLX010000268.1:0-4351 GCA_964614575.1 uncultured Phycisphaeraceae bacterium | reverse complement strand
CACGCCCGGCAAGTAATCACGGTGATCGAGATTTTCTGCAACGCCTGTTGCGGCCATGCGTGAGGTTGTGGCATGATCCGGCCTATCTTGCTGGCCGGGTAGTGCTTCCGATCGAGAAGCGCAATCCCCGCTAGGCACGCTTCATCACAGACCCGCCATACCGCTTATCGCTCAGCCCCGGTGCATCATCGCCTCAACGGCGTGAAGACATCACGGGGTTGGTGGAAGATGAATCGTGGGGCGAAACCGGGCAGAGGCGTGCGGCTTTAGATCGGGCTGTGCTCCTTGCGGTAGCGGGTTGGGGTTCGGCCGGTCGCGCGACGAACTTCCTGCGACAGTTTCGACTGCAGCCCCATACCCGAGGCGACCGCTACGTGGGCCATCGGCAGGTCGGTCGTGGTGAGCAGACGCTTGGCGGTCTCAACGCGGGAGCGACGGATTTCCTCATACACGCCGTGCCCCTTGATGTGCTGAAAACGCCGCAGCAGCGTGCGGGGGGACACGTGCACATGAGCGGCGACATCATCGACGCTGATGGCATCCTCGACATGGTCATAAATGAAACGGATCGCGGCCGCGATTTCGCGGTCGGCGTAGGCGGTCAGCTCCGTCGAGGCACGCACGGCCACATCAACGCCGGGAAGCACCGTGTCGGGCGGTATCTCGAAGCCGGCCATCGCGCGGTGGAGTTTCTCGGCCGCGGCCCGGCCGAGCCCGAGGTGGTTGGCGGTGATGTGGCTGAGCTTGGGCTCGGTCGCGTCACAGAACATCGGATCGTCGCCGACGCAGATCAGCGCCACATCGCTGCCCACCCGAAGCCCGGCGATGCGGCAAGCCTCCATCGCACGCCAGGCGTGATCGGTATCGACCAGGAACAGGCCCAGCGGCAGCGGCTGCTGGCGGAACCAATCCGCGAGGTCGGCGATCTGTCGAGGACGGGTCCAGCGTTGTTTGCTGCGTGGGCCGTCGAAGAAACTGCTAAACCGCAGGCCGAGTTCGGCGACACGGCGCTTGAAGCCTTGGGCAAGGTCATCCAATTCAACCGGGTAACGCTCGCCGCTGCGGAACACGGCCAGATTCTCCAGGCCCCGATCGGCGAGGTGGTCGGCGGCGGCGACGGCCACCGCGGGCGCATCGATACGCACGCAGGGGTAGCCGAGGCGCAGGCCCTCGCCGCCAACGATGACGCGGGGCAGGTTCTGGCGGTGTTCGAGGACCTCGGCCACGTTGGTAAAAGGACCGATCCCGGTGATGATCCCGTCGGCCCGATCGACCATCTCGCGGATGCTCTGGGGGTCGGCCCCGCCGAAGTAGCTGCCGAGCATCAACGCCCAGTTGCCGTGGTGCCGGGCGTAATCGGTGATGCCTTGGAAGGCCTGGCGGAGGTGGGGCTTGTGGACCGCGGCGAAGCCGACGAACACGCGATAAGGCAGATCGGGCGGCTTTCGGGCTTCCTTTTCCGTGAAGGCGGCCATCATTGACCGTTATTATAAAATAATTGTCACTCAGCGTCAACTTCGCGAGGGTACCGCGGGGTAAATTTGGGTGACTGAAGTCAGCAGGTACGTGGCCTGCCCGATTTCGCGATGCATCACGCGACTCAGTTTGCCCAATTGATGAGGAGATCACCCATGAGAACCCTGCGATCCAAAACCGTGCCCACCCTCGCGGCCATTGCCTTCCTGCTGGCCGGCCACCACGCAACCGCGGCGGTCGTCACCGTGACCAACGGCAGCTTCGAGAGCCCCGTCACCGCGACCTTTGACAACAACATCACGGGTTGGTTCATGGCGAATCAGACGGCCGACGCCGGTATCGAGGCGGTGCAGGACAACGCAAGCAACACCAACTTCCCCAACACGACTTACGGCACACAGTGGGCCAACATCGCCAATAATGGAACCTTAGAAGGCGCGATCTATCAGCAGATCGGTACGCTGACCGCGGGCTTCACTTATGAGGTCACCGACCTGCTCATCGGGCAGCGCAGCAATCAGGAGTTCGATGGCCTGCGCGTCGCGCTCTACGCCGGGGACGTCACCGGGGCCAACGGCACCGACCTGCCCGACATCGCCGGCGCGACCCTGCTGGACTTCTACGACATCAACAAGGCCGACTACTTCCCGACCAACGCGCTGGGCACCGCCACCGTCCCCGACTTCACGCTGACCCCCGACTCCTACGCCCTGGCCGGCGAGGCGCTGTGGGTCCACTTCAGCGTGCTGGGGCAAGGCACGACTTCTCGGCCGCAGACCGTGTTCGACAACGTCAACATCACCGCGATCCCCGAGCCGGCGTCGTTGGCGCTGATGGGGATTGGCGCGGTGTTGATGCTCGGGCGTCGCCGCGGCGCTTGAATCGCCGTTGGCTTAAGCCGTGATCCTCCTAAACGGCCGGACGCCTCCCCTGAAAGGAGTCGTCTGGCCGTTTTCAAAATTGTGGTTGAGCTATGAAACCGACCCCGCTTCAGACCCGCGCCTTTACCCTCATCGAACTGCTCGTGGTCATCAGCATCATCGCGCTGCTGATCGCGATCCTCCTGCCCTCGCTCTCGGCGGCTCGCGAAGCGGCGCGACGCACGCAGTGCGCCTCTGCGCTGCATCAGACGTCGGTCGCGCTGACCACCTTCGCCGTGGACCACCGCGGCCAGATGCCCGACCTCACCTCACCCGACTACAGCGTCCGTGGCGATGAGCACCTGAGTTGGGTCTACGAAGACAGCTACCAGTGGCTGACCCAGTTCATGCCCCCCGAAGCACTCGCCTGCCCGAACATGAGCTTCTGGCCGCGGGATAACAGCAACCCCGTCCAGCGCTATCGCCTCGGCTTCTACATCCAGGCGGGGCGCTCCACGGCAGTGTGGGACTGGTCCTTCACCCCGACCGCCGAGCCGTGGGACTCACCCCGCGGGCTGGAACACCGCGATTCGTCGGTCGCCGTGGCCAGCGACATCGTCGAGCGCGGCACGTGGTACCTGCCCGATGGCTCGCCGTTCTTCGGCACCATCGCGGCCCACGGCCTCAAGGGCCGCACCCTCAGCGAACCCGGCGCGCTCGCCGCCCCGGCCGGGGACCCCGAATCGATCAACACCGTCGGCAGCAACGTCGCCCGCCTCGACGGAGCCGTGCGCTGGACCACCGCCGACCAATACACCGAGCACCGCGTCCACAAGTTCCCAACCGGCAACAACATCACCGGCTGGTGGTAACCGCCGCGCTGCAAAACAGCGTCCGGGCTCTCCTGTCACAAAGCATGGTGACGCCCACCTCAGCCTGGGTGCTTGCTGCCGCACCCCGGCCCCTACGCCGCCGCCAGCAGGAAGCCATACCCCACGCGCACCGACACCGGCGGGTTCGCCTTGCCCGGCCGCAGCCGCGCATCGAGCCACCTGGCGGTGACCCACACCTTCGTGCCCGGCTCGCCCGCCTCGCCCGGCAGCACGAACGCCATCCGCGTCTGCGTGGTATTCCCCGCCAACTTGAAATCGTCCAGCCGCGTCGGCGCGACCTCGCCCGTCGCCCAGTACACCGCCGCACCCGCCGTGCCAGCCGGCCGGGCCCGGCCCAGGTCATCGCGACGCAGCAGCACCTCCACGCGCCGGCTGTCCGCACGCACCATCACCCGCGGCGGCGCTGGCTCGCCCGCCCCGCGCACCGCCGCGCCCCGCGCCCGCAGGCCCAGCATCAACAGGTCCACGCTCGTCACCCCCGGCGACGCCCGCACGATCCGCGTCAGCTCGCGCGTCATCGCCACCGCCGCCTTGCGTCGCTCGTTCTTCATACGCACCGTGGCCAGCCCGCGCGACTGCGGCGACACCGCCGCGCGATACGCCTGCGCGAAAGCCGACTGAACTGTCTGATACGCCGCCGCCTGTGCCGCGGTCAGCCCGAACCGCGCCGGGTCGGCCGTGATCTGCTTGGCGAAGTTCGCCGTGAACAGCACCCGGTCTTCATCACCGCGTGGCAGGAAATCCGCCATGATCAAGCCTCCCGAAAGCCGGTCTCGCCCGGCCCAAACGCGTCCAAACGTCCCCGGCCGCAGCGCGGCCGCTCACCGCCTGTATCGGCCAACCCCACCACCCCGCGCCATCGCCCGCCCGCGCGTCCGATACCCGCCCCAAACCCCGCCGCGACCCCCGCAAACCCCGCGGATCGCCATCAATTCCGCTTCTTATCGCCCACATGTCCCGCCTCGCGAGCGCCACACCACCCGATCCCCCGCGCAGCGCCCCGGAACCCACGACCGGCCCCGCGGCCCCCACGACCCGCCCCGCGGCACCCGCCCCCGGCCCCCCGAAACCAACCCCAGGTCCCGTAGCGCCCGCGACCGGTTCCGAGGCACCAACCCCTCG
>CAZTLX010000267.1:0-4359 GCA_964614575.1 uncultured Phycisphaeraceae bacterium | reverse complement strand
CCCGGCCCCCAAACCCCCCGCGTCGGCCCCGCCGATCCTTGTGTACGAGGTAAACCATGCTGCCTGTTCAACGCAAAACCCGCACCCAGACGCGCAAGGGCCGCTCCCATCACGCGCTGCGGGGCACGCAGACCGTCGGTTGCCCCAACTGCGGCGCCGCCAAGCTTCCCCACCGCGCCTGCGGGGAGTGCGGGTACGTCCGCCCCGGCCTGAAGCTGACGCTCGGCAAGGACGACGCCTAAAAACACGCCGCCTTTCGCCGGCCCGGCCGCCGCGAAGATGATTGTTTCTTCGGCCGAGCCTTGCTCCGAGGATATCCGCTTTGCGCATCGCCATCGACGTCATGGGGGGCGACCACGCTCCCGACGCCATCCTCAACGGCGCCTTGGCGGCCGTGGAACTGCTGCGCGGTGAAGACACCCTCGTGCTCATCGGCGACGAGGCGATCATCCGTGAAGGCATCGCCGAGCTCGGCCTCAAGAACGAAAAACGCATCGAGGTCGAAGCCTCCTCCAACGACATCGGCATGGCCGAGTCGCCCGTCACCGCGCTGCGCGCCAAGCCCGACTCCTCCATCGTCAAGATGGGGTTCCTCGGCGGACGCAAGGCCGGCGACCGCCACTGCCAAGTCATCATCTCCGCGGGCAACACCGGCGCCTGCGTCGCCAGCGCGCAGATGTCGATGCGAAGGCTTCCGGGGGTCCACCGCCCCGGCATCGCCGTGACCATGCCCACCTTCATGGGACCGGTCGTCCTCTGCGATGTCGGCGCCAACCCCGAGCCCAAGCCCTCCCACCTGCACCAGTACGGCCACATGGCCGGCGTCTACGCCAAACGCCTCATCGGCATCGACAACCCACGCGTCGCGCTGCTGTCGATCGGCGGCGAAGAGGGCAAGGGCAACCAGCTCACCAAGGACAGCCACTTCCTCATGAAGCAGGACCCGACGCTCAACTACGTGGGGTACGTCGAGGGCCGCGGCATCTTCGGCGGCGAGACGGATGTCGTCGTCTGCGAGGGGTTCACCGGCAACGTGGTGCTCAAGCTGGCCGAGGGCCTGAGCAAGGGCATCTTCGAGATCATCGCCCACGAGGTCTTCGAGCACGACCCCGAGCTGGCGATGAAGTTTGAACCCATCGTCAAGAGCATCTGGAAGAAGCACGACTACCACGAGTACGGCGGCGCGCCGCTGCTGGGGGCCAACGGCATCTGCCTGATCTGTCACGGCTCATCGGAGGCGCGAACGATCACCAACGCCGTGCGCGCCGCGATTCAATTCGCCGAGAGCAAGATCAACGAGGGCATCGTCGAGACGCTGGCGGAGGCCGAGAAATACGCCCACCCCGATGACCTGCCCAGCCGGAAGGAATCGGCATGAGCGTGCCCCAAGCCCCCGCGGGCGTGACGATCACGGGCACCGGCCTGGCCGTGCCGCCCAGGAAGCTGCACAACGACGACCTGGCGAAGTTCGTGGAGACCTCGGACGCGTGGATCCGCCCTCGGACCGGCATCGTCACGCGCCACCTCACGGAAAAAGGGGCGCGCACCTCTGATTTAGCCGCCGAAGCCGTCACCGCCGCGCTGGCCGACGCCGGCCTCGAGCCGACCGACCTGGACCTGCTGATCTGCGCGACGATGACCCAGGACATGATCTGCCCCGCGACCGCGTGCCAGGTCGTGACGAAGATCGGCGCGACGCCCTGCGGCGCGATGGACATCAACATGGCCTGCACCGGGTTCGTCGGCGGGCTGGGCATGGCGTATAACGGCATCGCGACCGGGTTCTACAAGCACGTCGCCGTCGTCGGGGCCGATCGGCTTTCGTCGATCGTCAACTGGGAAGACCGCCGCACCTGCATCCTCTTCGGCGATGCCGCGGGTGCCGCGATCATCAGCGCCTCCGACAACGCGAGCCACCGCTGCCTCTTCCAGGTGCTCTACTCCAACTCCGGCCCGGGGCAGGGCGATGCGCTGTTCGTCCCGCGCAACGAAAACGACCTGCCCGAAGGCGTCGATATCCAAAACACCGACGAGGCCGGGTGGAACGGCCAGTTCAACACGCTGCAGATGAACGGTCAGGCGGTATTCAAGTTTGCCGTCAACGCCCTGCGCGACTGCGTGAACCAGGCGCTTAAAGAAACCGGCTTGTCGGTTGATGACATCAAGATGGTCATCCCGCACCAGTCGAACCAGCGCATCATGGATACCGCGTGGAAGAAACTGGGCTTCCGGGACGACCAGATCTACGTCAACATCGACCGCTTCGGCAACACCTCGGCCGCGAGCGTGGGCCTGTGCCTGCACGAGCTGCGGCAGCAGGGCAGGGTCGTGCCGGGCGACAAGGTCATCTTCGTCGCCCAGGGCGGCGGGCTGACCTGGGGCGCGAGCCTTTGGCAACTTTGATGAGGCAATGAGCCGCGGATACACGCAGATCAACGCGGATAAATCCTGGTTTGCCCATCCGCGTTCATCCGCGTTCATCTGCGGCTAAAAACGATCATGACAGAGACGAACAACAATCCGAGTTTGATTCTGTGTCCCGGACAAGGCGCGCAGGCCGTCGGCATGGGCAAGGCCTGGTTCGACACGGCCCCGGTCGCGGCGCAGACGTTTGCCGCGGCCGACCGGGCGCTGGGGTTTGAGCTGAGCAAGGTCTGCTTTGGCGGGCCCGAGGATCAGCTCAACCGCACCGATGTCGCGCAGGCGGCGATCTACACCACCTCCGTCGCGTGCTACCAGGCGCTGGTCGAGCAGGGCACGCTGGTGGAGATCATCGCCACCGCCGGGCTGTCGCTGGGCGAGTTCACCGCGTTGCACCTCGCGGGCGCGTTCGACTTTGCCGAGGGGCTGAACCTCGTGCGGCTGCGCGGGCAGGCGATGCAGGACGCGGCCGAGGCGTCGAAAGGCTCGATGGTCGCGATCACCGGGGACGTGAGCGAAGACAAGATCAACGAGCTTTGCGACGCGGCCCGCGGCCAAGGCCCCGGGAGTGTGCTGGTGCCCGCGAACTTTAATTCGCCGATGCAGGTGGTCGTCTCGGGCAGTGTCGATGCGTGCGAGCGCGCGGTGGCCGAGGCGGAGAAGCTGGGCCTGCGACCGACGCCGCTGACCGTGGCCGGAGCGTTCCACTCGCCGCTGATGCAGCCCGCGGCCGATCGTCTGGCGGCCGCGCTGGACAAGGTGAACTGGAACCTGCCGCGGGTGCCGGTGTACAGCAACGTGACGGCCGGCCTGCACGAGGCGGATATCGCGAGCATCAAGCAGCGGCTGGTCGAGCAACTCACCCGCCCGGTGCGCTGGAGCCAGTCGATGCAGGCCGCGGCCGCGGCGCAGGCCGAGGCGCGTTACGTTGAGCTGGCCCCGGGCAAGGTGCTCTCGGGGCTGATGCGCCGCATCGAGCGCAAGATCAAGGTCGAGAACTTCGATACGCCCGCCTAGGGAACGGATCATCCATGGCACAAACCAACGAAAAACGCGTCGCGATCGTCACGGGTGCCAGCCGGGGCATCGGCGCGGCGTGCGCCAAGGCGCTCGCGGCCCAGGGCCGTCACGTCGTCTGCGTCGCGCGCAACGAAGAAAAGCTCAACCAGGTGAAGGCCGAGATCGAAGCCGCGGGCGGCAGCGCCGAGACCGCGACCTGCGACATCGGCGATCAGGCGCAGCTTGAGGCGGTGATCGAGAAGGTCTTCGACACGCACAATCGGCTGGACATCCTCGTGAACAACGCGGGCATCACGCGGGACAACCTGCTGATGCGGATGAGCGACGCGGAGTTTGACGAGGTGATCCAGACGAACCTGCGCAGCGTGTTTGTCGCCTGCCGGGCGGCGATGCGGCCGATGGTCCGCGGCAAGTGGGGGCGGGTGATCAACATCGGCTCGGTCGCCGGGCTGGTGGGCAACGCGGGCCAGTTCAACTACGCTGCGGCCAAGGCGGGGGTGGTCGGCATGACCAAGTCGCTGGCCAAGGAGATGGGCGGCAAGAACATCACCGCCAACGTGGTGGCCCCCGGCTTCATCGAGACGGACATGACCGAGGTGCTGCCCGAGAAGATCAAGGCGACGGTGAAGGAGATCACCGCGCTGCGGCGGTTCGGGCGGCCGGGGGAGATCGCCGCGGCGGTGGCGTTCCTGGCGTCCGATGACGCGGGGTATGTCACCGGGCAGGTGCTGACCGTGGATGGCGGCATGACGATGTGCTAAACCGGGGGGGCAGCCCGGGGGGCAGTGAAGCCGCGGGCGCCGGCCCGTCGGCCAGCCTGCGGGAAGGCCGGGAGGGGGCGGGGGGCCGGGCGGCGGTGTTCGCCGCTTGGCAGTGTTAGCAAACCGCGATATAGTCCCGCTTTGACCACCGGCCCGG
>CAZTLX010000266.1:0-4402 GCA_964614575.1 uncultured Phycisphaeraceae bacterium | reverse complement strand
CGAAAAGAAAATGGGCCGCCGAATAACGGCGGCCCAATAAGAACGGATGCCCTTCTCCCTACCGCCTCTCCTCGTCCGCCCCGCGGGCACGGGGTCAGCCGGAATACCGGAAGTCTCCTAAACTCCCCCTTCCACCTCCGAAGCCTCCTCCGGTGGCCTCCTTCAGGGTCCGGTCCCACCGCCTCGAACCCGCCTCTTCCCACCATCTTACCGGACGGAGCCGGTCTTGACCAGACCCGGCGGTAAATTCACTCAATCACTGGATCACCGCGGCACCGGCGGCGGCGACGGCGTGGTCGTTCTCCACCGTCGAGCCGCTGACGCCGATCGCGCCGATCACCGTGCCATCATCCAGTTTGAGGGGCACCCCGCCGGGGAAGGTGATCAGCCCGCCGTTGGAGTGCTCGATCTGGTAGAGGGGCCCGCCGGGCTGGCTGAGCTTGCCGATCTCGCCGGTGGGCATGTCGAAGTAACGGGCGGTCTTGGCCTTCTTGATCGAGATATCGATTGACCCCAGCCACGCGCCGTCTTCCCGCACGAAGGCCTTGAGGTTGCCCCCGGCATCGACGATGGCGATGTCCATCTTCGTGCCGATTTCCTGGCTCTTGGCGACCGCCGCGGCGAGGATCGCGTGGGCCTGATCCAGCGACAGGTCCTTTGTGGTCAACGCCTCGGCCTCGCCGGGCTGCGTCGCGATCTGCACTTGCGCGGCCGCCGCCTCCTGCGCCTTGGCCGAGCGGTCCGGCCCCAGGTGATACGCGGCCACCCCCGCGCCCAGCACGATCGCTCCGAGAATCAAAGCCTTCCTGGCGTGAGTGGTCATGGTGTTGTTCCTTCAATGAAAATCAATGGTTCCCTGATCAAGCCCGTTCGCCCCCGAGCCGAGGCACGATAACCGCTCCGGGCAGGCTGTCAATCGCCGACGTACCCCCGCAGCGCGTCCCATGCGGAGCGGATCGCGTCCTCGGGGAGGTCGTCGTGGATGGCCACCTCGCCGAGGGTCCGCGGCAGGATCAGCCGGATGTGGCCGTCCGCCACCTTCTTATCCAGCGTCATCGCCTCGATGAGTTTGCGCGTCGGCGGCAGCTTCTTCTCGTACACCGGCAGGCCGATCCGCTCCAGCAACGCGACCAGCCGCCTCAGCAGGCCCTTCTCGCAAAGACCGCGGTCGGTCGCCAGCCCCGTCGCCGCGACCATGCCCAAGGCCACCGCCTCGCCGTGATGGATCCGGCCGTACGCCGTCGTCAGCTCGATCGCGTGCGCGAACGTGTGCCCGAAGTTCAGGTGCGCCCGCACGCCCGATTCGCGCTCGTCTTCGGTGACGACCGCCGCCTTGATCGCGACGTTGCGGTGGACCAGTTCGATCAGCGTCGGCGGGTCGAGCGCGAGGATGGCGTCGATTTTCTCTTCGATCCACGCGAACAGCGACGCGTCGCGGATCATGCCGTGCTTCACGCACTCGGCCAGGCCGCAGCGCAGCTCGCGCTGCGGCAGCGTGCCCAGCGTGTCGATGTCGATGACCACCCGCCGCGGCTGATGGAACGCGCCGATCAGGTTCTTGCCCTGCTGGGTGTTGACGCCGACCTTCCCGCCGACCGACGCATCGACCATTGCCAGCAGCGTGGTCGGCACCTGCACGAAGGGCACGCCGCGCAGGTAAGTCGCGGCGACGAAGCCCGCGGTGTCGCCGGTGATCCCGCCGCCGACGCTGACGATCGGGCTGCGGCGTTCGAGCTTGGCCTCGAGCATCACGTCGTAAAGCGTCCGCACCGTGCCCAGGCTCTTGCGTTTCTCGCTGGGGGCCATGACCGCGACGGTGGTGTCGAAGCCCGCGCCATCGAGCGAGCGCGCGGCGATCCGCCCGTGGCTGGTCTCGATGCCTTCGTCAAGGATCAGCCCGGCCTTGGCGTGCGGCACCACCTCCCGCACCAGCGCGCCAAGCCGCGGCAAGAGATCGACATCGATCAGCACGTCGTATGACAAGTCTTCCTGCGGCAGATTCAGCGTCACGGTCGGCATAGGCGCAAAGGATATCGGATCGGGGCGGAGCGGGGGCATGGTGCGCGCAGAGATCGCAAAGAGCGCTGAGGAAAAGACAAGTAGCTACTAAGAAGCACAAAAGGCACAGGGGGGAAGCCGGCCTCACTTTTTGTGCCTTTTGTACCTTTTAGTGGCAATCTTCTCTGCCTTACCTCCGCGCTCTTGGCGTACTCTGCGCGCACCCCACTCCGCGTACACAAATCACGAGCGCCCCCGCACCGCCCCCGCCAAACCGTGGCCCAACAGGATCAGCACCAGCAGCATGCCCGCCGCGACGAGGTAGGGCCAGTCGATAAACGCGCATAGACCCACGCAGCCCACCAGCCCCACGACCGAGATCAGCCGCGGGAACCGCCGATCCTCCGGCGGCAGCCTCAGCGCGGCCAAATTCGTCAGTGCGTAATAGATCAGCACCGTCGTCGCGGAAAACGACCAGGCAAACTTCACCGACCCCACCGCCGCGAGGCCGAGGATAATCGCCGCGACCAGCAGCACCGCGGGCACGGGCGTGGTGCCCGCGTCGTTGATCTTCGCGAACACGCCGGGCAGGTCGCGACGCCTCCCCATCGCCAGCGCGACGCGCGAGAGCCCGAGGATCAGGTTCAGCAGCACGCCGACCATCGCCGTGATCGCGCCGATCGCCAGCACGTACCGCCACCACGGCACGATGTCGCCGGCGATCTTCTCCAGCGGTGCGTATCCCTGCGTGGTGTAGGTGGCGAACGAAGTGGCCCCGACCTCCGCCACCGCGACCAGCGCCACACCCAGATACAGCGCCGCGCTGACCAGCACGGTCAACACCACCGCGATCGGGATGCTCTTGCGCGGGTCGGTGATCTCTTCGCCGAGCGTGGCCACGCGGCCGTAGCCGGTGAACGCGACGAACACCAGCGCCGCGCCGTGGAGCAGCGCAGGGAAGAACGTCTGGCCGCGGTCGTTCACCCAGTTTTCCATCCCGCCGAAGTTGCTCACGCGCATGATGCCCTGGCCTTCGAGGTTTGCCCCGACGCCGAGGATGAAGAACAGCAGCGTGCCGACGGTGACGGCGACGATCAGGACGTTGGCCGCGTTGGTGCGGCGGATGCCGGCGAGCACGATGCCGGTGAGCAGGACGATGCCGACCAAAGCCAGCGGCATGGTCCAGTCGGCCAGCTCGCCGGGCGCGATCATCTGCAGCAGATACCCCGCGAAGCCCAGCGCGGCGGTCGCGGCCGAGGCGCTCTTGGCGCAGAGGAACATCCATCCGGCGACGCGGCCCGCAGCGGGGTGCAGGTAGCGGTAGCCGTATTCATACGTCCCGCCGGAGACGGGGTGGGCGGCGGCGAGCTGAGCGCTGCTGATGCCGTTGCACATCGCGAGCACGGCCGCGATGAGGACCGCGAGGATCACCGCCGGCCCGGCGACGCCCGCGGCGATGCCGAGGCTGACGAAGACGCCGGTGCCCAGGATCGACCCGAGGCCGAGCAGGATCGCGCCGAAGATGCCGACCTGGCGTTTGAGGGCAGTGGGGGCGCTCGGGGGCGTGGCGGGTGCGGGCATGCTGGATTGCTTCTGGGCGGGGGAACCCGTGGTTTTTTTGCCGATCACGGGAAAGTCGTGAACGAAACCCGTGGGTTGGCCGCTAGAATAGCGGACGTACCACCCGCATCGGCGGCCTGGCCGTCCCTAGCACCCCGCCCCGAGCGATTCGGGGCACATTTTGGAGGCCAGACCATGCCTCAGGATCAGTTTGCGACGATACTAGGCATTTTTGTTGGGATTGGATTAGCCGCGGCCTGCGGGTTCCGCGTGTTTGTGCCGATGCTCATCGCCGGCATCGCCGTGAAAGCCGGAAGCTGGGGCGTCACCCCGAGCATGGAATGGATCGGCTCGTGGCCCGCGCTGATCGCGTTCGGCACGGCAACCGCCCTGGAGATCGCCAGCTACTACGTGCCGTGGGTGGACAACGCGCTGGACACCGTCGCGACCCCCGCGGCCGTGATCGCCGGCTCGCTCACCGCCGCGACGTTCATCACCGGTTTCGACCCGATGTCGCAGTGGGCGATGGCCATCATCGCCGGCGGCGGGACCGCGGCCACGGTGCAGACCCTCACCGTCGCCACCCGGGCGATGTCCACCGTCACCACCGGCGGGCTGGGCAACCCCGTCGTCTCCACCGTTGAAGCCGGGGCCGCCACCGCCTTGTCGATCGTCGCGGTGGTCGTGCCGATCGTCGCGGTGCTGCTGGTCGTCGCGCTGTTCATCCTGCTGCTGCGGTTCTTCACCCGCCGCCGAGCCCACCGCCAATTGCAGCCGGTCGTCGCGTAAATCGCGCCGCATCCGAACAACGTCACACGACAGCCGCCTGATTACAGGCGGCTGT